>JAIRPR010000064.1 GCA_031256895.1 Coriobacteriaceae bacterium
CTGCCGGTGGCCACGATGTCGCCCTTGGCCACCTTGGCTCCGGTCGCCTTGTTGAAGGCGGTCACCTGTCCGGCGGCCACCAGGTCGGCGTTGGCGGCGGCGACACCAGGCGCCACCAGATAGGCTGGGGTGGCACCGTATATCACATAGTCGGCGTTCTGGCCGATTATCTTCCCGCCGCTCACGCAGAAGTCCACGGTACCCTGGGCCTTGGGGCTTGCGGGATCGATCTCCACGGTGTAGGTGACGGGTTGAAGGGTTCCATAAGCTGCCACATCGGCACTCACCATGCCTGAGGCTTTGATGTCTGCCTTGGACACAGGCTTGCCCGTGGCCTTGTTGAATGCGGTCACCTGGCCTGCCAGCACAGGGTCCGCATTCACGGCAGGCACACCGGCGGCCACCAGGTATTGCGGGGTCACGCCGTAGATGATGTAATTCGCGCTTTCGCCGATTATCGTGCCGCCGCTCACATAGAAGTCCACATCGCCCTCCGCCTTGACAGGGCTGGGGTCGATGGCCACGGTGTAGATCACGGGCTGGGCGGTACCGTACTTCGCCACGTCTGCGCTCACGGCGCCCGACACGGCTATGTCGCCCTTGGCCACCGGGGTGCCTGTGGCCTTTTCGAAGGCGGTCACGCTGCCGGCTGCCACCAGGTCGGCGTTGGCGGCGGCCACGCCTGCGGACACCAGATAGCTGGGGGTCGTGCCATAGATGATATAGCGGTCGCTTTCGCCGATTATCGTGCCGCCGCTCACATAGAAGTTCACCGTGCCCTGGGCAGGGGGTGTGCCCTTATCGTTGCGTATCGTGTAGGTGACCGCTTGGGCAGTGCCATAGAGCCCCACATCGGCCGACACGCTGCCGGTGACCACGATGTCGCCCTTGGCCACCGGGGTGCCTGTGGCCTTTTCGAAGGCGGTCACGCTGCCGGCTGCCACCAGGTCGGCGTTTGCGGCGGCCACGCCGGGCGCCACCAGATAGGTGGGCGTTGCGCCATAGATCACGTAGTCGGCGTTCTGCCCGATGATGGCCCCGCCGGATACGTAGAAGTCAACCGTGCCTGAGGCCTTGGGCAGGGATGCATCCGCAGTGACGGTATAGCTTATGGCTTGGGGAGAGCCGAAGGAGGCCTCCAAGCCGGACACCGAACCGACGATGCCTATCCCCCCCGAGGGAACCTGCGCGCCGGTCACCTTATCATAGGCGGTCACCTGTCCGGCTGCCACCAGGTCGGCGTTTGCGGCGGCGACGTCTGCCACCGTGAGGTACTGCGGGGTGGCACCGAAGATGACATAGCCTTCGCTCTGGGCGATGATGGCACCACCGGACACGATGAAGTCAACGCTGGCCGTGGCTTGCGGGTTCGTGGGGTCGATGCCCACCGTATAGGTGATGCCCTGGGCAATGCCGAAGAGCGAAGGATCGGCGGAAAGGGTGCCGGCTGTCACCAGGTCGGTCTTGGCCACCGGAGCGCCGGTCGCCCGGTTGAATGCGGTCACCGCCCCCGCCAACACCAGGTCGGCATTTGAGCGGGCTACATCCCGTACTTCCAGGAACTGCGGCGTCACGCCATATATCACATAAGCTGCGTTCTGACCGATGATCGAGCCCGCAGAAGTGTAGAAGTCCACGATGCCGCTTGCCTTAGGCATTCCCGTGTCATATCTCACCGAATAGGTTATGGGCTGGGCGAGGCCAAAGAGCGAGGGGTCGACGGAAAGGGTGCCGACAGCCACGATATCGGTCTTGGCAACCGGTGCGCCCGTCTGCCGATGGAAGGCGGTCACCGCACCGGCCTGGACCAAGTCGGCGTTGGCGGAAGCGACACCGGGCGCCACCAGGTACTGCGGCGAGATGCCGTAGATCACGTAATCGGCGTTCTGGCCGATGATGTCACCTGCGGCCACATAGAAGTCCACCTTTCCGGAAGCCTTGGGCGTTCCCGTGTCATATCTCACCGAGTAAGTGATGGCCTGAGAGGTGCCAAAGAGCGAGGGGTCGGCAGAAAGGGTGCCGACAGCCACGATGTCGCCCTTGGCAACCGGTGCGCCCGTCTGCTTGCGGAAGGCGGTCACCGTGCCTGCCAGCACCAGGTCGGCATTGGCTGCGGCTACGCCGGGTGCCACGAGGTAAGTGGGGGTCGCGCCATAAATGACGTAATCGTTGTTCTGGCCGATGATAGCGCCGCCGCTCACGTAGAAGTCCACGGTGCCGATTGCACGGGGGTTGCCGGTGTCAGCGCGGATCGTGTAGGTGACGGTCTGGGCGGTGCCGAAATCGGCCACGGCTTCGGAAACAGTGCCGCTAGTCTCGATGTCGCCCTTGGCAACCTGGGCGCCGGTCGGCCGGTAGAACGCCGTCACCACACCGGCCTGCACCAGGTCGGCGTTGGCAGAAGCAACACCGGCTGCCACCAGGTACTGCGGCGAGCTGCCATAGATGACGTAATCGGCATTCTGTCCGATTATCTCCCCTTCACTCACATAGAAGTCGACCTTGCCGACTGCCCGGGGGCTGCCGGTATCGCCCTTTATCTGGTAGCTTATGGGCTGGGCTATGCCAAAGAGGGCAATATCGGCCGACAGGGTGCCGCTGGCCTCGATGTCGGTCTTGGCAACCGGGGCGCCGGTCGCCCGATTGAAGGCGGTCACCTGGCCAGCCAGCACGCGGTCGATGTTTGCCATGGCCACGCCGGGGGCAATCAGATACTGCGGGGTAACGCCATAGATGACGTAATCGGCGCTCTGGCCGATGATGGTCCCGGCACTCACGTAGAAGTCCACCGTTCCTGAGGCACGGGGGTTGCCTGCGTCGCTCCGTACCAGGTAGGTGACGGATTGGGCGGTGCCGAAATCGGCTGCGTCGTCGGATATGACCCCTATTGCCAGGATGTCTGACTTGGCAACCGGAGCACCGGTCGCCCGGTTGAAAGCGGTCACCGCACCGGCCTGCACCAGGTCGGCATTGGCTGGTGCCACGCCGGGGGCGAGCAGTTACTGCGGGGTGGTGCCGTATATCACGTAGTCTGTGTTCTGGCCGATGATGGTCCCGGCACTCACGAAGAAGTTCACGGTGCCTATGGCCTGGGGGCTTCCAGCATCGCCCCGGATAGTGTAGGTCACGGTCTGCGCGGTGCCGAAAAGGGCCACATCGGCAGACACGCTGCCCGTTGCCAGGATGTCGGCCTTGGCCACCGGGGCGCCGGTCGCCCGGTTGAAGGCGGTCACCGTGCCGGCCTGCACCAGGTCGGCATTGGCAGCAGAAACACCAGGTGCCACCAGATAGGTGGGGGTCACGCCATAGATGACGTAATCCTGGTTCTCGCCTATGATCGCCCCGGCGCTCACGTAGAAGTCAACGCTGCCGCTGGCCTTGGTGCTCGAGGGATCCACCGCCACGGTGTAGATGACGGTCTGCTTTTTGCCGTAATCCGCAACTGCGGCGCTCAGGGTGCCGTTTGCACTGATGTCAGCGGCATCCACCTTGGCCCCGGTCGCCTTGTTGTAGGCGGTCACCGCACCAGCATGCACCAGGTCGGCATTGGCGGCAGGGACGCCTGCGGCAACCAGGTAGGTGGGGGTCACGCCATAGATGACGTAATTCGCGTTCTGCCCGATGATGGCCCCGCCGTTCACATAGAAGTCCACGCTGCCGCTTGCCGGGGGGCTTGCAAGGCCGATGTTCACCGTATAGGTGACGGTCTGTTTGCTGCCATAGTCGGCAACGGCGGCGCTCAAGGCGCCCGATGCCTGGATGTCGCCCTTGGCCACCGGGGCGCCGGTCGTCTTGTTGTAGGCGGTCACCGCACCAGCCAACACCAGGTCGGCATTGGCGGCAGGGACGCCAGCTGCCACCAGGTACTGAGGGGTGGCGCCATAGATGACGTACTCCGCGTTCTGCCCGATGATGGAACCCCCGCTCACGTAGAAGTCAACAGCTCCGCTCGCTTGAGGGCTGGCAGGATCCACGGCCACGGTGTAGGTGATGGTCTGCTTCGTGCCAAAATCGGCAACCGCGGCGCTCAAGGCGCCGTTTGCCCTGATGTCGCCTTTGGCGACCTTGCCACCGGTGGCCTTGTTGAATGCGGTCACCGCACCGGCCTGCACCAGGTCGGCGTTTGCAACGGGCACGCCCGGGGCTACCAGGAACTGAGGGGTCGTGCCATAGATGACATAGTCTGCGGTTTCGCCGATTATCGACCCGCCGCTCACATAGAAGTCCACAGGACCGCTTGCCTGGGGGCTTGCAAGATCCACTGCCACGGTGTAGGTGATGGTCTGCTTCGTGCCGAAGTCTGCCACATCAGCGCTCAAGGTGCCGGTTGCCTGGATGTCGGTCTTGGCCACCTTGGCACCGGTCGCCCGGTTGAATGCGGCCACCGCACCAGCCTCCACCAGGTCGGCGTTGGCAGCAGCAACCCCTGCTGCCACCAGGTACTGGGGGGTGGACCCGTAGATCACGTAATCGGCAGTCTGTCCGATGATGGACCCCCCGTTCACGTAGAAGTCCACGATGCCCGCAGCCTTCGGGTTGCTGTTGTCATGGCGCACGGCATAGGTGATGGGTTGCGCGATGCCGAAGCGAGCGACGTCGTCAGTCAAAGACCCGCTTACGACCAGGTCGGTCTTGGCCACCTTGGCACCGGTCGCCCGGTAGAAGGCCGTCACCTTGCCTGCAAGCACCAGGTCGGCGTTGGCGGCGGTCACACCAGGGGCAACCAGGTACTGCGGAGTCTCACCATAGATGACGTAGTCGGCGTTCTGGCCTATGATGGCTCCACCGCTCACGAAGAAGCCAACGATGCCTATGGCCTTGGGGCTGCCCGTATCGCCCCGCACGGTATAGGTGACGTTCTGCGCCGTGCCGAAGAGGGCTACATCGGCGGATATACTGCCGCTGGCCTCGTTGTCGGTCTTGGCCACCTTGTCACCGGTCGCCCTGCGGAAGGCGGTCACCTGGCCGGCCGACACCAGGTCGGCGTTGGCTGCGGCCACGCCAGAGGCAACCAGGTACTGCGGCGTGGCGCCGTAGATGACGTATTCCGCGTTCTGGCCTATGATGGACCCGCCGCTCACATAGAAGTCAACGGTGCCTATGGCTTGGGGATTCCCTGTATCGCCCCGCACCGCGTAGGTGACAGGCTGGCGGGTGCCATAGTCTGCCACGGCATCGGAAAGGCTGCCACTGGCAAGGATGTCGGCCTTGGCCACCGGTGCGCCGGTTGCCTTGCGGAAGGCCGTTACTGCCCCTGCCAGCACCAGGTCGGCGTTGGCGGATGCCACGTCCGGGGCAACCAGGTAGGTGGGGGTCACCCCGTAGATAACGAAATCATCATTCTGGCCTATGATAGTGCCGCCGCTCACATAGAAGTCAACGGTGCCTTGGGCGCGGGGGCTGCCCGTGTCGCCCCGCACCATGTAGGTGATGGATTGGGCAGACCCATAACTTGCCACATCGGCGGAGATACTTCCGCTGGCCTCGATATCGGTCTTAGCCACCTTGGCACCGGTCGCCCGTTTGAAGGCAGTCACTTGTCCGGCTTGCACCCGGTCGGCGTTGGCGGCAGCCACACCGGGGGCGACCAGGTACTGAGGGGTCACGCCGTAGATCACGTAGTCGGCGTTCTGGCCTATGATGGACCCGCCGCTCACGAAGAAGTCAACCGTACCTATAGCCTGGGGGTTTCCTGTATCACCCCGCACCGTGTAGGTGACGGCCTGGCGGGTGCCGAAGGTGCCCACGTCATCGGAAATACTGCCGCTTGCCTCGATGTCGCCCTTGGCTACCGGGGCGCCGGTGGCCTTGCGGAAGGCCGTCACCGCGCCTGCCAGCACCAGGTCGGCGTTGGCTGCAGCCACACCGGGGGCGACCAGGTACTGCGGGGTCGTGCCATAGATGACATAATCGGCGTTCTGGCCGATGATGGCCCCGCCGCTCACGTAGAAGTCCACGGTGCCTTGGGCGCGGGGGCTGCCGGTGTCGCCCCGTACGGTATAGACGACAGGTTGCGCAGTGCCAAAGGCGCCCACGGCATCAGAAATACTGCCGTTTGCCTCGATGTCGCCCTTGGCAACCTGGGCACCGGTGGCCCTGCGGAAGGCCGTCACAGCACCTGCCAGCACCAGGTCGGCATTGGCTGCGGCCACACCAGGGGCGACCAGGTACTGCGGAGTGGCGCCGTAGATGACGTAGTCGGCGTTCTGGCCGATGATCGCCCCACCGCTCACATAGAACTTGACCTGGCCGGAAGCCGGGGGATTGCTTGGGTCGGCCTTCACGGTGTAAGTGACCGGTTGGGCCATGCCGAAGTACTGGGAGTCACCCGAAAGAAGCCCACTAGCCTCGATATCGCCCTTGGCCACCGGGGCACCGGTAGCCTTGCGGAAGGCGGTCACAGCCCCTGCGGCCACGAGGTCTGCGTTGGCTGCGGCCACACCGGGGGCAACCAGGTACTGAGGGGTGGCCCCGTAGATCACGTATTCGGCGCTCTGGCCTATGATGGTGCCGCCGCTCACGTAGAAGTCCACCGTGCCCGATGCCTTCGGTGTCGCCGTGTCGATGGCCACCGTGTAGGTGATCTGCTGCTTGGTGCCGAAGAGGGCGGGGTCATCGCTCACCGTGCCGCTTGCCTGGATGTTTCCTTTGGGCACGGCAAAACCCGTCGTCTTGTTGAAGGCGGTCACCTGGCCTGCCAGCACGGGATCGGCTGCTACCGCTGCCACGCCAGGGGCCACCAGGTACTGAGGGGTGACGCCATAGATGATGTATTCGGCGCTCTGGCCTATGATGGTGCCGCCGCTCACGTAGAAGTCCACCGTGCCGGAGGCCTTGGTGGGGCTGATGTCAGATGTCACGGTGTAGGTGACCCTTTGGGCGCTGCCAAAGAGCGTCGTGTCGGCAGATACCGCACCGACGACCGCAAGCTCGCTCTTGGGCACGGGGGTGCCGGTCGCCTTCTTGAATGCGACCACCTGGCCTGCTGTCACCAGGTCGGCGTTTGCCGTGGGCACGCCTGCAGCCACCAGATAGGTGGGGGTCGTGCCATAGATCACGTAGTCGGCGCTCTGGCCTATGATGGTGCCGCCGCTCACGTAGAACTACACCATTCCGCTGGCCGGAGGGGTGCTGGGGTCGATGTTCACCGTATAGGACACCGTTTGGGCAACCCCGTAGTCGGCCACGGCATCTGATAGGCTGCCGACAATGCTGATGGCGCTCGCCGGGACCGGGGTTCCGCTGGCCTTCTCAAAGGCGCTCACCTGACCTGCTGCCAGAAGGTCGGCATTGGCTGCGGGCACGCCTGCAGCCACCAGGTAGGTGGGGGTCGTGCCATAGATGACATAGTTTGCGTTCTGGCCGATGATGGTGCCGCCCGACACCTGGAAGTACACGGTGCCCGAAGCCCGAGGGCTGCTGGTGTCGGAATTCACCGTATAGGCGACCGGCTGGGCTGTGCCGAACAAGGCCGCACTGTCTGAGAGAGAAGGCGTTGCACTGATGCCCGCAGAAGGCACCTTGTTGCCGCTTGCCTTCTCGTAGGCGCTCACATGGCCTGCGGCCACCAGGTCGGCATTGGCTGTCGCCACACCTGCAGCCGAAAGGTACTGGGGCGTCGCGCCGAACACGATGTAGGAAGCGCTTTCGCCGATGACCGCACCCTCCGACACATAGAAGCCCACGGATGCGGAAGCCGGGGGGCTGCTGACATCGGCCGCAACGGTATAGCGTACCTGCTGCAGAACGCCCAAGCTGGCTGCATCCTTTGCCAAAGGCCAGCCGCTGATGTCGATGCCCGATGCCGGCACCGGGGTGCCGGTGGCCTTCTCATAGGCCCTCACGCTGCCGGCGGCAACCAGGTCCGCATTGGCGGCGTCGACGCCCGAGACGGGCAGGAAGCGGAGGGTCTCGCCATAGATGACGTAGCGGGCGCTCTGCCCGATGACCGTGCCTTCGGACACATAGAAGTCCACGGTGCCAGAGGCCTTGGGCA
Organism: Coriobacteriaceae bacterium; assembly: GCA_031256895.1. Taxonomy (GTDB): domain Bacteria; phylum Actinomycetota; class Coriobacteriia; order Coriobacteriales; family Eggerthellaceae; genus WRIS01. Next base: position 7,997 of record JAIRPR010000064.1, read on the forward strand.
CACTGGTGTCTGCGGCCACGGTAAAGCTTATCGCTTGGCGCACACCCAGGTCGCTGTCCTGCCTGCCCAACACGCCTGCCACGGTGATGCCGGAAGCGGGCACGGTGGCACCGGTGGCCTTTTCCCGGGCGCTCACGCGGCCGGCCGTCCTCAGGTCGGCATTTGCGGCATCGACTTCAGAGACCGAAAGGAACTGCGGGGTCTGGCCGTACACCACATAGCTCGCGCTTTCCCCTATGATATCCATACCGACCAGGTAGTCGCGCCAAGCAGTGGCGGTGTTGCCATCGGAATCGGTGACCTCATAGCTCACCCGGAAGACGCCAGGCACCGAGGTGTCGAAATAGCTTGCGGTGTTCGTTATCGGGCTTCCGGCGCCGTCGAGCACCCTCAGCCTGCCGGAAGCGATGAGCCCCGGCAATGAAAGCGCCGTCCAGGCGTCTTCGGCATCGGCCACGGCGACCCCGCTGTAAAGGTCCGACAGCGTTGGCACAGCAGCACCAATGCCTAGGACGACCTGGGATGAAGCCGTTATCGTAGGGGTGCCGTCCGCGATGTTCACCGCAATGGTGGCCGAAGCGGCAGGCTCTTCCACCACATAGGCCACGAAGGAGTCGTTCGCCACGTGGTCCTTGGTGAAGCTCTCGTTCCGTATGGCCACGGTGGCAGCCGTCGTCTGGATGCCCGAGGCAGTGAAGCCGGTGACGCGGTAGGCGCCCAGGCCGTGATAGCTTGGCTGCGAAAGCAAGGCCAGGCGGTCGGCGCTGCCCAAGGCCAGGTAGGAATCGACCCAGGCGTGGTTTCTGCGGGTGTTGTTGGCAGTGTAGTTCAGCACATAGCCGTTATGGTAGATGACATCGGCCGGCTCCACCCTGACATAGACCGTCTTCTTGTAGGCGGTGTTCTTGTCGAGCTGCACGGTGACCTTGTAGTAGCCGCCCGTGTCGGGGATGCTGGCTGTGTTGTTTATCGGGAAGGTGGTGTTGGCGGCATCGATGCTCACCGCTTGGGACGACCCATCGCTCAAGTCGGTAGCGCCCGCTTTGACCAACAGCAGCAACTGTGCCGCACTGGTGGTGGCGCGCGCTTGAATCATGCCTATGACCTGGCTCTCAGCAAGAACGTCATAGGCGGTGGGCTGCACGGTGACATAAGGGGCAGAAGCAAAGCTGGCATCGTGGTAGGCGGTGGCGCCTGCCGGGGCGCTTGCGGTTCCTGCCGGGTTCGTGTTGCCCAGCCTGTCCACCAGCTGCACGTACACGCGGTCGTCCGCTTGGAGGGGCAGACCGGCCGGCAGCACCAGCTCATAGGTGCCCGTGGTGGGGCTTGTCTGCACCAGGCTCACCGCGGCATCGGTGGCCTTGTCCTTGATAACGCTGCCGTTCGCACGTACGATGCTGTAGACTGCGCCGCCGGGGATGACAGGGCCATCGCTCAAGGGGTCTGCCAACGACGTCGTCATCGACCAGGTGCCTTCCAGGGTGCGCTCATTGGACCATATGGGGGATGCGGTCGTCATGACAGCAGCTTTGGGCGGGGTCGTGTCCGTGACCACCTCCACATCATCGGTGATGTACTCCGCAATCAACGAATCGGGGTCGTTCTTGTCCGCAGTGCCGCGCCAGGCATCGATGACCTCGTAGCGTGCGCCCTCCACCGCGAAGGAGCCCAGATCGAACTCTATCATGCCCTGGCGGGTGGTGCCAAAGACGTCCATCTCGTAGGTGCTCGAAGCCGTCATGGTGCGGGTGGTGCCCCCCAAGGAAGCCGGCAGCGTCTCTTTCAGCACGGCATAGACCTCGCCATCATAGGCGGGGCGGCCGTCATCATCCAGTCCCTCAGGCACGCGCGCCTGCACGTATACATGTTTGTCGGCGTTCTCGACCGGCAGGATGTCGGTGATGCGCGGCGGCGCGTTGTTCGCGCTCAGGCGGATGAGCCGGTTGGGGTACACGGTCTTCCCCGCCCAGGTGTTGTTGCTGTTCCAGCCACCGAAGCTCGAGCTATAATTGCCCTTTTCCAGGCTGATGGCAGGGGCCGGCCATTTGTCGGGATCGCCTGTAGGCGAGTTGTCCTGTGTGTATTCCCAGCCCAGGAAGCGGCTGTTCCGTATATCCAAAACACCTCCGATCCAGACGGAAAGGGCAGTGGGGCCGTTGGAGTTGCCGCTTGCCCGAAGCTTGTAGGAGCGCTGCTGGATGTCGAAGTAACGGGGGAAATCCATGGTGAAGGTGAAGTCGTAGCCGTCTATGACGCCGTCTAGCTGTCCTAAGGTGCCCGATCCCCCGTCGGTGCGCCCATAGGCTTCCAGTATGGAACCGGGGCCCACGTTGAAAGAGAGCGATGAGTTGTTGTTCGAGATGGCAGCGCCGTATTCCGCATACAGGAGCAAGGCGCTCTTCTCGCCGGTGACCTCCAACAGGTTGTTGGTAGCAGAGCTCGGCATCCAGATGGCGGCGTTCTGCGCATCCCCATGGGGGGTGGTGGCGTGCTCGCGTTTGTTGCCTTCGTTATGGATGCGGCACATGGCGCCGTTGATGACCCGTATGCTGTTGTTGTTGGATGCCAGCACCAAGGCGTCCTGGTTGTAGCGGTCTGCGTTGGTGCTCACTCCGGGGTCCTTGCGCACTATCTCGAACAATGCCTGGTCGGTCACCAAAGCCTGCACACTGCGACGCATGTACAGCGTTCCTATGATTGCGTTGTCGATCCCGGTGTCCTTCGACTGGAAGTAGGCTTGGGAGCCTTGCCCTGCGATATCGATGCGCCCGTTCATCAGGTTCATCGACAAGGCATTGCCTAAGCCGTTGTTGACAACGCGCAGCTCGGCGCCGCCCGTCACAGTAAGGCCGGCATCGCCCGAGGCGTTCTGCCCGCTCAAGGCAAGCACCGCTCGGGACATAAGGTTGGTGTTCGCCGCTGTCGAGGTCCCGTCCCCCGTGATGGTCACAACAGCACCGTTCACCAGGGTCATCTCTGCCTTGCCGTTCGTTGCAGGGGCTGCCGCTGTATCCCAGCCCTCAATTTCCCCCAAAGCAACCGCGATACCCGACCCCGTGGACTCAAAAGCGGTGACCGGGCCCTTGTTGATGTTCACCACCGCGTTGTCGTACACACGGAAGTAGGTGCCTATGCTGTTGTTGCGCCCATTGCCCGTCAGGTTGACGCCCCGGCTGTTGCCGCTGAAGTCCAGGTACACCTGGGCACCGGCTTCCACCGTGAGGCCTTTCGCGTGGATATGCCCTTTCTGGCTGGCATTGGTTAACATGCTGACGTTCGACGCCCAGCGCACCGTGCCCGCAAGCACCAGGTCGCTGTTGGGGGCGCTGAAAAGCGGCGCGGTGTTGGCGTTGTCGCTCGCGACGCCTTCCAGGCGCACCGTCCAGTTGCGCGTGTCCTGCTCGAAGGTGGCGGCGGTGCCGGACTGGGTGGCAGCTGTGGTGGTGCCGGTGGTCACGTTGGCGTGGATGATGAAGTGGCTGTTCTTTGCCGTGGCCCCGCTGGTTGCGGTCTTTCTTACCACAAGGTCTACCAGGGAAAGGGTCTTCGCTGACGCCACGTTGGCCAACGTGAGGCCACGCCCGGTGTTGGTGCCGTAATCCAGCAGATGGCCATGGCCGTTTATGGTGAGGCTCTTGTCGATGTTGGCGGGGTTGGTGCCGTCATAGGTGATGTCTGCCCCCAGGTCAATGGTATCGCCTTCTGCGGCACCGTTCATCGCGGCGACGAAATCTGCCCAAGTGGTCACCGGGGCAGCGGCAGGCGTGAAATCGCGTGCCTGGGGGCTGAGCAGCCCATCGGCAGCCTGTGCGCCCCCCTCGATAGGTCCGGTTGCTGCGGCTTCATCGGGGTTCTCGGCGGCTCCAATGGCTTCCGTTGCCTCGGTGGCATCGCCACCTTCAGAGGCCTCCGTGGCCTCGGCAAGGCTGCTTCCCCCGGCAAGGCTGCCTAGCTCGGCAAGGCTGCCTGCCTCGGCGAGGCTTCCCGCCATGGCGCCAGCCATGCTCGCAGCAAGGTTGCCGGACGTGCCGCTTTCTGCGGCGCTCTCGTCGGCAAAGATAAGGCCGGTGCTTTGCAGAGGGTTCAAGGTGAGCACCAGGGCTATGGTGAGCACCAGGGCAAGCAGCCGCTGGCCCTTCCTCACGATGCCGGTGCCCTTCAAAGCCCGGTTCCTGACCTTCTGCTGCGCGGTTGCGGCTTCACCCGCAGGGGTTGCGCTGCACCTGCCTTGGATGCCTTTTACCCACACGTCTGCGTTCCTCGTCTTGCTGGACCTGTCCATAAGAATATCCTTCTCCTTTTAACCTGGAATGCATCAAGATTGCTCGGCTGCTTGACTCGACCTTACTCGAACTGCCACCTGACCTTGTGCATGCGCCTTTCCTGGATGGCATGTCTGTCCAGAACCGCAATTCTCCACAAGCGGTACCGAAGCTTTATGCACCCATTCATCCGCACCCATGCCTGCAAAACCTCCTGGCCGCACAGGCGCACACGGATGGCGCTCAACACACAAAGTTTAGGATATGGTTCCGTTTCCCTCACAAATTGCTACGAGTTGTATTCATAGCACGACGAATGGTAACGTTTTTCCCCTCCCCTGCCACTTTACGGAAGAGCAAACATTGCGCAATGGCTGCGTGACAGTTGGAAGGCGCCGGTAATCCACTTGAAAGAAAGCCTTATAGTTTCCCGAGCCAGCTGATGTGCTGGCTTATGCCTGCGTGTCGCGGACAGCGGGCAGGCATCGGCACAGGAAAGGAAACAGGAGGAAACAAGACGTGAAGAAGACAAGCATAACCAGGCGCGACCTGTTCAAGGGCACAGCCGTACTGGGAGCAGGCGCAGCGGCGGCCTCGGTGTTCGGATCGCTTGTCGGGTGCAGCGACCCGAAGAAGGAAAAGGGCATGATAGCCGTGACCGCATCGGGGCGCAGCTTTGCCGTGCATGGCGCTGACATCGTGGTGGTGGGCGGGGGCATGGCGGGCATGAATGCCGCCCGTGTCGCCAACAACCGGGGCGCCTCGGTCATCCTGGTGGACAAAGGCCCCTTGGGGCATTCGGGCAACTCGGGGGTGCTCTGGGGCCAGACCTTCGTCAGTTCCGAGAACACCCACGACAACGGCGAAAAGGGCGCGGAGTTCATCACCATAGACGTGATGGGCATCCTGGACCAGGAACAGGCAAGAAACGTGTCACGTGCCCATATCGAGGCGCAGCCGCGCTCGATGATCGAACAGGCAGGCAACATGTTCCAGCGCGACGATGCCGGGAACACCGTGGGCGTCGATGCGCAGGACGAGATATCCGTGACCCACAACGCGCTCCACAAACAGCAGGCCCAAGCCCTCAGAAGGCGCGGCATACCCGTCTTCGAGCACACCATGATGATCGATGTCCTGGTGTATGAAGGGCAGGCAGCGGGCATCGTGGCCATCGACCTCTTCGATGGCAGCGCACATGTCTTCCGGGGGAAGAAGGTTATCCTTTGCACCGGGGGCTACCATTGGGCAAGCGGCAAGACGGGCGGCGGGCCCGAATCGACCGGGGAAGGCCATCTTGCCCTCCTGAAACGCGGCCTTGCCTTCAAGGACATGGAGTTCCCCCAGTACGACTTCTGCGGCATACATCCCTTCGGCTACCGCCCCGACAAGGAAAAGGACGCCATCGAGATAGCGGTGACCTATCCTTTGAACGGCGAGATACACCACCGTATCTACAACTCGGACAAGCAGTCCTTCACCAATGCCTTCTTCGAGGACCCCGAAGTGCAGAGCATCGCCTCTTTCCAGGGCACGCTGATCACCGCCGCCAAGGAGCTCTACCAGGGCAAGGGTACCCCCGGCGACGGCACGGGCAATGGTGTCTATTTCGGGCTTGCCGGCATCATGGAAGAGCCCAACACCCAATCATACCCTTCCTACAAGGGCATCACGCAAAACGTCATTGCCAACATGGGCTATGCCTGGCCCGATTACCTTGAATGCGTCGCGAACGAGTACAGTTCGTGCGGGGTGCCCCGTCAAGACCCTGCCACCTGCGAATCCGAGATACCTGGGCTCTACACCGTGTTCGTGGCGCTTTCGGCCATGAGCAGCATGTGGAACTGGGGGCAAAGCTACCTGGCCGGGGGCGATGCCGCGAAGAAGGCGGCTTCGGTGAAAGCCTTGCCTGCCTATGGCATCGAGGATGTCGATGCGGCATTGACCCAGGCCTATGGCATGCTGTCGGCACAGCCCAAAGACGGCATCCGTTCGACCGAGGTGCATCGCAAGATCCAGCGCGCCTTCTATCGAGGCCAGGACTTCATGAAGGATGAAGAAGGCATGCAGGTGATGCTGGCCGAGCTGGAAAGGATACAAAAGGAAGACGTCCCCCGGATGTATTGCCTGGACAGGTCCTTGACCTGCAACCGTGATTGGAAGATGGCCATGGAAGTGGAAAGCATGTTGACCTGTTCCCTGGCAACCGTGCACGCAGCCCTCGCACGCAAGGAGAGCCGTTCGCCCTTCTTCCGCAGCGACTACCCCAAGATGAACAACTCTGACTATCTGTGCTACCTGTGGACAAGCCTTGACAAGAACGGCAACTGGAAGGTCGAGAAGGGCGATATCACAGACACCGTTGTCCCCCGCGACAAGATACGGCAGATCCTTGACGACAGCGACCCCCGCTACGACATATCGATAGCCAATAAATACCTCTAGCTGCTCCTGGACGGAAAGGGGCGTAGTGCCAGGCGGCTTAAAGCCGGTGGTGCACCCCGAGGGAGTCCTGTTGGGCAGCCTTTCCGGTGAATATCCCGACACAGCAGCCAAGCCAGCTCAATCCTATCCGTTCAGACCCGACCACCCTGTGACAAGGAGGCATCATGCCTGAAAATTTCAAGATAAGCATCATGAAGCACGACCCTTCCCTCAACGAGAAGCCGGCGAAGAAGACCTACGAGGTGCCCGACGACCCCGAGTTCGCACCGATGACCGCCTTGAAGGCGCTCCACTACATCAACCGTTACCTTGAGCCGGTGGCCTACGACTACAACTGCCGTCGCGGCACCTGCGGGCGCTGCGCCATGATGATAGACGGCCAACCAAGGCTTGCCTGTCTCTTCCCCCTCAGTGGCAGCCATACGCTCGAGCCCCTCTTTGGCTTCCCCGTCGTGCGCGACCTTGTCGTTGACAAGGGGGAAGCCTATGCCCGATTCGTCAACAGCAACCACTCTATCAAGACCTTAGGGCCAAAGCAGGTCTTGAAGCCGATACCTTTCAAACATTGGGAAGAGAAGATATACCCCTTGAACTCCTGTCGCGAATGCATGTCCTGCTATGCGAGCTGCCAATCGTGGCACCTGTTCAACCGGAAGGGTTCGTATGCGGGCCCGGGCGCCATGCAACAGATCTACCTGCGCCACATCGACACCGAAGACAAGATGGACCGCATCGAACAGGCGGTCTTCTCAGGCTTGTTCGAATGCGTCCAATGCGGCACCTGCACCCAGGTCTGCCCCGCCCTGATACCGGGTTCAGAGAACATCAAGGCTATGATGGACGAAGCCGAGGCACGCGGCCTGAAGCCCGCCTCTGGCCAGGCGACCGATTATTGGCCTGCACTGTAAGCCTTGGTCAGGCAAGCTTTGAGGCATCGACGGCCACGATATGCCCTTCTGAGTCCTCGAAGATGCACAGCGAGCCATCGCGGCTCTCATAGATATGCCGGAAACGGGCGAAGGCACCCTTCAGGGGAACCCGCACCGCCTGCTGGCGATCCTGGGCAGCTTGCGCGGGAGCGCCTTGCGCGGGCTTTGCTGCCGCCGGATGGGCAGAAGCGCTTGGGGCGGGTTTCGCTGCGGCCGGTTGCGCAGCGGCGGCCTGTGCGGCTTGTACCGGCTTCCCTGCCGCCAGATGGGCGGAAGCAGCCGGTGCGGGCTTCTGGGCTGCTGGTTGGACGGAAGCGGTTTGCACCGGCCTTAGGGCCGCTGCTTGGGCGAAAGCAACGGGGGCTGTCTTTATTGCCGCTGTCTGGGTGTTTGTTTGCGCAGAGTCAATGCCCGAAAAGGCGAGGGGCTGTGCAGCAATACCCGGGACCTTGGCACTCTGGGGTGCAGCGGCCGGGGCGCCGGACGGGCTTGCTGCGGAGGCCCGGGCAATGGTGACCTGAGACTCGGCAGCTTGGACCGACACGGAATGGGTCGAGACAGAATAGGTGACGCCTTGGATCAGGTCTTGGGCATCCGGCTTGATCATCAGGGGCAAGGTGGCTGCGAGTTGGGCAGCTGTCTGGGCATGCAGCGCAGGGTTGGCCTGGGCGCCTGCGGCCTGATGCACAGCTGCCTGATGCGCGGCGGCTTCATGTGCAGCGGCTTCATGTGCGGCGGCTTCATGTGCGGCGGCTTCATGTGCAGCGGCGAACACGGCTGTTGGCTGTGAGGGCACCGGTTGGGCATATCCTGGGCGGCTTGCGGCGGAAGGGGCGCCAGAGGCCTGCCGCGAAGCCGTCGGGGCTTCTTCGGCAACCGCGCCAGACGGCCTTGGACGTTCCCTATTGCTGAACGCGTCCCCCACAACAGGGTGGTTTCCCCCAGAAGGGGCCGTCTCGCGAGGACTTGCGCCCAAGGGCACCGATGCGGCGCTTGCTGATGCGTAAGGCGCCGTTTCCGGCACAAGGGTCTCTCGGGGGGCTTGTGCAGGATAGGCAGCCCCGAGAGGGGGCTGTCCAGGATCCGAGGACGTCAGAGCGGGCATCCCCGGGGAGGTATCGGCATTCCCGTTCCTCGATGGCTCGTACTGGTCATGTTGGACGGCAGCGCCCATCCCCAACTTCCCGAGAAGCGAGGTGTTGGCCTGCGATATGGCAAGGAGCTCGTTCGCAAGCGCCTCGCGGTCCTTCTCTCGCGATGCGCCTTGCAGCCTTTTGGCTATCTGTGCCACGCGTCCCCACGAAAGCGCGTCGAAGCTCTCTTTCCGTGAAGCTAATTTGTCTGCTTCAACAATTATGTGTTGTTCAGCCGACTTCTTGAACATATGAACCCTTCCTCTGAGAAGTTTCATTATAGCGCTTAATGGCAGATGTCAAGACAGGAAGATGCAGATAAAGGTATTAAAATAGATACCTTGCAATTATCCGCGCCCCGGCCAAAGGATGAAGCACGCATACGTCCTATCGTTGTTTGAGGCCTGTCCCTTGAACTAAGATGCCAGTCAAACGTTTGGGTTCCGTCATAAGGCCTTACCTTGCAGATCCAAGGCCTGAACAGTCACGATACCTTCGATATGTCAAGACCCAAGGACCGGCCACTCCTGCCTGCCGGCAGCACTTGATGAATGCCAGCCGTTCCCTGGAGGGTCCGTAAGCCCCTTCGCGTTCGTTTCTCCTGCTACCGGCACCACTTGATGCATGACAGCTGCGGCTGGCATACGCTGCGTCAATAGGAGACCTGCCAAAAGACCAGTCCATGGGCCGGAGCGGTCTGCCCGGCTGCACGGCGGTCGCAGGCCAAGAGCACGTCTTGTGCCCATCTTGCGGGGCGGTTCCCCAGACCTATCGCCACCATGGTGCCCACTATGGTGCGCACCATGGAATGGAGGAAGGCGTTCCCCACCACCTTGATGACCACCAGGTTTTCCCCCATAAGGCACTCTTCTTCCACGGCGATCTGCATGACCTTGCGATTGGTCGGCTTGTCCTGGGCAGACACCGCCTTGCAGAAGCTCTTGAAGTCGTGTTCTCCTATCAGATAGGCTGCGGCATCCCGCATGGCCTCCAAATCCAGGGGCCGGCCAAGATGCCAGACCCTGTCGGCCAGAAGGACCGGCCGTGCCTCACCGGTGGCGATAAGGTAGCGGTACTCGCGCGACCTGGCATCGAAACGGGCAGAGAAGCCTGGTGCGCGTTCCTCTATAGCCAGGATTGCCGCGTTGTCGTCGATGAGTGCGTTCAAGGATCGCAAAAGCCCCGGAAGGGGGCGCCCCTGCAGCTCTGAAGGGCTCACGTCGAAGCTTACCACCTGGCCTTTGGCATGGACACCGGCATCGGTCCTTCCGGCGCAGGTCGTCTCTACCTGCCTGCGGTACAGGATCCGCAAGGCATTGTTCAGGCTTCCTTGCACGGTGGGCTGGCCTGGCTGCTGCGCAAAGCCTGAGAAGTGCAGGCCGTTGTAAGACATGGTCAAGGCAAGCGTATGGAAGGGATGGGGCGCTGCATCCGGAGCGGGGCGCCCAGCGGCATCCGGCACGGGATTCCCAGCGGCTCCCGGCGCGGCAGCCGGCGCGGCAGCCGGCGCATCGTGGGCTTGAGACCCCTGTACAGCAGCATTGTCTACGAGGCTTGCCATACCGGCCTTCCGAAAAGGTCCCCGATCTCCGAAAGCAGGGCGGCATTGCGGGCATCCACGGTAAGGGGCAGTTCTGCCCTGAACTTCCGCCCGTCGCTTTGGCTCACGAACAGCACCACGCCGTCGCGCCCCGGATGGGCTTGCAGGATGCGGTTCAGCTTCATGGATGCGGTCTGGTTGAACTCTGCCGAGGCCACCTTGAGCTCCAGATGGACAGGTCCGCTGCCGTCTGCGTCACTCAGCTCAAGCGCCTCGGCATCGAAGACGAGCAGCTGGTTCCCCCGGTCTGAATGTTCGAACTTGCCTTTCACCTTGATGATGGCATCTTCTTTGATGACCTCTTTGGCCTCTTCGAACTTGAAGCAGACGCATTCGATATGCCCGGTCGTATCCTCTAACACGAAGTTCGCCATCTTCTTGCCAAGCTTCGTGAAACGTTCGTTCACGCCCGAGACCATGCCCACGAAGGTCCCCGAAGGTATGTCTTTCTCACGCTCTGCCAGGTCACCAAGGCTGAAGGGCGACATACGCGCTATGAGCGACTCGTAGGGCTGGAGTGGATGCTCGGAAACGTAGATCTTCAGGATCTCCTTCTCGAAGGCCAGCTTCACCCGTTTCTCCCATTCGATGCCGTCGGGGGCGGGTATGTCTTGGCCGAAGCCCGAATCAGGCTCGTCGGCAAAGAGGTCGAACATGCTGGTCTGGCCTGCGTCGCGGTCGCGCTGGCGCTTCGAGGCCATTTCAAGGAGCTGCGTCTCATCGATGAAGCCCATGAGCTGCTTGCGCGTGTAACCGGTCGAATCGAAGGCTCCCGCCTTGATGAGCGCGTCGAGCACCTTGCGGTTGTAGCATTTCGAATCCATGCGGTTCACGTAATCGTGGAGCGAGGTGAAACGCCCGCCGGCTCTGCGTTCTTTGACGACCTCTTCGGCCACCTTCTCCCCCACGCCCCGGATGCCGGCTAGCCCGAAGCGGATGCCTTCTTCGGTGGGGGTGAAATCGAGGTTCGAGGTGTTGATGTCGGGCGGCATGACCGGGATGCCGGAATGGTTGCAGCTTGCGATATACTTCATCAGACGGTCGGCATTGCCCATGTACGAGGAAAGCACGGCTGCCATATAGTCGAAGGGGTAATGTGCCTTGATGTAGGCGGTGCGCATGACGATGACCGCGTAAGCCGCGGAATGCGACTTGTTGAAGGCGTACTTCGCGAACTTCTCGGCATCTTCCCATATCCTTTTCGCGACCTCGAGCGAATAGCCGTTCTGGACGGCGCCGTTGTTCCAATCCTCTTGCAGTTGGCGCATGATGTCGATGTTCTTCTTGCCCATGGCCTTGCGCAGCTTGTCGGCCTTGCCGGCCGAGAAGCCGCACATCCGCATGGACACCTGCATGATCTGTTCCTGGTAGACCATGGTGCCATAGGTCTCTTCCAAGATGGGGCGCAGACGGTCGTCATAATAGTTGACCTGGGTCTGGCCTTTCGCGCACTTCACGAAGTCGTCCACCATGCCCGACTCCAAGGGGCCGGGGCGGTTCAGGGCGATAGAGGCCACGATGTCAGAGAAATGGCGCGGCTTCATGCGGGCGAACAGGCTGACATACAGGGCGCTCTCCACCTGGAAGAGGCCGTCCATGTTGCCGCTGCACATGAGCTCGAAAGCGGCATTGTCGTCAAGGGGTATCTCTTCCGGCTTTATCTCCACCCCGAAGCGTTCTTTGACGTTCTTGCATGCCCGCGAGATGACCGAAAGGGTGCGCAAGCCCAGGAAGTCCATCTTCAACAGGCCAAGGTTGGGCGTATAGTGGCCGTCGTACTGGGTGATGATGTCGCCGCCCTTGGTGTCGCGCTTCATGGGGATGTGGTCAGAAAGGGGGTCGCGGCAGATGATGGTGGCGCAAGGATGCACGCCTTCGCCCCTCACGTGGCCTTCGATGGAAAGTGCCGCATCAAGCACGGCCTTGCTGTCGGGCTCGGAATCGTATGCCTTCTTGAGGTCGGGGTTCTTGGCGAAGGCTTCCTCCAGCTTGATGCCCAGCTCGTTTCCGACTATCTTGGCCAGGCGGTCGCCTACGCTGTAGGGGTAGTCGAGCACCCGCGCCGCATCGCGGATGGCGTTCTTCGCCTGCAAGGTGCCGAAGGTGATCACGCTGGCCACGTGGTCTTCGCCATATATCTCCTTCACATGGGCGATGACGTCGTCGCGGCGCTCGTCGTCGAAATCGACATCGATATCGGGCATCTCGACGCGTTCCTCCGAAAGGAAGCGCTCAAAGAGCAGGCCGTTCGACAAAGGGTCGAGGTCGGTGATGCCCAAGGCATAGCTCACGATGGACCCTGCGGCCGATCCGCGCCCCGGGCCCACGCCGATGCCATTGTCCTTTGCCCATTGGATGTATTCCTGTACGATAAGGAAATATGCCGGGAAGCCCTGCCGTATGATGACGTCGGCCTCGTGTTCGTAACGGGTCATGACCTCGTCATTCAGGTCTTCGCCATAGCGGTGGTGCAGGCCTTCGAGGCACTGCTTGCGGAAATAGCTCTCCTCGGTCTCGCCTTCCGGCAGCGGGAAGCGCGGAAGGATAGGGTCGCTGTTGAGCACCACGTTGCATTTCTCGGCGATCCTCACCGTGTTGTCGCAGGCCTCATCGAAGTCTTTGAGGGCTGCCCGCATCTCTTCCTCGGTCTTCATGTAGAACTGGTCGTTCGTGAAGCGCATGCGGTCGGGGTCGTTCATGGTGGAAGCGGTGCCGATGCACAGCAGGATGTCCTGGGCACGGGCATCCTCTTGCAAGAGGTAATGGAAGTCGTTCGTGGCAACGGTCTCCAAGCCCAGCTCGTGCGCTATCCTTGCCAGCTCGAAGTTCAGCTGGTTCTGCGTCATGCCGCCCTCGGTGGTGAGCCCTTGGTCTTGGAGCTCTATATAGAAGTCGCCCGGCTCATAGACGCTTGCCAGCTTGCGCGCCCATTCGAGCGCCTCGTCGAAACGGCTCTGGTCTATCATCCGGGGCACTATCCCCGCAAGGCAGGCACTGGTGGCTATGATGCCTTCAGAGTATCTTTGCAGCATGGAAAAGGTGGTGCGCGGCTTGTAGTAGAAGTTGTCGATCTGCGATTCTGAGACCAGCTTGATCAGGTTGTGGTAGCCGGTGTCGTTCTTTGCCAACAGCAGCATGTGGTAGAGCTTGGGCTTGGCATCGCGCTTCAGTTCCTCATCAGTGGTGAAGTATATCTCACAGCCGAAGATGGGCTTCACCCGGATGCCCGTTTCCTTTTCAACGGTATCGCAGGCCTCGCTGAGCTCGGGCACCCCGCTCATCACGCCGTGGTCGGTGATGGCTATAGCCGGCATGCCCAGAGCGGCTGCACGCCGGACCATTGCTTCGATATGTGTCGCGCCATCGAGCAGCGAATACTGTGTATGGTTATGAAGATGCACGAATGCCATTGTGTATGCCCTGTTCCCTTGTTGTGGACTCCGCTTGCGTGTGTGGTCGTGAACCCTTGGAGCGGTATACCCGCGCACTACGAAGGGTCAAGGCCTTTCCGTGAACCGGTGCCTCCTTACCTGCTCGTCAGATGTTCCCAAACCATGTGAGACCATAATAGCAGGATTCGGGGGCTTGCACAGAGAACATGCGATGGAGATTTGGTGGGCGGTTGCCTCACCCAAGACAGGCTCGCCCAAAGGCAGACTCACCCAAAGGCAGCCTCATCCAAGACAGGCTCGCCCAAAGGCAGCCTCCCCCCGCATGCCACACCGGGGAGAGGCTGCACCCATTTTCACGCAAGCGCACCCATCTGCGCCTTGCACCAAGCTATATCGGTGGCAAGCAGGGCACGTTCTGCCGCATCCCCGCTTGAAGCGGCCAGATCGGCTTCGAGGGCAGCCAGCTTCACAGCGACCGCTTCGGCATCGACGGCCTCCACCGGGCACGCGCGGTCGGCCAGGATGATGACCTTCTCGCCGGTGACCTCGACATAACCGCCCTGCAGGACGAAGCGCTGCACTTCGGCATCGCTGCTTGGCTGGATGCGGGCGATGCCGTCTGAAAGGACTGAGACCAAGGGCTCATGCCCCTGCAGGTAACCCATCGATCCTTCGATGCCCGGCACCGTCACCATATAGGCTTCCTGGGAATACAGCTTCTCAGCCGGCGTCACGATGTCACAGACCAGGCTAGACATCAGCTTCTTCTTCCTTGAGCTTGCGATAGGCAGCCCAGACGTCCTCTATGGCGCCCTTATAGCGGAAGCATTGCTCGGGAATCTCGTCGCAGGCGCCGTCAAGGATCTCACGGAAGGACCTGATGGTGTCCTCGAGCTTCACATAGATGCCCTTGTTGCCGGTGAACTGCTCGGCCACATGGAAGGGTTGGCCGAGGTACTGCTGTATCTTGCGGGCACGGTTCACAATGAGCTTCTGTTCTTCGGAAAGCTCGTCCATGCCCAGGATGGCGATGATGTCCTGCAGGTCCGAGTAGTTCTGCAGTATCTCTTGCACCCCGACAGCCGTGTTGTAGTGCTCTTCCCCCACGATAGAGGGGTCCAGTGCGCGGCTCGTGGATTCCAAGGGGTCGACCGCCGGATAGATGCCCAGCTCGGCGATGGAGCGCGAGAGCACGGTCTTGGCATCGAGATGGGTGAAGGTGGTTGCGGGGGCAGGGTCGGTGAGGTCGTCCGCGGGCACGTAGACGGCTTGCACGGAAGTGATGGACCCGGTTGCCGTCGAGGTGATGCGCTCTTGCAGGTCGCCCATCTCGGTAGCCAGGGTAGGCTGGTAGCCTACGGCAGAGGGCATACGGCCAAGCAAGGCCGACACCTCAGAGCCTGCCTGGGTGAAGCGGAAGATGTTGTCAACGAAGAGCAGGACGTCCTGGCCTTGGTCACGGAAGTACTCCGCTTCGGTGAGCCCTGCCAGACCCACGCGCAGGCGTGCTCCCGGGGGCTCGTTCATCTGACCATACACCAGGCAGGTCTTGTCGATGACGCCGGATTCGCTCATCTCGTTGTACAGGTCGGTGCCCTCACGGGTACGCTCGCCCACGCCAGTGAACACCGAGGTGCCGCCGTGTTCCTGGGCAAGGTTGTTGATGAGCTCCTGGATGATGACGGTCTTGCCCACGCCGGCGCCTCCGAACAGGCCGGTCTTGCCACCCTTCACGAAGGGCTCCAGAAGGTCGATGACCTTGATGCCCGTCTCGAAAATCTCGGTGGTGGTGGTCAGGGTGTCGTAATCGGGGGCGGGGTGATGGATGGGCAGCCATTCCGTTATCTCGGGCATGGGCTTGCCATCGACCGGCTGGCCGATGACGTTCCAGATCCGACCCAGGGTGTTCGGGCCGACAGGCATCATGATGGGGCCGCCGGTGTCCTTCACTTCGATGCCGCGCACCAGGCCATCGGTCGATGACATGGCAACAGTGCGGACCAGGTCGCCCGGAAGGTGCGTCTGGACCTCGAGCACCGTATGGATTTCCCCAATGGGGGTTGTTGCGTCAACGGTCAAGGCATTGTAGATGGAAGGCATCGCATTCGATGGGAACTCGACATCCACAACAGCACCGACGATACGCACGATGCGTCCCGTAGCGCCCCCTGTGACCGGAGCAGTGTTCATAGTATTAGCCATTTACTCCTCCAATGCCGCAGCGCCGCCCACGATCTCTGAGATCTCGGTGGTGATGGCGCCTTGGCGTACACGGTTGTATATTCTGGTCAAGGTATCGACCATTTCAGTAGCATTATCGGTTGCCGACTTCATCGCGTTGCGGCGGGCGCCCTGCTCGCCGGCTGCGGAATCTATCAGGGCGTGGTACAGGGTGGTCTTGACATAGGCCGGAGCCAAGCGGTCCAGCACGGCTTCGGCGCTCGGCTCGAAGGCGAACTCCCCGTGAAGGCGGGCCTTTTCCTGGGCGGAATCCCTTTCGGCCTTCAGCTCGCGATGGTAGGTGCCCTCACGTGCGGCAAGCAGCACCCCGGTATCGACCGGCAGGATGCGTTCTTCACGTAAGACCTGTTCCGCTGCGTTCTTCGCATGGTTGTAGACGACGACTACCTCGTCGATGGCTCCGCTCGTATAGCCTTCGATGGCATAGGCCGCGATGGACGCTGCCTCTTCGACCGTGGGATCGGCGGAAAGGTCGCGGAACTCAAGGACCGGCTTGATCTTCCGGTAGTTGAAATACCCGACCGCCTTTTTGCCGCACGCTATCAGGTGGGTCTGGATGCCGATGGCTGCCTTCTCTTTCATGAGGCGCTCGACACGGCGCAAGACATTGGCATTGAAGCCGCCCGCCAGGCCACGGTCGGAGACCACAGCAACGATCAGCGTGCACTTCACCTCGTCATGTGTCTGCAGCAAGGCGCAATCGGAGCCTTTCACCAGTTCTGCAACGTGCGCCAGCATCTCGGCCATCGAATCGGCATAAGGCGTCGCGGCCTCTACGCGCTCGTTCGCACGACGGATCTTAGCGGCCGCAACCATTTCCATGGTACGCGTAATCTGCTTCGTCGAACGGACGGAGTTGATTCGCTTCTCTATGTCTTTCAGGTTGGGCATGTCCTACCTGCCTATTCCGACGCCGAAACCGCGAACTGCGTTTTGAAGGTCTCAATGGCAGCGTTCAGATCGGATTCTATCTCGTCGGTGAACTTCTTCTCGGTGGCGACCGCAGAAAGCACTTCCGGCCTTGTGCCGCGCAGGAAGTCGATGAGCTCTCCCCTGAAACGCACGACGTCTGAGACCGGGATGTCGTCAAGGTAGCCCTTGCCGCCGGCATAGATTGATATCGCCTGCTCCTCGACAGGCATGGGCACATAGCGGCCTTGCTTCAAAAGCTCGGTCATGCGGGCGCCGCGATTGAGCTGTTGTTGGGTCGCCTTGTCGAGGTCGCTCCCGAACTGGGTGAAGGCCTGCAGCTCGCGGTAGGCGGCCAAGTCGAGGCGCAAGGACCCCGCAACCTGCTTCATCGCCTTGATCTGGGCGGAGCCTCCGACTCGGGAGACCGAGATGCCCACGTTGACAGCAGGGCGCTGCCCTTGGTAGAACAGGTCTGATACCAGGAATATCTGCCCATCGGTGATGGAGATCACGTTGGTGGGGATATAGGCCGAGACATCGCCTGCCTGGGTCTCGATGACCGGCAACGCGGTGAGCGATCCCGCGCCGTTCTTGTCCGAGAGCTTCACGGCACGTTCCAAGAGGCGTGAATGCAGGTAGAAGATGTCGCCCGGGTAGGCTTCGCGTCCGGGCGGGCGGCGCAGCGTCAATGACATCTGGCGATAGGCGACCGCCTGTTTCGAGAGGTCGTCATAGATGCACAGCACGTGACGGCCTTTGTTGGTCTCGCTGGCAGGCTTGCCGTCTGCGCCGTTGTACATGAAGAACTCGCCCATGGCGGCGCCGGCCATGGGGGCGATGTACTGCAGGGGCGCCGAATCGGATGCCGATGCCGAGACGACGATCGTGTAATCCATGGCGCCGTAGCGTTCAAGCGTCTCCACCAGGCCCGCAACGGTGGACGCCTTCTGGCCGATGGCCACATAGATGCAGATCATGTCTTTGCCCTTTTGGTTGATTATCGTGTCCACGATAATCGAGGTCTTACCGGTCTGGCGGTCGCCGATTATCAGCTCGCGCTGACCGCGACCGATGGGTATCATCGAGTCGATGGCCAGGATGCCGGTCTGCATGGGCTCGCACACGCCCTGGCGCTCGATGACGCCGGGGGCGCGGAACTCGACCGGTCGCATGCCTTCGGCCTTGATGGGGCCCTTGCCGTCGATGGGCATGCCCAGGGGGTTCACGACGCGGCCTATCATCTCTTTGCCCGAAGGCACCTCTACGATACGGCCTGTCGTCCTTACCTGGTCGTTTTCTTTGATTGTCGTGACTTCGCCCAGAAGCACGGCTCCGACCTCTTCTTCTTCGAGGTTCTGGGCAAGGCCGTAGACGGTGTGCCCTTCGCTGCTCACGAACTCCAAGAGCTCGCCTGCCATGGCGTCCTTGAGGCCGTCGATACGGGCGATCCCGTCTCCGACCTGGATGACGGTACCGACCTCACGGGATTCGACGCTGGTCTCTAGGGCATCGAGCTGTTTGCGCAGCGCCTCGTCGATAGACTTTGCGGTTATCTCAGTCACTGGCTTTCACCTCCATCTGTGATTGTTTAAGGGTTCTTCGCGCGCCTTCGAGGTGCGATCTGATGCTGGCGTCTATCCGCCTGCCTCGGGCGCTCATGATGATGCCGCCTAGGATTGAGCGGTCGATATGCTCGCGCAGGACCACCCTGGTGCCCAGATCGGCCGCGGCTTTCTCGCTTATCAGCTGGCGGAGGCCGTCATCGAGCGGCACGGCAGTGGTCACGTCGACTATGTTCAAGTCGAAGCGCTGCTCAAGCTGTTCGGTGTAGCTCGCCCATACCCGGCTGACCAGGCTGAAATCGCCCCGTTGCGCCATTACGGCCAATGCCTCGACCAGAAGGGGGGTCACCCCGAGGCCGGTGAGCACATTGACCATTATGGCCTTATGCTGCTCGGGCGTATAGCGCTTGTCATCCAAGGCATTGGCAAGCTCCAGGCTCTCCCGCGTGTACCTCACCAAGGCCTCGAGCTCGTCGCGCACCTGCACGGCTGCTTCCTGTCCGCCGCTTGCGAACGCACCGTCGAGCAGAAGGCTTGCATAGGCGGCTATCTTCTTCTTGACGACCTGGCGGTTAATGGGCATTGAAGGTACCTGCCTCGTTCACGTAGCGCTCGACCACGCGGCGATGCTCGGCATCGTCAAGGTCGGTGCCTATCAGCCGCGAGGCCACGGCGATAGAGGTGTCAGCCACCGTGCTCTGCAGCTCGGCGATGGCCGCCTTCTTCTCCGCCTCGATGGCTGCCCGGGCTTTGGCGATGATGCCGTCGGCTTCAGCTTGGGCACGGGCGCCCAGGTCGGCCATGGCTGCCTCGCCGGTCTTCTTCGCATCGGCTATGATGGTTGCCGCCTGCGCCTTTGCTTCGTCGAGCTGCTGGCGGTACTCTTGGAGCAGCCTTTCGCTCTCGATGCGCGCCGCCTCGGACCTCTCAAGGGACTCCTTGATGGACGCCTCGCGCTTGTCGAGCATCGCGGCGAACATCGGCCAACCGAACTTGGCCAGCACGATGCACAAGGCGATGAAGCAGACAAGCATGGGGATGAATTCCGCCATGTCGGGCAGAATGGCCGAGATGCCTGCGGCGCCTTCCGTGGCGCCTTCCGCTGTGGCCGCCTCCTCGTTAGCGAAGGCAGCAAGGGGGAAGGCGGTCAGCCCGGCAATGGCGGCAAGCGTGGGGGCGCAAGCCGTTGCGAGCGCCTTTTTCACTCCTGCTTTCACGTGCATTCCTCCTTCCAGGCTTTCGTATACTTGCACTACGAACGCCTGTCTAGACGAGGAAGGACATGACGAAGCCGATGAGGCCGAGGGCTTCGACCAGGGCAGCACCAATGATGAAGTTGGTGAACAGGCGCCCCGCGAGTTCCGGTTGGCGGGCCGAAGCGGTGCAGCAGCCATAGCAGGCGATGCCGATGCCGATACCGGCACCGATGACGCCCAAGCCATACCCGACGAGCTTAAGAGCACTGAGCACGAATACTGTTTCCACGTTTTTCCTCCTTTGACCGTTTAAGGACACCCTTAAACATCCAAGTTCTACTATTTCTTCAACCGGTTATGGAAGACCCGGCTAAAACCGAATAAATGCCCCGCCTTCATGATTGCGGGCGTTGCCTGAGGCTCACCTGTCCATCCTAGTGCTCGGAAGTGGCAAGCGAGATGTACACCGCGCTCAGTATAGTGAACACATAAGCCTGCAAGAAGGCCACCAGGACCTCCAGCGCATACATGGCCACCAGGAACAAGACCCAGCCCACAGCGGGCAGGGCATACATGAGGTCGGTGTTGTTGATGGCATAGGAAATGAACAGGCTGGTCAACAAAGCGAATATGCCCAACACCATATGCCCCGCGAACATGTTGGCATACAACCGGACCGCCAGGGTGAGCGCGCGCAGGCAGGCCGAGACCAGCTCCAGGAACCACACGATAGGCACCAGCACGATGGGCAGGCCAGAAGGGCAGAAGCTCTTCAGGTAGCCCAGGCCGCCATGGGCCTTGACACCCCAGTAGTTGAAGTACACGAACGAGACGATAGCCAGCGCCCAGGTCACGCTGATGGACCCGGTCGGAGTCTTGCATCCGGGGATGAGGCCTACGAAGTTGCTTATCAGGATGAAGAAGAAGATCGATGCCAGGAAGGGCACATGCCTTTTGTAGCCGTGTCCGATGGCATCCTTCGCCACCCCGCCCCGCACCAGATCATAGCCGTACTCGACCATGTTGACGAACTTGTTCGAGGGCACCGGCTTGAGCTTGTGCGCCGCCACCAGCACGACTATCAGGGTAAGGGCAAGGCAGATGAACATCCAGAAGACATACTGCGTCAGGCCTATGCCACCTTCGCCGACCAGGAAGGCCGAATCGAAGGACGCCTTAAGATGGGGAATCTCTTCCTTTAGCGCATCAAGAGGATTCACGTTGTGTTTTCCTTTCCTTACTCATCTTGCATAAAATGTAAGTGCTGTTCCTATCGTTCCTGCACTGCACAAGGGGCCTTATCGTTACGGCACTGCGCAGAAGGCGCCCTCAGGTCATTTCCTGACCAGCCGGTACACGCCGTAGCCGATTGCCGATGCGATAAGCCCGCCGACCAGCGAGAGCGCGAACGGCAAGACCATGTCCCGCGCCAGAAAGACGCAGAGGAACAATATTGCCGCAAGCAAGAGGAATGATATGAGCACTCCCAGCAGCAGGGCCCCCGCTTCGCCCAAGGCAGATGTGGCCGTTGCCCGGCGCGCAAGCCGCGTCCCGAGCAACAAAGGCGCAAACCCGGCGAACCCGGAAAGCACACCTAACACGATAGCAACAACCATAGCCTGCTTTCTGAGCACTCCCGTTCACTTACAACAAACCAACGGGTATGGTAACGGAAAAGCCCCACCCATGACCAAGAAAGCGTCAAAACATTACAAAAAACTGGTAAATGGCAAAGCAATATGCAAGAGCCGGGCGGCCTTGGGCGCTTTCGGGGCCTTGGGCGCCGGCGGGGGTCATGAAGGCACGCAGCTTGAACAGGTCGGGGACCTTCGCGGCCTTCATGGCTTTCAGGGCCCTTGGGCACCGGCATCAGGCTGTGAAGGCGCGCAGCCTGATGCCGGCTTCCTGAAGCAGCGACAAGGCCAGATCGTCGCTGTAGGGGTTTTGATAGACTATCTCGACCACCCCTGCGTTGATGAGCATCTTCGCACACACCACGCAAGGCTGATGGGTGACATAGATGACCGAGCCGGATATGTCTATGCCATAACGTGCCGCCTGGATGATGGCGTTCTGCTCGGCATGCAGCCCGCGGCATATCTCGTGGCGCTGCCCGCTGGGCACCCCGAGCTGCTGGCGCAGGCAACCGGTCTCGATGCAGTGGGTGAGGCCGCTGGGGACCCCGTTGTACCCGGTCGCCAAGATACGGCGGTCCTTCACAATGACGGCTCCCACCGCCCGGCGCAGACAGGTGGTCCTGGTGGCCACCTCATGCGCCAGGGTCATGAAGTACTCATCCCACGACGGCCTGTTGTATCCTTCCATGGATAGATCCCCTTCCTGGGCTTACTTCGTCCCGAAGATGCGGTCGCCCGCATCCCCCAGCCCAGGCACGATATACGCATCATCGTTGAGGCCTTCGTCGATGGCACAGGTGTAGACGTGCACCTTCTGGTCGGCGGCCAAGACGGTCTCGATGCCGATGGGCGCCGCCACAATGACCGCCAGCTTGATGCTTTTCACGCCCTGCTTGCGCAGGTAGGCTATAGCCGCTGTGGCAGACCCGCCAGTTGCCAGCATGGGGTCTACCAGGATGACGTCGCGCTCGGCGATGTCCTCGGGCAGTTTGGCATAGTATTCGACCGGCTCATGCGTCTCTTCGTTACGGTACATGCCCAGATGGCCCACGCGCGCGGCAGGGGTCAGCTCGAGCATGCCCTCGACCATGCCCAGGCCTGCCCGCAGTATGGGCACTATGGCCACCTTCTTCCCCTTGATGGACTTACAGGCGGCGCGGGCTATGGGCGTCTGCACCTCGATATCGACCAGAGGAAGATCCCTGGTGGCCTCGTATCCCTCGAAGATGGCTATCTCCTTTATGAGGTCGCGGAACTTCTTCGACGAGGTCTCAGAGCTTCGCAGGATGGAGAGCTTGTGCTGCACCAGCGGATGGTCGAGCACCGTGACACGGTCGTATGCCTGGGTCATCTTCGGCACCTTCTCAATAGTCGAATTCGGGGTACAGCGGATGTCTTGCGATGATGGCATCGACCTCTTCCTTGATGGCCGCAAGGCCTGCCTCGTCATGCACCGAGAACATGGTGCGGGCGATAAGGGCGCCCACCTGGTAACAATCCCCCGCATCGAGGCCACGGGTGGTCGCCGCAGCAGAGCCAACCCTGATGCCGCTGGTCACAAAGGGCGAACGCGGCTCATTGGGAATCGAGTTCTTGTTGACCGTCAGGCCGACACGCTCGAGCAGCTTCTCGGCGTCCTTCCCGGTCACATCTGCCGCCGTCAGGTCCACCAGGCACAGATGGTTGTCGGTGCCGCCAGAGACCAGGCGCAGGCCGCCATCCATCATGCCTTTGCCCAGCTGCTCGGCATTCACGACCACTTGGTCGATGTAATCGGCATAACTGGGCTGCAAAGCTTCGCCGAAGGCGACCGCCTTGCCTGCGATCACATGCATGAGCGGGCCGCCCTGTGCACCGGGGAAGACTGCCTTGTCTATCTTTGCGGCGATCTCTTCATTGTTGGTCAGGATGAAGCCGCCACGGGGTCCGCGCAAGGTCTTGTGGCTGGTGGAGGTGACCACATCGGCACAAGGAAGCGGGCTTGGGTGGGCACCGGTTGCCACGAGGCCTGCGATGTGGGCCATGTCCACCATGAACAAGGCATCGACCTCATGGGCGATGGCTGCCATGCGCTCGAAGTCTATCGTGCGTGGATAAGCCGAAGCCCCGCCCACGACAAGGCGTGGGCGCAGCTCTTTGGCAAGGCGGGCCATTGCCTCGTAGTCGATCGTCTCAGTTTCAGGATGAAGGCCATAGGCGGCGAAGCGGTAGTATTTCCCCGAGAAGTTGACCGGTGAGCCATGGGTGAGGTGGCCGCCCTGGTCAAGGCTCATACCCAAGACGGTGTCGCCCAGGTCGAGCAGGGCGGTGTAGGCGGCGAAGTTCGCATTGGCACCGGAATGGGGCTGCACATTGGCGAACGAGCAGTTGTAGACCGCGCAAGCCCGCTCACGCGCAAGATCTTCGGCGATATCGACCTTCTCGCAGCCGCCATAGTAGCGCTTGCCGGGATAGCCTTCCGCGTACTTGTTGGTCAGCACGCTGCCGACCGCCTCCATGACGGAAGGCGAGGTGAAGTTCTCCGAGGCTATCAGCTCGATGCTTGAACGTTGGCGGGCCAGTTCCTGGGAAAGCGCGTTCGCGACGGCGGGGTCTGTTCGAGAGACATATTGCAGCGGCATCGTACCCTACTCCTTTTGCGTGGGGGCCTCATCGCTCAAGGCCCTGTTCTGGTAAGCTTCAGGCTTGGGTTCCCGGTACTGCTTGGGGCCAGCCTTCAGTGCCCATTGTAGCACGTCCAAGCCCCCAGCGTGCCCTTCGTCATGCTTTCAACAAGCCTGGTGGCCACAGGTTGCCTGCCTGGTTGCTTGACGGGCGGCTTGACGGGCGGCTTGACGGGTTGCTTGACGGGTTGCTTGACGGGCGGCTGTGCGCCTTCCCCCTGTCTGGCGGCCACAGGTCGCCTACCAGGTTGCTTGACGGGTTGCTTGACGGGTTGCTTGACGGGCGGCTGTGCGCCTTCCCCCTGTCTTCCCCTGTCCGCCTCATTCTGCCAGGAACAGGCTTCCCATGAAGGTGTGGCCTTCGGCAAGCAAAAGGCCGGTGGCGCCGGCCTGCGCCTCGGTCATACGTTGTGCGCCATTGTGGCTGACGCCCGGGCCTGCCAGCACAAAGGGCACCGGTTCGCGCGAATGCTTCCTGGTTGTAAGCGGTGTGGGGTGGTCGGGCATGACCGCTATGCGCAAGGGGTGCGAACGGGCGTACTCGAGCAGGGGTGCCAGGATATGGGCGTCGCTTTGCTCTATGCTGTTGCGCTTCTCGTCGGGACGGCCGTCGTGGCCTGCCGCATCGGGCGCCTCCACATGGACGATGACGACCTCGTTCCCTTCCTTCAGCAGGGATATTGCCCCCCTTCCTTGTGCCGCGAAGTCGTTGGTGGGGCCATCGGTGACCCCTGCGAACTCGCAATACCGCATGCCTGTCATGAATGCCAAGCCTTTTAGCAGGTCAACGGCAGAATTGACCACCGCCTTCTTATGGTGCCTCTGGGCGAAGGGCACCAGTGACGAAGGCCTCATGCCTGGCCAGAAAGCCCAGACATGGTTGGCTGGCCACAGGCCTGCGCCCACGCGTCGTGCGTTCAGGGGGCTTGCGGCAAGCACCTTGTTCGCGGCCTGGATATAGCCGGTCAGGGCATGTGCCGCCTCATATGCGGCATGGCCTTCGGGTATGCCGCCCCCGCCGGGAAGCTGCGGCTGATATGCAGCCGTGATGTCGCGGCCCGTGTTGTCATGGGGGGTTGCATAAGCAAGGCCCATGAGCTCGGGGTGGCCGTTGACTACCAGGACCTGCCGAAACGAGGTGCCCGGATACAAGGTGAAGGTGTCGCTGTCGAGGGCAGACTTCAATTCTGCAGCCAAGGCGTTGCCGTCCTCGGTGGAGATGTTGTCGGTCGAATAGCCCCTCATGACGCCGTCTTCCACATAGCAGAGGTTCAACCGGAAGGCGACCTGCCCTGGCTCGAGGCAGATGCCGAGCGCAGCCGCCTCGATGCCGCCACGGCCAAGGTCGAAGGCGGCTGGGTCGTAACCCATGATGGAGAGGCAGGCGACGTCCGAACCGCTTTCCTTGGATGGGGGCACGTTCTGCATGAGCCCCGTGATGCCCGTCTGTGCCAAATGGTCAAGGCAGGGCGTACGGCTTGCCTCAAGGCTGGTCCTGCCCCCGAACTCAGGAACCGGGCAGCCCGACGCCCCATCGAGTATGACTAGTGCGTATTGCATGAAATCCTCCGCGCTTGGTCGTGCTTCGTTCTTTTTTCGTGCATAGTATACGTTACCGATAACGTCCTCAGAAGGAAGAATGTCCTATGACCCAGGTTTTCTACATCGACACACGCGGCCACTGCACCGAGCCGGTTCCTTTCACCGAGGCCTTGGTACAAGGGCTTGCCCCGGGCGGGGGGCTCTTCGTGCCGGTGAGCCTTCCCCATTTGAACCTTGATGAGATAGCGGCTCTGGCTAAGCTTCCTTATGCCGCCCGCGCCGCAGCCATCTACCAGGCTTTCGGAGTCGATCTCGAGCCTGAAGCCGTTGACGGGCTGATGGCGCAGGCTTATGGCAGCAACTTCGATGACCCCGATATCTGCCCGATAACCTCGCTTGACGCTAACACCCATGTCCTTGAGCTGTGGCACGGCCCCACCAGCGCCTTCAAGGATATGGCGTTGCAATGCCTCCCCCGCTTCTTTTCGGCAAGCACCCGACAGCTGCGGGCACGAGGGCTGCCTGTCCCTGAGTTCTGCGTGTTGGTGGCCACTTCGGGCGATACCGGGAAGGCTGCCCTGGAGGGCTTCAAAGACATGCCCGGAGTGAGCATCGGCGTGCTGTTCCCGCAAGACGGGGTGAGCGACATCCAGTACAAGCAGATGGCGACCCAGTCGGGAAGCAATGTGATGGTTTGGGGCGTTGAAGGGAACTTCGACGACTGCCAGACGGGCGTGAAGGCGGTGTTTGCGGACCGCGCCTTCAACGAACGTCTCGAACGGGAAGCCAATGTTGCTTTGACCAGCGCTAATTCTATCAATTGGGGGCGGCTGCTGCCCCAGGTCGTCTATTATGTGTCAAGCTACGCAAGCTTGGTCGCCCAAGGGAAGATAGCCTGCGGGGAAGCCATCGATGTGTGCGTGCCCACAGGGAACTTCGGGAACATCCTGGCCGCATGGTATGCGAAGCGCATCGGCACCCCCCTGGACATGCTGATGTGCGCAAGCAACGAGAACCGGGTGCTGACCGACTTCATCAACACCGGGCGCTACGACATCTCCCAAAGGCAGTTCCTTTTGACCCCCTCCCCTTCGATGGACATCCTGGTGTCATCGAACCTTGAACGGCAGCTCTTCGAGCTCAACGGGCGCGATGCCATGGCCATCCGCACCTGGATGGAGGACCTGCGCGATGGAGGGCAGTTCAGGGTCGATGTCGACACCTTCGCCGCGCTGCGCAGGCATTTCGTGGCAGATTCGGTGAGCAACGCCGATTGCCTCGCAACTATCAGGCAGGCTTTTGAGAAGCACCGCTACCTTCTTGACCCCCATACCGCTGTCGCCTATCGTGTGGCAGAGCGCCTGCGGGGGCAAAACCCCGTCCTTATCGCCGCCACCGCCCACTGGGCGAAGTTCGGCGATTCCGTCTATCGGGCGCTGCACGGGATGGAGCCGAACGAGTCCCTCCCCGAAAACATACGGAGCTTGAGCGGTTGTGGGCTCAATAGGCTTATCTCCACCGAGACTCAGTGCTACAATATTCCCCAAGGCCTGGCTCGACTCGATGGGCTCGACCTTCGTTTCACCGATGTCATCAAGAAGCCTGCAGAAAGCATCGAAGAAGCAGTCCTGCAGTTCTTGGGAATTGGCGGTTGAACCGGGACATGTGCTGACGCCTTCCCCGCACATCCGTGCTGCAGGCAGGCTTTCACGTCCGGGACGGCTTGGCCGCTGCTTCCATGGGGAACTCAGGGCAGCAAGAAGACATGCAATAACCACACCGAGAAGCGTTGTAACGAGGAGACTATGAAGAATCTATCCAAGCTCGAACCGAGTATCCGGCTTAGCATCGAAGGCCCCGACAACAAGGGCGGCTCGGTCTTCGGCCCGGGCATTGCTGCCCTTTGCCTGGGAGTGCGCGAGATAGGGTCGCTCAACGCCGCCGCAAAGGGCATGGGCATGGCCTATTCGAAGGCATGGCGCATCATCAAGGACACCGAAGCCGCATTAGGGGTGCTGCTGCTCAACCGTGACGGCGCCCATGGCAGCACGCTCACCGACGAAGGCAACAAGCTGCTCGACATCCACATCGAGCTCCATGACCGCTTGACAGAAGAAGCGGCCAAGATATACCAGAGCCTGCTCTAGGCGGATCGGATTCCACCCGCGGGGTGTTCGGGACGCCGGATAGCAGGGGCTCCGGGTGGCTGGGCACTCCGGGCGGCTGCGGACTGCGGCTCATCGGGGGCTCCGTGCGGCCGGGGGCTGCCCTCGCTCGGCTGGCTTGTGGGCTTGTGCCTGTTGAGGCTTGAAGGCTGAAGCCTCAGCCTGCGTGTGACTTCCCTTTCGTTAGCCGCAATGGGGCTGCTCCTCGGCGACCACATTCCAACCCACCCCGAACCTATCGGTGACTGCGGCATGGAATACGCTGTAGAACGTCTCAGTGGGCGGAAGCGTTGTCTTTCCGCCGTCACACAGCGCTTCAAAGACCTCCGCCGCAAGCTTCCCGGTCGAAACGATCGCGGAAAGCCTTATGCCTTCCCCTTTTGCCACCGGTGTGGCCTCATCGGCAAACCAGACGTCCGTGCCGCATATGGTCATTTCCGCATGCATGACCCACGTCCGCAAGAGCTCGGGCGGCGTCTCAGACCCTTCCGGCATATAATCGCCGTAGGGCATGACCTTCGGCTCGTCGCACCGAAAGACCGAACGATAGAAGGCTAGAGCCTCTGCGCATTCGCCATTGAAAACAAGGTACGGGGATATCATCTTTGCCTTCCTTCCCTTTACTCTCTTGTTGATTATAGCAGAAACGAGCTGATGCTTTGGCGCCTATCGATCGAGCGGGGTACTGTTCGGCGGAGGAATGGGCATGTAAGGGGCATGGAAGGGGGCAGTCTTTTTCAAAAACGGGATACCGTTTCTAAACAGTATCCCGCTCTTGGGGTTTGTACTATCCCGCTTGCCCGCTGCCATAAAAAATGTTAATTTTACTGGCTTTTTGCCTGTTTTCTTATGTCAGCGGGGTTAAGGGGGCAGTCTTTTTCGTATGTTTCACGTGAAACATTTGTTCTTCTGCTCCGTTCATTCCCAGGGCGTTTCACGTGAAACATTTGTTCTTCTGTTCCGTTCATTCCCACGGCGTTGCTTCTTGCGCATACTGTGCGACCAGGCGGCCGAACACCATGGCGCCTCCAAACCCTATGCCTGAGGGGGCCTTCGTGCTGTGGTTCTTGATGTCAACGCCGTACTTCGCATAATTGCAGATGCCTCCGGCGCAGTACAGCCCTTCGATAGCTTCACCGAACACATCGATGACCTGCGATCTTTCGTTCTCCCTTAAACCGCCGGTCGTCGAGTACATGACCATGCCCGCCTCGAAGGCGTAGAAGGGCCCTTCGTCGAGAGCCTCGGGCACCAAGAAGACGACACCCCTGCCTGAAATTTCCACAGCGACACACGCGAGAGGTGTAGCGGCTTGCCGGTTTGAGGAAGATGTCGCCCCCGCACCCCGATGGCATCTGTTATGGCATCTGTTATGGCATCTGCGCCCTCTCAGGCTGCATCGGACTTGTTGAATGCAAGAGACAACTCATGAGCAACAGGTAAGCGTTGCGTGAGCACCTCTTGATCGGTGCCTAAACAACTCGTAGGCAACTCGTGAGCTGCGCGTGAGCGGCTGCAGCTTGCGGCCGCTCACGCGTATGGCTTGACTCAGCCCCGCACCGCGCGGATGGTGTTTCGGGATGCCAGATAGGTGAACAGGAAATAGCCGCCGTACACCGCAACTGCGACAGAGGCCGTCATGGCAAGGGGTGCCTCGATATCGAGGTGGCCGAAGAGCTGCACGACGTCCTTTGCCACGCTCATGGCGACCGCCG
Source organism: Coriobacteriaceae bacterium (assembly GCA_031256895.1). Taxonomy (GTDB): domain Bacteria; phylum Actinomycetota; class Coriobacteriia; order Coriobacteriales; family Eggerthellaceae; genus WRIS01. The sequence continues at coordinate 37,391 of JAIRPR010000064.1, forward strand.
AATGAGCCAACGCCAAGACCAACGGGAACACGAAGTATATGACCGTCTGCCAGAACAGGGCGCCGTTCACCATGCGCTTGTCGGTGCCTATCTTTCCCAACAGGGCGTAGCGCTGGGCATTATCGGCAGCCTGGGTCAGCTGTTGGAGGGCCAGAATGGCCGCGCAGGTTATCAACAGGATGAGCCCTATATAGATGGCCAGATAAGAGATGACCGCGGTAAGGCTGTTGTTCTGTTCGTAATAATCCTGGGCGCTCGATCCCGAAATGAATGGCCAGCCGTAATCGCCCTTGTTGAGATCGTTTACGGTGCCGTTATAATAGGCGTTGCCATACGCGGCAGCCACTGCCGCGGTGAAAAGGGGGTCTATGGTCTCACGTGCGCCATTGAACTTGATGTTGAGGACCGATTTCGAAGGGCTCGTGCCTGCGGGGACCACCGCATCCGGCACCACCAGCACCCCGCTGTTGCCGCCTGCCTGCCCGGTTGCCACCAGCGTGTCAAAGGCCTCCTTGCCTTGGGGGCGCAGCGTTGTGCCGAACACCTCAAGCACGCCCCCCTGCCTGAAGAAGCCCTCGTAAAGGCCTTGGAAATCATCCATATCGCACCAGACGGCGAACTCGTCTGCAGCAAGCGACGCTGGTGCCTCCCCCAAAGAGGCGCGAAGGGCGTTGAATCGGGAAAGCGTTATGACATCGACAGGGGTCTCGCGCAGGCGCGTGCCCTCTATCTCGGCATAGGCTCCCGAGAAGCGGTAGCCGGAAACATCAAGGAGGTCGCCTAAGGTGATCCCCGCATCGAACAGGTCTATCTGCACGCTGGAGCCGACAAGGCTGTCCCAGCTTTCCACGTGGCGGGCGAAGGCACGCGCCATGTCGTAGCCATCGGCTTGGGCCTGCCTCTCCACGATGGTCTGTTCTTCCCCGGGCATCTGGCCGACCCCATAGTTTGCCACATAAGAGGCATCGAAGCGCGTGTTCTTTTCCAACATGCCATTGAACGAGGTCACCGTGGAAAAGCCGATGCACATGGCGGTCAGGGCACAGAACAGCACCATGCAGACCAGAGAAATCGAGAGGAACGCGGAATTGACCTTGCTTGAAAGCTGCCGCAGGGTGAACATGTTCAGACCCCTGAGGTAGAGGCCTTTGCTGCCTTGTACCAGCCGCAGCAGGAAGCCCGCAAGCGAGAAGAAGAACAGCACGGTGCCCGTGCATACCAACAGGGTTGATGCAATGAACTGGTTGCCGAAGTCGAGCATCCCGTTATCGATGAGCAGCCAGTAGGACACGCCGATCATCGCCAGGGAGACAACGAACAAGACAATGGCGGCAGAAAGCCTTCTCAACTTGGGGCTTTCGCTCATCTGTCCGGCCAACAGAAGGTCTATCAGCTTATAGCGCGATACCGTGACAATGTTGAACACCAGCACGCACACGAAGATGATGATGAAGCAGCCAAGGGTGAACGCAGCTGCCCCGGGCGAGAAGAACAGGGCGAAGCCCGCGACCTCTGTCTCGAAGAGCAATGCGGTCACCAAGAGCAGCACCTGGGAAAGCAGGTAGCCCAGCACCAGGCCTGCCACCAATGCCCCGAGGCCGACCAATACCGTCTCCATCACGATGATGCGTGAGATATGGCCCCGTGACATGCCCAGGCTCAAGAAGATGGCGAACTCCTTCTTGCGCCGACGGATAAGGTAGCGGTTGGCATAAAGGACCAAGAAGCCGAAAACCACCGCCAAGAACACCGTGACCATCTGTATGAGCGATTCAAGCATGCCGATAACCTGCATCTGGCGCTCCGACAGCGTGAGGACCGCCTGTTGGTCGGCTATGGAATTGAAGGCATAGAACACACAGGCGCCGAAAGCCAAGGTGAAGAAATAGATGGCGAAATCCCTCAACGAGCGACGCACCGAACGGAAGGCGAGCTTTGCGTACATGGCGGCCTCCTTACAGCACTTCTGCCGTCTCGCCGCCCAGGAAGCCTACGACCTCCATGATGCGGTCGAAGAACTGCTTGCGTGGGGCGTCGCCCCGATGTATCTCATTGAAGAGGCGGCCATCGCGCAAGAACAGGATGCGATGGCAGTAACTCGCCGCGAAGGGGTCATGGGTGACCATCAGGATAGTTGCTTTGACCTCTGCATTAAGGGCTTCGAAGCTCTCAAGCAGCCTGCGTGCGCTCTTTGAGTCGAGTGCACCGGTAGGCTCGTCAGCAAGGATCAAGGTGGGGTTGCCGATAAGGGCGCGCGCTGCCGCAACCCGCTGCTTCTGGCCTCCCGAAAGCTGGTGCGGGAACTTCTCCAGCGCATCGCCTATTTGCAAGGCGGCAGCGGCAGCCTGCACCCGGGCGGGTATCTCTGAGGCAGGCGCCTTGGCGATGGTGAGCGCAAGTGCGATGTTCTCGAATGCGGTCAAGGTGTCAAGCAGGTTCGAGTCTTGGAAGATGAAGCCCAGTTCGTCCCTTCTGAAGCGGGCAAGCTCGTTTCCGGCAAGCGCCGTGATGTCGCGCCCGCCGATGTGGATGAACCCAGCACTCACACTGTCTATCGTGGCAATGCAATTCAGCAGCGTGGTCTTGCCAGAGCCCGAAGGGCCCATGACGCCCACGAACTCGCCCTGTCTGACGTTGAAGGACACGCCGTCAAGGGCCTTGGTCACGTTGCTCCGATTGCCATAGTATTTCTCGATGTCCTTGCATTCCAATACCGTATCCATAAGCTTCCTTTCTCAAGCCAGCCCCCTGCATGCACCGCTCCTGTCGGCTTGCATAGCAGCCCTTGCGTCCGAGAAGCCGTGCTTGCTCCCAAAACCATGCCAGGGCTATCGAACCTGTCTTTCTTGTCGTCCCCTACTATGCCACTGAGGATCCAAGGCTGCCTTAGGGAAGGCTTACGGCAAACGAACAATCCTGTAAGCTTACGGGGGCACCGGGCGGTTCCCTATGGCGCTGCATGCCTCCCTCACGTACCCCCGTACGCCACGGTCGGCCTTCGCGCCATTTGGAACCGCCCGGTGCCCCCTCTGCGGGCCTGGAGCCGGGCGGCCCATGGGATGCTGCATGCCTGGCTCACGTACCCCCGTACGCCACGGTCGGCCTTCGCGCCATTTGGAACCGCCCGGTGCCCCCTTTGCGGGCTTGGAGCCGGACGGCCCATGGGATGCTGCATGCCTGGCTTTTATGTGGGGCAGGCATCACCCCTTCAGTTGGGGACTGCCTTCCCGTAAGAACTATTCGTTCAGGGGTAATGCGATAGATACCGTGGTACCACTGCCCAGCACGGACGTGAGAGAGATGGCAAGGCCCATCTTCAGGCACAGGCGTTGGCACAGGTAAAGGCCCATCCCAGTCGATCGCTGGTTGATGCGCCCGTTCGCACCGGTGAAGCCTTTGTCGAACACCCGCGCCACATCTTCTGCCGTGATGCCGATGCCGTTGTCCCGGATACTGAGGAGAACCCGCTCATGCACGGTGCCCGCCTCAAGCAGCAAGGCTTGGAACCACAAGGTGGGAGGATCGCCCTGCCGATGCTCGGGGCCTGTACCAGGGTCGGTGAGGGGGTCTGCGTCAAGGCAGGCATCCGCAACAGCCACAAGACCTGACTCAGCTGCATCGTCGGTTGCGGCTTGCGGTACGCAACCGCATTCGCGATGATCTGCCCCAGGATGAAGTCAAGCCATTTGGGGTCTGACAAGACCTCGAGATCAGGAGGAAGCCCTTCGAGGTCCAAGGCCATGCCGGCTTCGATAAGCAGGCGTGCCCGTTTCTGTAACGCTGACTTCACCAGGGAACCCAGAGAGACCTTCTGTATCAGATAGTCCTTTTCAAGCGTCGCGCTGCGGGCATAATAGAGCGCCTGGTCGACAAAAGCCTCGACCCGGGCAAGCTCTAGGGAAAGCGAGGGCGCCAGGCTGCCCTTGTTGTTCTCCAGGATAAGGCCACACGCCGCAAGCGGCGTCTTGATCTCATGGACCCAGGTCTCCAGGTAATCCCGGTATTCCTCGCTTGCGCGGCGATGACGCAAGATGATGTCGTTCATGCTCTTCCCCGCCGCCCTCAAGGCATCATGGTCGAGCCTGCCTTCAAAGAAGGCGGGGCGGTCAAGGAGCTCGGCGATAAGATGGGGTTGGTCCAGATCCCTTAAAAGATAATAAAGACGCTGATAAAAGCTTCGTCTGAGCAGGTAATCATACACAAGCGCTGCCGCAGCAGCAAGCACCACGACCAAGTCGATGAAAGCCGTTGCAACGGTCCCATAACCGAACACCACCAGGGCAAGGGTAAGGAAGGCCAACACAAGGGCCAGCATGGCCAGCGCGAATGCCTTGTCCCTGATATAGCGGGCAAAGCTCATGCCTGCCCCTCATGCGGGTCGTGCAGCAGATAGCCCTGGCCGCGGCGCGTTTGGAGGAAGGAATCCCCCACACCGATGCCGGCAAGCGTGGCGCGCAGGCGGTTGACATTCACCGTGAGCGTGTTGTCGTCGACGAACTCATCCGAGAGCCACAGCTCTGCCTGGATGTCGTAGCGCGAGACTATCTCGCCTTTATGCCTCATCAGCAAAGAGAGGATGCGCAGCTCGTTCTTGGTCAGGCTTGTCGTGCGTCCCTCGAACGAAGCCTCGCTGCGCGCCGCGTCCAAGCTGACCCCCGCGAATACCTGCGCAGGCTCTGGCCGGTCGGAATAGCTCCGCCGCAGCAATGAGGCGATATGCGCAAGCAGGATAGGCGGGTCGTAAGGCTTGGCGATGAAATCGTCCGCCCCCCGCTCAAGGGCCAAAAGCTCGTCCATGCTGTTGTCGCGGCTGGTGACCACGATGATGGGAAGCTGGCTGTGCCTGCGGATCTCTTGGCACACCAGCTGGCCGTCAAGCATCGGCAGCGACAGGTCAAGCAGGAGCAGGTCGGGAGCGGAAGCTATCACCGCTTCGGGCACCTGCGTGAATTCCTCGGTAGCAGTTGCAGCATAGCCGTTGTTCCGGAGCAAGGTGACCAGCTCGTCACGTACCTTCCGGTCGTCCTCGACTACGAAGATGCTGAACATGTCATCAACCTTCCTTTATGCATCATGTGACCCCCTCCCCCCATGGGGCAATCGATGGATGGAGGCCTCCTGAAAAGCGAGCGATGCGTACAGACGGTACGAGAGCGAGGTTTGAAGGCCTTATGCATTTGACAACCTCATGGGGCGCTCGGTGAATGCATAAGGCCTGAAAAGCGAGCGATGCGTACAGGCGGTACGTGAGCGAGGTTTGAAGGCCTTATGCATCACCCAGCGCCTCATGAGGCACCCTCCTGCTCGAAGAAGGCCTTAACTTTGCCCAGTGCCCTCGCAAAGACCTCCACTTCTTCTTCGGTCAGTCCGGCGAGCGATTCGTTTATCATCTTTTGATGGAACAGGCTGTGGGCACGATAGGCCTGACGCCCTTTCTTGCTCAGGGCGATGAGCACCTTGCGGCGGTCGCTCTCGCTGCGCCGACGTTCTATGAAGCCTTTCTCGACCAGCTTGTTGACCGCTGTGGTCAGGGTGGCAAGGGTGACCCCGAGGCGTGAGGCCACGACGTTCATGGGGTTCTCTTCATAGAGGCCCAGCGCGACCAGCGTATGCACCTCGGACATCGTGAGGCCTTCGGTGAGCTTGCTGCGCAAGGACCGCTCTTCTATGCGCAGGATGGCGTTGAAGGTGGTCGAGAGCAGGTCGTCGAGATGCTGGTACCTGCCCCTTCCCTTTTCGCTGAAGCGTTCCTGGTCATTCATGGCTGCCCGCCATCCTGAAATCAAGGCGCCCCAAACGCTGGTCAGCACGCTGAAGGACGACCCGTACCCTTTGTCCCAACCGGTAGCTCTTCCCGCTTTCCTCGCCTGTCAGGGTATGCCTTTGGGGATCGAAGGCAAAGTACTCGTTCCCGAGCGCGTCAAGGCCTATCATGCCTTCGGCGGTGTTCGCAAGTCGTACGAAAAGGCCATGACGGGCGACCCCCGAGATGACCGCATCGAAGGCAGAGCCGACCTCATGCGCAAGGAACTCTATCATCTTCATCTCTTGGGATTCACGGGCTGCCGCTTCGGCTATGCGCTCCTGCTTCGATGAGTGTTCGGCAAGAAGGGCCAGGTCATGTCCCTTGACTTTTGCGCTCTTGCTGCCTTTTCCACTCTGGGTTGTGCGGGGGTGCTGTGCGGCCTGAGCGCCAGCCGTGCCCTGTGCGGCCTGTGCGGCCTGAGCACCAGACTGCTCTTGCGCGCCCTGCGCGCCCTGCGTGCCTTGCGTGCCTTGCGTGCCTTGCGCGCCCTGTGCGGCCTGCGTGCCCTGCGTGCCCTGTGCGTCCTTTGCGGCCTGCGCACCAGACTGCTCTTGTGCGCCTTGCGTACCCTGCAGGAACGACTTGACGATGCGATGGACTACCAAGTCGGGATAGCGCCTGATAGGGCTGGTGAAATGTAGGTACTGGCTACGGGCGAGGCCGAAATGCCCGTCAGCGCAAGCGCGGTACTCCGCCCTCTGCATGGCACGCAGGACAAGGTTCGAGACAAGCTCTTCCTCGGGCTTTCCTTTTGTGCGCTCCAACACCTCCTGGATGCAGAAAGGGTTCCCCGCGACGAAGTCTGCCGCCGGGATGTCGGAGAGGTAGTCGAACTCGCGTATGATGGGCACCAAAGCGGCCAGGCCGTCGGATGCCGGGGCGTCATGCACCCGGAATATGCCCGGCAGCCCATGTTCGGCCAAGAAACCCGCGATCGTCGT
>JAIRPR010000092.1 GCA_031256895.1 Coriobacteriaceae bacterium
TTGCCGGGTACTACCTGCGAGACCATGATACGGTGGATGTGCAAGTCCGTTTCGATGTCATATCGATCCTGGTAGTGACGTCGGACAGGGCATTCTTGCGTCATCACCGGGATGCCTTCGCGTCGGAAAGCCTATGAGCATGATAGACGGCATTGTTGGAACGAGGCACGTGCAATACAGCTGCAACAGGGCTTATGAGGCACAGGCCGACGGCATGGCAGCCGAGGGGCGCTAGGATGCAGGCGCAGTGCGTCGTCCATGGTGCCACTCTGCGTGGCGTCGAGGCCATCCCGGTCGATGTCGAGGTCTTGGTGTCATCAGGCCTGCCCGCTTTCATCATAGTGGGTATGCCCGATGCTGCCATCCAGGAAGCCCGCGAACGGGTCCGCGCAGCTATTCGGGCTTGTGGCTTCTCCATGCCGCCAGAGAAAGTGGTGGTCAATCTTGCCCCAGGTGCCATCAAGAAGACCGGGTCAGGCTTCGACCTCCCTATAGCAGTGGGAATCCTGCTTGCGACACGGCAGATAGCCCCCGAAGAGGTACAGCATGCGCTCTTGGTCGGTGAGCTCTCGCTCGAAGGGCAGGTAAGGCCTATCAACGGCCTTCTTGCATTCGCCCTCTGTGCTCGTGAAGGAGGCCTTGACCTGGTGTGTGCCCAACCCGACGAAGGCCTTATCGGACTTTCGGGAATAGAACAAAGAACCGTGCAGTCCCTTTCATCCTTCCGCAAGGGGGCTTTCCAGCCTGCACGGTACCAAACACAGGAAGCTTCTGGCACGGGACTCGATTTCCGGGACATCGCCGGCCATGAAGTGGCAAAAAGGGCGTTACAGGTGGCTGCTGCGGGAGCGCACGGAGTCCTCATGATGGGGCCGCCCGGATCGGGCAAGACCATGTTGGCATCCCGTCTCCCTTCCATCCTTCCCCCTTTGCAGGAAGCAGAGATGCTTGAGACCGCTCTCATCCATTCGGTTGCCGGTATGGACACCGCGCCGGTCTTGGCCGGCATCAGGCCGTTTCGAAGCCCGCACCATAGCGCGAGCTTCGCGGGTTTGGTGGGTGGGGGCAGTCATCCCCAGCCGGGCGAGGTTTCTCTTGCCCATAACGGGGTGTTGTTCTTGGACGAGCTTGCCGAGTTCAAGCCTTCCACCCTGCAAAGCATCCGCCAGCCCATGGAGTCTGGCAATATCGCCATCACCCGTGCTGAAGGAAACATCGTTTTCCCGGCGCGGTTCTTGTTGGTGGCTGCAAGCAATCCTTGCCCCTGCGGCTTCTATGGAGATGAAGAACGTCCTTGTTCTTGTAAGCTCTCTCAGGTGATGTCTTATCAGAATCGGATAGGCGGCCCTTTGCTCGACCGCATAGACATTCACATAGACATCTGGCGAACGGATCCGCAACAGGTCTTGCGCACGGGGCAAGGGACATCATCGCAAGAACTGCGCGAGGGCGTCTTGAGGGCACAGGATTACCGGAGCTTCCGGGAACGTCGCTTCGGAGACGAAGGACTGTCAGCCCACACCGCCCACACCGCCCGCACAGCCTGTGCGGCCAACACTGCCCACTCAGCCCATACGGCCCGCACAACCCACTCTGTTGATGCAGCCCACACCGGCAAGGTGAGCGGTGGGGCAGGGACGGGCATTGAGAGAAGGGCGGGCATCGGTGGCATGAACAGCTCGACCGCTTTGCTTCAGGCTTGTTCCCTTGAACAGGCAGATGAGGATTTCCTGATCCAGATGGCAGGGTTCTACCATATGAGCGGAAGGGGCATCATGCGCACGCTATCGATTGCACGGACACTTGCAGACATGGACGAGAGGCCTCGGGTGGGAAGGGCGCACCTCTGTGAGGCTCTCACCCTGCGGGTACGGGAAGGAAGCGAGGCGCCATCATGAAGAAGCTCACTTTGGAAGAAGCGCGACACCTTCACCGTTCTCTCGATTTCAAGCGTTACACAGGACCGCTCCTCATCGGGCCTCGGTGGCAGATCTCTCGTGGTCAGGAAGGCTTCCCCCATGCCCTCATGGGGATACCTGACCCGCCAGATGCCCTTTTTGGCATCGGAGACCCTCTGGCATTACAAGAAGGCCTTGCGGTCATCGGCGCGCGCAACGCTTCGCCCTATGGCATGAGCTGCACCCGCATGTTTGCCAAAAGGGCGGCTGAGAAGGGGATTGTTATCATATCGGGCGGTGCGAGGGGCTGTGATGCGGCTGCCCATCAGGCAGCGCTAGAGGCATCCTGCCCTACGGTCGTTTTTTTGGGCGGCGGTATAGACCAGATCTACCCTCCCCAGCACTACCGTCTCTTCCAGGATGTCATCGACTCAGGAGGCGCTGTAGTGTCGGAACACGTTTGGGGCTACCCGCCGCTCAAGCACACCTTCAAAGCCCGCAACCGTCTCATAGCAGGCCTCGCGCGCGCCACCTTGATAGTGGAAGCGGGGATTCCCTCAGGGACCTTCTCGACTGCCGACGAGGCTTTGGCAGCCGGACGCGAGGTGCTGGTGGTGCCGGGCTCATTATGCTCGAGCCTTTCCCGAGGCACCAACCGTCTTCTTTATCAAGGTGCTACCCCGGTTGTCGATGAGGATAGTTTCGACGACCTCATGTTCTCTCTATTCGGCAGTTTGAAACAACAGGCATTCCCTCAAGAGGCTTCCGATATACCGGAGTCACCTGACATGTTGCTCGCCGCATTGAGCGCTCAGCCGATGAGGATCGAGGAAATGTTGGCGGTCTTGGAACAAGAGAAGAAGACAGACGGCTTGTTGAAGGGTGCCGTTGCGATCGGGCAGCCAAGGAATTCGGTTGCGGTTGAGGAACCGGTCAAACCTCAGGCATCCGGTGGATCCGCCCAACAGGGGAAGGGCTGCCGTGAAGACTTGATGCTGCGCCTCGTGGAACTGCAACGGACAGGCAGGGTAGCCCGTTATCCTGATGGAAGGTACGGCCCCGTGAAGACACGGTAAGGATAATGCTTCTAGAATCATGGTAAGCCGATTCGGAAGGCATACTTCGACCAACTCTAACCGTCCCATCAAACGTTCGGTTGCGAACCGTCACAGGAGATGCCCTGTTGCAAGCCGCCCTTTGATTGATGCGATGGGCGATCTCGAGCAACTCTAACCGCCCAGGCGTGCCACGTTGGCGATCTCGACCAACTCTAACCGTCGAATAGAGCGCCTGTGTACCGATTGAAGGCAACTAAAGGCCGATGCAGGATGCTTGCGAGAAAGAATCCCTGGACGAAAGACGACCTCCTTATCGACGACAGCAGGCTTGTGGTTTGTCCGTCAAGGGCTCTCCGTAAGGCGGGCTGGTTTGCTATGCTTGGCATATGACGTTTTCGGTCGACATAATAGGCGGGGGCCTTGCGGGAAGCGAGGCGGCCTTTCAATTGGCGGATAGGGGGGTGCCGGTTCGCCTGTACGAGATGCGCCCGTCCACTATGACCCCCGTTCATACAGGAGGCGACTGCGCTGAATTGGTCTGCTCGAACTCCCTGAAAAGCATGAAGCCTGAAAGCGCGGCAGGCATGCTCAAGTCCGAGCTTTCGGCCCTTGGCTCGAAGCTCTTTGCGATTGCCCTCGAACATCGAGTCGCAGCAGGTGGCGCCTTGGCCATCGATAGGCAAGCCTTCGCGGCCGATGTCACGAGCAAACTGGACAGGCACCCGTATATACGCCTCATTCGTGAGGAGCGAAAGCTCATCCCCGACGGCAGCGATGCGGTCATCATTGCCAGCGGGCCGCTCATTGCCGATGACCTGGCGGCCGAGCTAGTTCGCCTGACGGGCAAACGGGGCCTTTCCTTCTTTGATGCTGCTGCACCGATAGTGATGGGCGATTCGCTCGACCATTCACGCCTCTTCTCGCAAAGCCGTTATGAGGGCACCGAAGGAGGCGACTACCTCAATGCCGCCTTCTCGCGGGAGGAATACGAGGCTTTCGTCAAGGAGCTCTGCAGCGCCGAGCGCGTTGTTGCCAAGGATTTCGAGTCCAAGGAGCTTTTCCAAGCCTGTCAGCCCATCGAAGAGATTGCAAGGAAGGGCTTCGATGCCCCCCGCTTCGGCCCCTTGAAGCCGGTTGGCATAACCGACCCGCGCACGGGGCGCAGGCCATGGGCTGTCGTGCAGCTGCGTGCCGAGAACGCGGCAGCAACTGCCTATAACCTGGTGGGTTTCCAGACCAACCTCGCCTTCCCCGAACAACGCCGGGTATTCCGCATGATTCCCGGATTGGAACAGGCAGAGTTCGCACGTTACGGGGTCATGCACCGCAACACCTTCATCGATGCCCCCCATGTCCTCCTGCCCGGCCTACGTCTCAGGGAAGACACCTCTGAGCGCAGGCTTCCTCCAATCTACGTTGCAGGACAACTGGCAGGGACCGAAGGTTACTGCGAGGCCATCATGTCCGGACTGTTTGCCGCATTGAATATCTATGCGCGCTCGAAGGGCGAGGTGCTTGCCCCCTTGCCTGCCCAGACAGCCTTCGGTGCCCTGATGGCCTATGCCACCGACCCTGCGACACAGGATTACCAGCCTATGCACGTGAGCTTCGGTATCATGCCCCCCCTGGCCCCGCCTGTCAAGCAGAAGGAACAGCGTTACCGTGCCTATAGCCGAAGGGGAGCGGCTGCCCTGGACTGCTATTGCCAAAAGCTTCGCGCATCAGGAGTCTTGCCTGCCGCATGCCCACCTGCCCCCGCAACCCAGGATTCCCTCCATGGCTAAGGAAAAGGCAGCAGACCTGCGGAATAACCAAGAAGAGCCCCTTGGTGGTGAAGCGGCTGCAGCCTGCCTTGAATCCTTCTGCAAGGCTTTGGCCACCGAGCGCAATGCCTCCGAGCACACCATCCGCGCCTACCGCATCGACCTGAACGATTACCTGGCCTGGGCAGCCCGCCAAAGCCTCGACCCACTCAAGGTGACCCATCGCCAGCTCCGCCTCTACTTAGGCGAACTTGAGCGCGCCCAATACTCTCATACCACCATCAACCGGCGGCTCTCTGCCCTGAAGGGATTCTTCCGGTGGCTCACCGTGACAGGGTCCGTGCAAGCCGACCCCGCCAATGTCCTGCAAGGCCCCAAACGCCCCAAACATCTTCCGCACACGATACAACCCGCCCACATGGTAAGGCTGCTCTCAGTGTACGGCAAACGCGACGCACAGGGGGCTCCCCGCGAGCAATCTCCCGTCGATATGCGCAACCAAGCTATCTTAGAGTTGCTCTATGCCTGCGGGGCACGCATCTCCGAGGTGTCCGGGCTTCGTTGCGGCAACGTTGACTTCGCGAACGCGCAAGTGAAGGTCTTCGGCAAGGGCAGCAAGGAAAGGATAATCCCGCTGCATGCGATGGCCTTGTACTCGATGCGCACCTATTACGATATAGCCCGCCCGAAGCTCGTGGGCGCAAGGCCAAGCGATGCCTTCTTCATCTCGACACGGGGGAACCAGATGACGACCGATGCCCTGCGAAAGATGTTCAAAGAGGCTTTAGCGAAGGCCGGCCTCGATCCAACGCTCTCTCCGCACGATATGCGCCACACCTTTGCGACCGACCTTTTGGAAGGTGGGGCAGACCTGCGCAGCGTCCAAGAGATGCTCGGCCACGCAAGCCTTTCCACCACGCAGATATACACCCATCTCTCGGCAGCCCGATTGAGGGAGGTGCACAGCAAGGCACACCCCCGGGGGTTCCGGTAGACCACTCGTCTTAAATGCCCGATGGGTCACATTATCGAGCACAGCAAGGCACACCCCCGGGGGTTCCGGTAGCGGCTCGCTCGCACTGGCCGTGAACAAAATAGCGAACATAATGTGAAAAACATCTGTACGCTTTTACAAAATGGGGCTTTGAGGCCTTTGGAACCCCTGCTGCGTTACAATAACCGTTTGAAGGAAACCAAACAAGGAAGAAGAAACACCTATGGCGCAGGACTCCATTATCATCAAGGGCGCGCGTGAGCATAACCTGAAGAACATCGACCTGGCAATACCACGTGACAAGCTGGTGGTCATAACCGGCCTTTCCGGTTCAGGCAAAAGCTCGCTTGCCTTTGATACGATATACGCAGAAGGCCAACGCCGCTATGTTGAGAGCCTGTCCAGCTATGCGCGCCAGTTCCTGGGACAGTCGAACAAGCCCGACCTCGACAGCATCGACGGGCTTTCGCCTGCTGTGTCGATAGATCAGAAGACCACCAGCAAGAACCCGCGCTCCACCGTGGGCACGGTGACCGAGATCTACGACTACCTGCGCCTCCTATTCGCACGGGTCGGGGTGCCCCATTGCCCCGAATGCGGGCGCGTCATCAAGAAGCAGACCACCGACCAGGTGACCGATGAGGTTCTTGCCTTAGGCGAAGGCTTGCGTGCCCTGGTCCTGGCACCGGTGGTGGTGGGGCGCAAGGGCGAGTTCACCAAGCTTTTCCAAGACCTCCAGAAGGAAGGCTTCTCGCGGGTCCGCGTCGATGGGGAGGTGCGCAAGCTCGATGGTGAGCCCATCGTGCTTGACAAGAAGTTCA
>JAIRPR010000197.1 GCA_031256895.1 Coriobacteriaceae bacterium
TTTTATGGCTGATAATTTGCAAAGGGCGCATCATCGTGTACAATAGCGCCATGTGCATAAAAACGAAACAACGCAGGAAAACGTAGCATACCTAAACGCAGCATATGTGGAGGATATCATGCCATACAATATAGGTCCTGGACATTCAGCGGTCATCAGAGTAGTAGGCGTTGGCGGTGGCGGCACGAACGCCATCAACCGCATGGTCGAGGCCGGTATCAAAGGCGTCGAATTCATCGCTGTCAACACCGACCATCAGGCCTTGCTCAAGTGCAACGCCGACAAGGCGATCCATATCGGGGAAGAACTGACCCGCGGCCTTGGTGCCGGGGCGAACCCCGAAGTGGGGGCACAGGCAGCAGAGGAAAGCCGTTCGCAGATCCGCGAAGCGCTCAATGGATCCGACATGATTTTCGTCACCGCAGGCGAAGGCGGCGGTACCGGCACGGGTGCAGCCCCTATCGTTGCCGAGATAGCCCGCGAAGAGATAGGGGCATTGACGGTCGGCATTGTGACCAAGCCCTTCAGCTTCGAAGGACGCTTGCGCCGCAACCAGGCAGAGCAAGGCATCGATCTGCTCGGGCAGAAGGTCGACACCCTCATCGTCATCCCCAATGACCGCCTGCTGGAGATAGTCGAGCGCAAGACCAGCATGCTTGACGCCTTCCGTATCGCCGATGACACCCTGCGTCAGGGCATTCAGGGCGTGACCGACCTTATCATCATTCCTGGCCTCATCAACCTTGACTTCGCCGATATCCGCACGGTCATGAAGGATGCGGGGACCGCCATGATGGGCATCGGGCGTTCTGCGGGTGAGAACAGAGCACTTGACGCCGCCCAACAGGCGACCAATTCGAAGCTGCTGGAGACGTCCATTGCGGGAGCCTCCCGGGTGCTGTTCTCGATCGCGGGCAGCTCTGACCTCACTTTGGCCGAGGTCGACGAGGCTGCGCGTACCATCGAGGCTTGCGCTGACGAGAACGCCAACATCATCTATGGCCAGATAATCGACGATGCCTTGGGCGAAGAGGTGCGCATAACCGTTATCGCGACCGGCTTCAAAGCCGTCGCCAAGCAATCAGCCCTCGATTTCTCGCGCAAGGACCTCTTTGCGCCGACCGATACGCCAACGCCTTCTGCACCGGTGTATGCCCCTCCGAGCAACCCCATCCCGGGTTATGGCGCCCCCAGCTATCCTGCACCGAATTACCCCACGTCACCGGGCACCCGTTTTGCCGATGAGGATTACATCCCCGATTTCCTGAAGCGCCAGCGCTAAACAGCCTTGCGCACCCCGGATTCCCTTGATGCCTATGACCTCTGAGTTGCCTTTGCCTCGTTTTTCGCGAGGAAGCTTCGCGTCCGTTACGGCGCATACCGACGAAGCACTCTTCGCTCAGCTCGGCGTGCGCATCGCCTTCACCCAACGGCACGGCGGAAAGAGCGTTGCGCCCTATGGCTCCTTGAACCTCGGCTCGGCAGTGGGCGACCTCCCTGCGGCAGTCGAGGCCAACCGCGACATCGTGCTTGAAGCCTTCGGATCGCACGGGCTTGCATGCATGGTGCCCAAACAGGTCCATGGCGATACCGTGCTCACCGTGGCGATGCCTGAAGAGCCGCCGCAGGCAGAAGAGGAAGCAGATGCCCTGGCGATAGAGGTGGATAACGTTGCGGCACTGCTGTGTTTTGCAGACTGCGTCCCGCTTATCGCGGTATCGCCCACAGGCCGCTTTGCCGTCATCCATGCAGGATGGCGGGGGGTCGAGTCGGGCATTGCGGGAAAAGCCATCCGCCACCTGGCCGCTCTTGACCAGAAGGCAGGGGCTCCGGGCGATCCTTCGCACTATAATGTGTATATCGGTGCGCATATCCATTCCTGCTGCTTCGAGGCAGACCCCGGGCTTGTCGAGCGCTTCAATCGGGCATTCGCCCCTGTTGCTGTGACCGACGGCAACCATATCGATTTGAACGCCGCCGTGCGTTCCACGCTTGCCCAGGCAGGGATAACTCCCCAGCGCATCGCTGACGTGGCCTGCTGCACCGCTTGTTCGCCTCAAGAGTATTTCTCGCACCGCGCATCGGGCGGTACCTGCGGCCGCCAGGGGGCCTTCGCCATCCGCTTAGCGGGAACGAGCAGGTGACCCATGGATCTGGGCTTGCGTTACCAGCGGGTCACGGCAGAAGTGAAGGCTGTCTGTCAAAGGCTTCGCCGTGACCCACAAGAGGTGCGGGTGATAGCCGTGTCGAAGACGGTGGGCCCTCCTCTGATAGAGGCCGCCATAGGGGCAGGCTTTCGGGACTTCGGCGAGAACCGCCCAGAGGCCTTGTTTGCAAGACAGGCGCAATTCCCTCAGGTGGCTTGGCACTTCATCGGCAATGTCCAATCGCGCAGGATCCCCGGGATCGTCTCGGCAGCCACCTTGATCCATTCTCTCTACCAGTCCCGGCATCTGGCTGCCGTCGAAAAGGCGGCATCGGGACTCGGGAAGGTCCAAGGGCTTCTCATCGAGGTCAACGTCTCAGGTGAGGCAAGCAAGGGCGGGGTTGCCCCGGACGACTTGAATGCCCTGTTCGAAGAGGCTTTGCGTTGCCCGCATATCCAGGTAAGGGGTCTTATGACCATGGCTCCACAGGGCGATTCAGCGCGTGCACGCGAATGTTTCAAGGAAACAGCCAGCTTATTGGCTGATTTGCGCAAGCGCTTCCCCCAGTATGGGGGCTTGCAAGGCCTGCGCGAGCTTTCCATGGGCATGAGCGAGGACTGGCGTGAAGCCCTGGTCGAAGGGGCAACAATGATACGGATAGGCCGTGCGGTCTTTGACGACGGCTTCGAGGGGCGCTGAATATGGCTCCGATACTGATGGATAGGTGATCTGATGGCAAGACGAAGCAGACCGGAAAGAGGAATGCTCGACGGCATTAAGAGCAGGTTGGGCTTTGTGGCCGAGGAACCGGCTGAAGAATACGACCAGGGCGACTACGGCGACTATGAGGAAGATTACGGCGCTTATGAGGAATACGATGACGGTGCGCCCTCGGCAAGCCAAAGCGTTCCTGTCCAGAACGCCTACATCCCGGCAACCGCACGTCGGTCACCGTATGTTCCCAGCCAAGGCGGGCATTCAGGCCCCCGTTTGGTTTCGACAGACGACATACGCGCCTCTACCCGGGTTCCCGACACCTTGAGCCGAAACCCCCTGCCTGAACGGCGGGCCTACAGCCAAGGGGCTTATGAGGGGGGGTATGGCGCCTCGAACGGCGCCGCGTATGGCGCCTCGAACGGCGCCGCGTATGGCGCCTCGAACGGCGCTGGCTATGGCGCCTCGAACGGCGCCGCGTATGGCGCGTCTGCTGTTTCATCTGTCAGACAGCAATCCGGCTATTCCGCTGGCCCTTCTTCGTTCGCCACGGGCAGCCGCACCCGCAACTCCTTTGTGCCGCGCAAGGTGGAACGGGCGGCTGATTATCTGATATCCACCGAGACGAGCGACCTTTCGCCCCACAGGGATGCAACACAAGCCCAGGCCCAGGCCCAGGCCCAAGCCCAAGCCACAGAAGGGTCTTCGGGCAATGACCCCCTCTTCACGCCCTCTGCATCTGCAACGGATGCCGGCAGTGCCCGCGGGCAGGGAAAGCAAGCGTTCGATCCCTATGATGCCTACGCGGGGTCGGGAATGGGCTCCCATAACCCCACGCGCGGTCTGTGCATCTTGAAGCCGGCAAGCTATGCCGAGGTAGAACGTGTCGCGAAGGCCCTCAAGGCAGGCGATGCGGTGGTCCTTTGCCTCCGCAACACGCCCGACCACCTGGCCAAGCGCATACTGGATTTCTCCTTCGGCGTGTCAAGTGCGCTTGACGCAAGCGTCGAGTGCATCGCTACCAAGGTGTTCGCCATCGTCAGGGGGCCTGCTTTGAGTGCTGAAGAGCAGGCAGGCCTCAGAAACCAAGGGGTCCTATGATGAACAAGAAAACGAACAGGAGCTCACTGCCTGCAGGTTCCGCCCTGGTGTTCGTGGGCGGCGGGAAGATGGGAGAGGCCATTTTGGGCGGCTGGGCTGCCTGTGAGCAAGGCCTCGCCTCGAGTATCGGTGCGCAAGACATGACCGTGGTTGAACCGGATGCCTCACGCGGTTCCTACCTCGAAGAACGCTACGGGGTGCGCCATGTGGCCGATGCCGGCTGCGTCACCCGTGCCGATCTGGTTGTTTTAGCAGTAAAGCCGCAGGTCATGTTGGGTGTCCTGGCAGGACTTGCCGAGCTCCCCGCCTTCGCTCATGCCCTTTTCGTCTCCATTGCGGCAGGAATGTCCACGGATAGCCTGGTAGAAGCGTTGCCGAACGGGTCGCGTCTGGTACGGGTCATGCCCAACCTGCCGCTCTTGGTTGGGGCAGGCGCCACCACGGTGTGTTCTTCTGCCACTTCGACCGATGATGACCTGGAGCTGGTCTGTGGCCTGTTTGCCTGCCTGGGTCAGGCAGCATGCATCGAGGAAGGCCTCATGGATGCTGCTTCCGCGCTGTCGGGATCGGGCCCTGCCTATGTGGCGGCTATGATAGAGTGCCTGGCAGAAACAGGCCAGAAGCTCGGCCTGCCGCAAGGCCTGACTCAGGAGCTGCTCGTCCAGACGGTGTATGGAAGTGCCTGCTTGCTCAAACAAACAGGTCAAAGCCCTGGTGAGCTTCGTGCGGCGGTGAGCTCGCCAGGAGGCAGCACCCTGGCCGCCCTTGCCGCTATGGAAAAGGCCGGCATAGGCCAGGCTTATGAACAAGGAGTCGTTGCGGCTGTGCAACGGGCAAAGGAGTTGGGCACATGCAAAGCATAGTATCCCTTGTGGTCTCACTCATCAATCTGTATTCTTTTGTGTTGTTCGTCTATGTGCTGCTTTCCTGGATTCCCACAAAAAGCGGTATTTTCGCTGAAATAAACAACTTTCTCGCAAAAATCTGCGATCCTTACCTTAATATATTCAAGAGGTTCATTCCACCCCTTGGAGGAATGGTGGACGTCAGTCCTATCCTTGCCTTGATTGTTCTACAGTTGCTACAGCGTTTCATTGTGAACTACCTGTAGCGAGCAAGATGCGATACGGAAATGCTGGCAACAGGCCGGCGACAGCGTGAAGGGAAGACATATGGCAATCACTTCAGCCGATATCCAGAACCAAAGCTTTTCAATCGACCGCAAAGGCTACGACGTCGATGAAGTCGATGTGTTCCTTGAGCGTGTAGCCAACGAGGTCGATGAACTGAACGCTGCCATCGAGCAGCTGGAGGCCGAACTTGACGGCGACAAGTTCGCTGGCCTCGATACCCCCGTGCGTGAGAGGGGGGGAAGCTCTGAGG
Source organism: Coriobacteriaceae bacterium (assembly GCA_031256895.1). GTDB lineage: Bacteria > Actinomycetota > Coriobacteriia > Coriobacteriales > Eggerthellaceae > WRIS01. Next base: position 5,346 of record JAIRPR010000197.1, read on the forward strand.
ACATGAGGAAGAAGGACGCCTTGATAGCAGACCTTCAGTCAGAGCTTGAAGAGAAGAAGGCGAACGACAATGCGATAGCCCAAGCCCTCATCATCGCGCAACGCTCTGCTGACGAGCTTATCCTCAATGCGAACAGCGATGCCGATCAGATCCGTCAGGATGCTGAAGACGAGGCACAGCGCATCATCGACAAGGCAAATGCCGAAAAGCAGCGCATCCTTGAGGAGATCGAGAAGCTTGAAGACGACCGGGAGGACATCCGCACCGAATACCAGGGCATCCTGAAGGATTTCATCAGCGATGCCACCAAGAAGCTCACCAGCATCGGTGGCACCAGTGCGGTACCGGCAAGTGCCCATGCCAAGCCTGCAGCCAAGACCGTCTCGAAGAACCAGGTGCCCATCCGCGCCACTTCGGGATCGGCGCCTGCGGTAGCGCCTTCGTATGTGGCGCCGCAGCCGGGCATGGGTGCCAGCATCGCACCTACCACCCCCAAGCCTTCGCGTGTCGAAAAGGACCTCTCCGGTTTCGGCGATGCCGCAGACGGCTTCGATTTCGTCGAGATAGACTAGGCAGGCGTCCAAGCCTCCGCAACGAACGGCAGCCAGGCTTCGGTGGGCAGCAAGAGCCTTGCCCAGCATCTGCCTGGCTTTTTGCTTGCTTAAGGTATCCGAGCAAGGCTCCAAGCGTTGCCTGGGTGCAAACATGGGGCAGGTATGCGCTGGTGGATGCATCTCATTGGCCTGTTTCCCTGCGCGCGGGGAGGCGAAGTGCTGCGCAGGGCAAAGGGACGCGCAGTGCGCAGGGATGCACCGGGCGAAGTGCTGCACAGGGCGAAGGGATTTGTCGCTACCTTGTGAACATGCCCAAGTTCTGGTTGACGATGACGTAACGTCATCATTTAAGCTTCAATACCTCCGAAGCGGCAAGTCTTTTGTGCCGCGACGGCAAGGATTCAAGACGAGCACAACAAAAGACGAAACAAGTCACGGCCCACTCAGAAGGCTCGGCCGTGCGTAGGAGTTTGGCATGACCGAACCGGAGTACTTCTCGGTGGGCGAGCTTGCGCAGCGCGTGGGCGTCACCGTGCGTACCATACAATACTATGATCAGGAAGGCCTCCTCTCGCCTTCGGCGAAAGGCCCCCAGAACCAGCGCTTGTACACCGAAGGCGACCTCAACGGCCTTTACCGCATCCTGACCCTCAAGTACTTGGGGCGTTCCCTTGCCGAGATCAAAGCGGACGCAGGTCTTTTCGAGGAACGCAAGGCCTTGCATGGCCTTGCGGGCGCCCAGATGGATGAGATAGAGAAGAGCTTCCAGCAACTCTTCAGGCGACTGACCACCTTGCGCAACCTGATTGAGGCGACCGGCGCACAGGATGAGATGCCCCTGGATTGGCATGCGCTGGCCCAAGTCATCGAGGACTGTCAAGAAGAGAGCCAGTTCTTCTGGCGCCTGATCTGCATCCGCGAAGACGAGCTGCACGACTCCGACGGCTCCGGGCACCTCGCGCGTGACGAGATGGTATCGAAATGGCACGAGCTCATTGCCGATGCCATACGCCTGGAAGCGGGGCATGAGCCCCTCGATTCCCCGAACAACCGCGATCTGGCAAAACGCTATCTGGCATTGGATGAGTCCCAGCAAGCCCTTTCAATAGACCAGAACTTCATACTGATGGAGAACATCGCCCCCGCTGTGCATGGCGTGGGATCCTTCGATGCCCTGCGCAAGACGGTATGCGAGCACCTAGAAGCAGTCGTTGCAGCCTACCTTGCGAGTCCTTGAAGCCAAAGGACTCTTCGGTGCAGGCGCTTCCTTGACGGTTGCACGGATGTTGCGGCATCCAGCCTGCCGATGCGGTGCCACCAAGCCGTCTTGGTGAGACGCCTGCCTGAAATGCCTGCTTGAAATGCCGACATCGGTCTTTGCGCCCAGCTTTGACCACAGCAAGAACCCATACGACACCCGAACCCTGCGAGACCAGCAGGGCAGAGCCACCAGAAGGAGGCAGCAGACCATGATAGTCTCATGGATGACCACGAACGAATGCAACCTGCGTTGCAAGCACTGTTACCAGGATGCAAGCACGTCGCAAGAACACGAGCTCACGACCGAGGAAGGCCTCGCCCTCATCGATCAGATAGCCAAGGCCGGCTTCAAGATCATGATCTTCTCGGGCGGCGAGCCCTTGCTCCGTCCTGACATCTTCGAGTTGGTGGCACACGCGCGCCAGCGCGGCCTGCGCCCGGTGTTCGGCACCAACGGCATCCTGATAACCGAGGAAGTGGCAAGACGGCTCAAGGATTGCGGCGCCGTTGCCATGGGCATCAGCGTAGACAGCCTTGATGCCGGAAAGCACGACGAGTTCCGCGGCCTAGAAGATGCCCATGCCCTGACCATGGCAGGAATCGAGAATTGCAAGAAGGCAGGCCTTCCCTTCCAGATCCATACGACGGTCGTCGATTGGAACCGTAACGAGGTCTGTGACATCACCGATTTCGCCGAGGGCATCGGTGCGATAGCCCACTATATCTTCTTCCTCATCCCGGTAGGAAGGGGTGCCTACATCAAGGAGACCTCGCTTGAGGTGCGCGAGAACGAAGACCTGCTGCGCGCCATCATGGCAAAGCAGGCACAGGTATCAATTGATGTGAAGCCCACCTGCGCGCCCCAGTTCACGCGGGTGGCGAAGCAGATGGGCATCGATACCCGTTTCGAGCGTGGCTGCCTTGCCGGCCTCACCTACTGCGTCATCGGCTCACAAGGCCTCGTGCGCCCCTGTGCCTATATGACCGAGGAGGCAGGCGACGTGCGCAAGCAGCCCTTCGACGAGATCTGGCGCGAGAGCGCGGTCTTTCAGACGCTGCGCAGCCAGGCCTATAAGGGGGCTTGCGGGACCTGCGACTACCGCGACGGCTGCGGCGGGTGCAGGGCAAGGGCTGCCTACTACCACGAAGGGGACATCCTTGCCCAAGACGACTATTGCGCACACGGGCAGAAACTGCTCTGATCCGCCCACGGGCACAGCCTGCCTTCGACCGATTACCCGGGCGAAAGCGTACCCTGAGGAAAGCGTACCCTGAGAAAGGCCTGCCCTTGTAAGGGTGCGAGGCGCATAGCAGCCCCCTGTGGCTGAGATCCTGCTGCCAAAGGGCGATGCAGTCAACCACAAGGCAGGCAAAGGATGATAAGGCCGAATGCCACCGAGGCAAGAGGCCGCAGAGATAAAGGACAACAAGAAAGGCTACCATGAGAAACAGCTTCAAGAAGATCGCACTGTGTGCCCTGACCTGCCTTTTGGGTGCAGCATTGGCCGTGACGACAGCCTGTTCGCAAACCGGGCCTCAAGAGGTCGGCCAGCCGAGCAGGGAAGGCGGCGCAACAGGGCTCGACACCCCTGCAAGCCATACCTTCACCGACGACCTTGGCCGTGAGGTCACGGTGGGCAACCCGCAAAGGGTTGTTGCCTGCATGGGCAGCTTTGCCAACACCTGGGAGCTTGCCGGGGGCACGTTGGTGGGGGCAAGTGACGATGCCTTGAGCGATTATACCCTCACCTCGCGTGATGTTGCCAAGATAGGGGATTTCTCAGCCCCTAACCTGGAACAGATAATCGCCCTGGACCCCGATTTCGTCATTATGACAGGGGCTTCGACCGGGCGCGACGGCGCAGCCGGCCAAACAGCCCTGAAGGACGGGCTTGAGGCATCCGGGATAAAGGTGGCCTATTTCACGGTGACCACCTTCGAGGACTATCTTCGGATGCTGCGCATCTGTTGTGACATCACCGGGCGAGACGACCTTTACCAGAAGAACGGGGCAGAGGTGAAGCAAAGGATCGATGAGGTGAAGGCGAAGGCGGCACTCGCGAGCAAGGCTGCCCCCAAGGTGCTTCTGATGACCACCTATTCGGGAGGCACCCGCGTCCAGAACTCGTCCACCATGACCGGGACCATGCTGGCCGAACTGGGTGCCACGAACCTTGCCGACCAGCAGGCCAGCCTGCTCAAGGATTTCAGCCTTGAGGCGGTCATCGACCTGGACCCCGAGTTCATCTTGGTGGTACCCATGGGAAACGATGACGAGGCCGCACTGAAGAACCTCAAGTCCGCTACCGAGGCGAACCCCGCCTGGGCAGGGCTCGATGCGGTCAAGCAGGGGAATTACCTCACGCTTGACAAAGGGCTCTTCCTTTACAAGCCCAATGCGCAATGGGACAAGAGCTACCAGGCTCTCTACGATATCCTGTATTCCTAGGGCATTGGCCAGCGAAAAGGACCTGCATCCATGAACCCTTCGAAGATGAGACATACCCGGCTTCTGGTCACTGCCCTCGTACTGGTGGCCTTGGTGGGCGTCACCGTGGTGGCCGTCCTGTTCGGATCGAGCGCGGTGAGCCTCCAGGAGCTGGTGGCATTGGCAACCGGTGCCCCGGTGAGCGAGAGCGCGAAAAACATCCTGTTGAACGTGCGCTTCCCGCGTGTGGCTGCCGCCCTGCTTGCGGGCGCTGCCTTGGCGGTGGCCGGTGCGCTTATCCAGGCGGTCCTCGATAACCCCCTGGCAGGCCCCAACGTCATCGGGATAAACTCCGGTGCGGGTCTTGCGGTGCTCATGATGGCCTCGTTCTTCCCCGGGCTCTTGTTCTTGCAGCCCTTGGCAGCCTTTGCCGGGGCCTTGCTTACCGCATTCCTTATCTTCTGTCTTTCCTTGGGGGCAGGGACCTCGAAGCTCACGGTGGTCCTTGCGGGGATCGCCCTTTCGACCATCTTCGGGGCAGGTATGAACACCGTGCTCATAATGAACCCCGATGCCTACATCCGTTCAGCGAACTTCCTGGTAGGAGGCCTTTCTGGTGTGCTGGCGCAAAGCCTTGTGTGGCCGGGCGCCTATATCGCCGCAGGGCTTGTGTTGGCGTGCCTGTTCACCGGCAAGCTCAACATCATGTCCTTGGGCGATGCGACAGCCCATGCCTTGGGTATGGGCGTCCACCGTTGGCGCATGGGCATATTGGGGCTTGCCGCATTGCTGGCCGGCGCCGCAGTGAGCTTCGCGGGCATCCTGGGATTCGTGGGCTTGATCGTGCCGCATGTGGTCCGTTTCCTGGTCGGCCATGACAACCGGGTCGTCGTTCCTCTGAGCGCCGCATTCGGTGCAGCCTTCGTGGTATGTTGCGACCTGTGTGCCCGCGTGTTGTTCGCCCCTTATGAGGTGCCGGTCGGCATCCTGATGGCCTTCATCGGCGGCCCCTTCTTCATTTATTTGATTGTAAAGAACAAGCAGGTGGGAAATGTTTGAGGGGGTGCCGGCCGCAGCAGGGGGCGCTCAGGCCCAGCTCACGTATCCGTATACGCCGCGCTTGCCCTTCGGGCCCCCTGCAAGCGGCGGGCACCCCCTCAAACCCCTGTCGGCCGCAGCAGGGGGCGCTCAGGCCTCGCAGGGAGGGCTCTCAAGGCTCTTCCGCATCCATGCCGCAGCCCGCACCGGGGCGTTTCGCAGCCCCTATGATCCCGGGCGTTGCGAAGCCCCGGCAATCAGCCTTCGCGGCGTCAGCTACAGTTACGACAAGGGCAGCTTCATCGAAGGCCTCGACCTGGATATCCCCCGGGGCTGCGTGACCAGTATCGTGGGCCCCAACGGTTGCGGAAAATCGACCCTGCTCAAACTGATGGACGGGCTTTTGGTTCCCCGGGAGGGAGACGTCCTCATCGACGGCAAGCCAGGGCTTGCCATGGGGAAGAAGGAACGGGCACGGCACTTGAGCCTGTTGGTCCAAGCTGCGAAGGTTCCCGCCATGAGCGTCGAAGCCCTGGTCGCCTGTGGCCGTTACCCGTACCAAAGCCATCTGCACCAGGCAACCCGCAGGGACAAGGAGCATGTCGATGAGGCAATGCGCCTGGTGGGGGTTGATCGTTTCCGTCATCACGACGTGCGCTTCCTTTCAGGCGGTGAACGCCAAAGGGTGTTCATTGCCATGACGCTCGCGCAGGACACCGGGATCATCGCGCTCGACGAGCCGACCACCTATCTGGACGTGCATGCCTGCCACGAGATCATGCAGCTGGTCTGCCGCCTCAACCATGAAGCCCACAAAACCATACTGATGGTCATACACGACCTCGACCTTGCCCTCCGCTATTCCGACCATATGGTGGTCATGGAGAAGGGCCGTTGCATCTGCACCGGGGGGGTCGATGAGGTCTTCGAGTCCGGCGCCCTTACCCAGGCCTTCCAGATGGAGGTCTGCCGTACCATATCCGAGAGCGACAGCTTGGGCACGGGGGGCGGCAAGGAAGGCTGCAAAGGCAGCAGTGCTTCGGGAAGGATAGCCTACACCCTGTTTCCCCTGCAAGGGAAGGACGATTGAGGAACGAGAAGGGGCAAACCACTGCCTTGAGGAACGGGCCGAAGGCAACCGCTTCCTGGAGGGCAGCCAGGCGAGTGGGCCGGTAAGCCGGGTTCTGTCGGGGGCGATCATTTATCTCGAACGCGTGTCGCCACGCGCCTCTAGCACGCAACCCGAACGCACGGAAGGGCGGCCGTATCGCGCTCCTATTTGCGCTTGCTCCAGATGGGGTTTGCCAAGCCATACCGTTGCCGGTATGCTGGTGCGCTCTTACCGCACCGTTTCAGCTTTTCTCCCAATAAGGGGGAGTCTTCTTTTCTGTGGCACTTTCCGTCGGGTCGCCCCGCCCAGCCGTTAGCTGGCATCTTGCCCTTAGGAGCCCGGACTTTCCTCACGCCGAAGCGCGCGATCGCCTGGCCCACTCACTGTGTTATTCTATCAGGGTCAGGCGCGGCCGGCCACCGGAATCATCAGGAAACCGAAGGCCGACACAAGCCTGCGTCGGCCTTCGCGCCTCACCCTAGCGCCCTTGCCCCGTCCGGGAGGGAAGAACGGCGAGCCACCAGGCTAAAGCCCCCCTGGGGCCTTAAGGCCACAAGGCCCGGCGATAGGGTCATGTCGGTATGGCTTCCCTGCATGAACAGGAGGAAATGGCATCATGTCTGTCTTTGCACTGGTCGGTGCCGCTGAATTCAACCAAGCACACTTCCGCCTCCAGGCTTTCGGAAAGGTCATCGCGGTCGACGGCGGCTATCGGCACCTCCAAGGAATCGGGGTGGTGCCCGACCTTGTGTTGGGCGACTTCGATTCCCTGGGCTTCGTTCCAGCCCACCCTGCCGTGATTCGCTTTCCCGAGCAGAAGGACAAGACCGACATAGAGCTTGCCCTCGATGAGGCCTTCAACGAAGGCTGCCAGACTGCCCTGCTCTATGGCTGCCTCGGTGGCAGGCCTGACCTCGCGTATGCGGTATATCAGCTTCTGGTGCGCTTCTCGAAGGCAGGTATGCGGGTCTTCGCCATAGGGAAAGAAACCGTGGTCACCGCTCTTTCGGAAGGCAGGTGCGCAAGCCTTGGCTTTTCCGACAAGGCACGGGGGAAGGTCTCGGTGTTCTCTGCAAGCACCCAGACAAGCGGTCTAGACCTGGTCGGTTTGGAGTATCCGCTTGCGGATGCCCGCTTGAGCTATGACTGTCCTTTGGGGGTCTCGAACTCGTTCACGGGGTCGGCGGCTCGGATCGTCCTTGGCCAAGGCACGGCACTGGTCTTCTTCCCGCTGGAGGCATGGGACGCGATGGAGCCTGTCACCGACGCGCCTTCTTGACTGCTGCGGGCGCGGGAAAGGCAAGAACAGCCGTGAATAATGTGTGCGTTTTGTGAAATTCCCAACATTAGAAAATCCAATAAAATCTAAGGACTCAGATATCCTGAAGTGCAGCCCTCCCTTCTGGGATTTCTTGCTAAGCTGGAAGGAATGTGACAACACGAAGGCATCGAGTCCACAAATCAACCTTCTTTGAAGATTTTTCTTGAAGGTTGAAGCGTTATTTAGTATCATGAGGGGAGCATTGTTGGAGAGATGGTAGTTCTCAGTAGCTTATCGTCCGAGTTTGACAGGGCAGAGTATACGAGTTGGTTTCAAGGGCTTATCCATTGTTCAATAAAGGCGTCAAGTGCATTGTCCATCGCTATTTTTCGGCTTCTTCTTTGAGAAGAGGCACTCTCCATAGCAGGGAGTTCGATCCATCCACCCACCCCTAGCATCGAACTCCTAGTAGTCCCCGGCGTCCTACCACCCCGCCGGGGACTGCGCTTTTTTCACGGAGAAACAAGCCCCCGCAAGAAGCTTGGCAAGAAGTCCCTTATAATCGCCCGCAAGCCGCTCGGATCGGGCAGGGCATCAGGGGTCTTTGCCTTGTTCGCGGAACAAGAGTTTATCAGGCAGGGCTTCGCCCCTGCCCGCTTCGGCCTTACGGACGGGCGAGTCCGTACAAGCCCCGAGGTAGGAATGTTGTCATACGATGACCGTGATGAAGGAGCCCCATGATAAGAGCCGGTTCTCGAAACAACAACAAGCGTCCCGTGGCAGGCGCGCCCCACAGCGGTGCCCCCATGCCCCGTGACCCTTTCCCCCAAAGCCCCTTCCCTGAAGACATGGCCTCGCAGGCAGTGTCAGAGCTGCAAGCCTTCAGGGCTTTGGAGAGCCGCAGCTCGAAGAAGCGCAAGAAGAAGAGGATCACCCTTGCCGTAGCCCTTGTCCTTGCCCTTGCCGTGGGGGCAGGCGCCTGGTTCGCCATCCCCGTGCTGCTGGCGCCACCGGTGTTGGAGACCGCCCCTATCACCGATGTGGTGGTGCGCGGCACTTTCGAGGACGTCATCACCAGCAACGGCTCCTTGGCTGCCGCAGAGCAGGTGACCATCACCCCAGAGGTCACCGGCACAGTGCTGGAGATAAGGGTCAACGAGGGCGATACCGTGGAAAAGGGGCAGCTGCTCTTCATCATAGAGAACAAGGACCTCGACAGTCAGGTCGATGCCGCCCAACGCACGCTGAACAGCGCCTATCTTGGCTCTGACATGGCTGTTCAGGCACGCGACGACGCCCGCCGCATGGCAGGCAATGCCTGGCAATCCTATCAGGACCTCAAGGCGCAGGTAGAGGCTGCGCGAGGGGAGGCAGCCGCGAAAGGCGAGGCCTTCGACGAGGCTTCCGCAAAACGCGAGCTCGACGCTGCCCTCCAAGCTGCCCAAGCAGCCGATTCCGCAACGGTGTCTGCCCAACAACAGATAGATTCCGCCCTGCTCCAAGTTGAGGAAGCCCAGGCAAACCTTGAGAAGGCGAAGGCGCTCCTCGACAAGCGCAGCGTCTTCGCCCCGATATCCGGCCAGGTGATAGCTCAGAACATCGAACGCGGCATGGACTTGAAGACGCTGGCGGAATCAGGCAAGTCCCCCCTGCAGATAGTGGACCGCAGCAAGATGAGCGTGACGCTCAACGTGAACGAGGCCGATATCCTCAAGCTCAGTGTCGGGCAGGAGGCATCGGTGACCTTCGCGGCGCTCCCCGAATACACCGCTACAGCAACGGTCACCCGCATTGCGCCTTTGGCCAGCGGTAACGGGTCAGGGGGCTCGGGCGGGGCGATAGGGTCCGGGGGTGGGGGCTCCGTCGTGTCCTATCCGGTCGAGCTGACCATAGAACAGCCCGATCCCCGCCTGAAGATCGGCATGACCGCTTCTGCACAGATAGCCGTCAAGCAGATAAAGAACGTCCTTTTGGTGAACAGCCTGGCCATCCAATACCAAGGCTTCGACACCGTGGTCTTTGTGCTGGACGCAAAAGGCGAGGCAAGCCCGGTCGTGATCAGCGTCATCGAGGACAACGGCAACATCGCTGCCGTCGAAGGCGCCATCAAGGAAGGCGATACCATCGTCTTGAGCAACATGGGCGGGCCGGTGGCGGGCGGGCAGAAGGAAGGTGCCGCCGTGGTCACCATATCCCGTTGAGGAAGCCTGTCATGACTGTTGTACTGGACGTGAACGGGCTCCACCGCATCTATCGGACGAAGGCGGGCGACACCCATGCCTTGCGGGGCGTCAGCCTGACCGTCGAGCAAGGGGAGTTCGTGGCCATCATGGGCCCTTCCGGATCGGGAAAGTCGACACTGATGAACATCCTGGGATGCCTTGACAAGCCGACCCATGGCAGCTACCGCTTCGAAGGGGCCGACATCGCGGACTACAGCGAAGACGAGCTGGCCGACCTGCGGGCGACCCGCATAGGGTTCGTCTTCCAATCCTTCAACCTGCTGCCGCGCGCAACCGTGCTGCGCAATGTCATGCTGCCTTTGGTCTATACGCTCTGTCCGAGGCCCGAACGCGAGCAGCGGGCGCGTTTCGCGCTGCACTGTGTCGGTTTGGAAGAGCGCTTCTTCGAGCACCGGAGCAACGAGTTGTCCGGAGGCCAGATGCAGCGCGTCGCCATCGCACGGGCACTGGTGAACAACCCTGCCCTCATCTTGGCCGACGAGCCGACCGGCAATCTTGACACCCGGACGGGCGAACTGGTGCTGGAAACCTTCACCCGCCTGAAAGAGACGGGGCGCACCATTGTTCTTATCACCCATGAGCCAGACGTCGCGGCGCATGCCGACCGCGTCCTTTCTATCCGCGACGGGCTGCTCTACACCGCTTCAACGGGCGGCAAAGCTGGGCACACCGCAAACATGCCTTTCAGGGAAGGGGATATGCCCTGATGGGAATTCGCGACCTCATACAAGAGACCCTGTTCTCGCTTTCCTCCAACAAGGTGCGGTCGTTCCTCACCACCCTGGGGATCGTCATCGGCATTGCCAGCGTCATCGCCATGACCTCGCTCATCGGCGGCATGCAGAAGAGCTTCATAGATGAGATGGGCTTGTCCCAGGCACGCATGGTGCAGGTATCGGCCTATGTTCCCGACAGGCCTTTGGCCAAGAAGGACGCCGATGCCCTTGCCACTGCCTTCCCGGAATACGAGGACATCGCCGCCACCGCGTACGGCTTTGCCACCATATCGACCGACAAGACATCCTATGAGACCTCGGTCTGGGGGGTGACCGGCAATTATTTCTCACTTGCCGTCGTCAAGGCAGAAAGCGGGCGCCTTCTTGAGGAAGATGACGACCGGCGCCTCACCCGGGCCCTCGTCGTGGGCAAGGGCATAGTGCGCGAGCTTTTCGGGGACGAGGATGCACCGGCCCTGGGCACCACCGTGAGGATAGGCCCCAATGCCGAGTCCTATCTGATAGTGGGCGTCATCGAGGGGAATGGGACAAGCTCGCACTATTACAACGCCTATATGCCTATGGGCACCTTGCAATCGCGTATCACCGGGACTGAGTCATACGACACCATCCTGGCTTTGGCACGGGAAGGGACCGATGCGACAGAATTGGCTGTGCGCACCAAGGAGTTCTTGGCACAATGGCTCAAGACCAGCGAAGACAACGTCTTCGCCTATTCGATGCAAGAGATAATCAACCAGATGAACGTGGTCATGGCGGGCTTTTCCCTCATGCTGACCTCCATCGCCTCCATCTCGCTGTTCGTCGGCGGCATCGGCATCATGAACATGATGCTCACCACCGTGACCGAGCGCACCCGCGAGATCGGGCTGCGCAAGTCGCTGGGTGCACACACCTCGGATATCACCAGGCAGTTCCTTGCCGAGTCCATAGCACTCTGCCTCATAGGCGGCTTTTTCGGCATCGTTATGGGGTATGCGGCTTCCTGGGGCCTAGCCGGCTTGGTGACGGTGGTGCAGCCGGGGACCAGCGGCTTCTCGCCCGTCCTTGGCATCGAGTCCGTCGCAATAGCTGCGGGCGTCTGTGCGCTCATCGGCATTGTCTTCGGCTTCTATCCTGCCCGCCGTGCCGCAAGGCTCGATCCCGTGGAGTCCCTGCGGTACCAATGACGCCTCGCGCTAGCCCCCTCGCACAAGCCCGGGCGTGCGCAAACCCCATCCCGCAAGCCCTATCGCGCAAGCATGGCGTGCGCAAGCCCTATCGCGCAAGCCCCCTTGCGTAAGCCCTATCGCACAAGCCCGGGCGTGCGCATGTTGTGGGGCTTTTGCCCGGGTTTTCGGCTTGGTTTGCGCCTTGGGTTACAATGGACGGGATACAAGGCCGACAAGCCTTCGATCCCCGTACCAGGACGGGCCTCTTGACCTCTCTACCGTGAAGGGAACCTTATGGCAGCACCTATCGTCGTTCTTGGGCATAAGAACCCCGACAACGATTCCATCTGTTCGGCAGTGGCCTATGCCAGCCTGAAGAACCAGCTTGAAAGGCGTGCAGCAGAAAACGACCCTGCCCATGAGGCAGTCGTCTACGTGCCGGTCCGCCTGGGCCCCCTTCCGCCCGAGAGCGCATGGGTCCTTGAGGCCAACGGCATACCCGCCCCCAGGATGCTGAGCCACCTGCACGCACGGGTGGCCGATGTGATGACGCCTGACCCCATCACCATCTCCCAGGATGCCACCCTGCTTGAGGCAGGGCGCCTCTTGCGCAAGCACAACATACGTGCCCTGGTGGTCACCGATGCGAAGGGGGCATATTGCGGCCTCATCACCACGCGTATGCTGGCAGAGCGTTATATCGCCTCCACCGATGCCCTTGCCGATGACAATTCGAACGAAAAGGCGGTCGCTTTAGATCTGATAGCCTCGCTCAACCAGAAGGTGAGGGACACCCTGGAGAAAGGGGTCTTGGTCCTAGACAAGGAAGGCCTGCTCAAAGAAGCTGTCGAGGACCTGATGTCCCATCCGTTGCGGGAAGCCGTGGTGCTTGACGACAACGAGCGCTGCATCGGCATAGTGACACGTTCGGATGTGGCCACGCGACCTGCCCGCAAGGCTGTCCTGGTCGATCACAATGAGACGCGCCAGAGCGCCCCCGGCATCGAAGAGGCCGATGTGATAGAAGTGATCGACCACCACCGCATCGGCGATGTGGCCACTTCGCACCCCATCCCTTTCATAAACCTGCCGGTCGGTTCGACAGCCACCATTGTGGCCAGGGAGTTCCAGCGTCAGGGGATCGCTTTGCAGCCGTCTCTGGCGGCGGTGCTGCTCTCAGCCATCCTGACCGACACGGTGATCCTCAAATCGCCCACGACCACTCCGGCCGATGAGGAACAGGTCGCCTATCTGGCAGGAACAGCCGGCCTGGACCCAGTGCAGTTCGGCCTGGAGCTGTTCAGGCAGCGTACGGGATCGGGCGAGGTATCGATAGAGCGGCTGGTGGGAGCCGATGCCAAGGAGTTCCAGCTGGGGGATGCCGTTGCCCTGATTGCGCAGCACGAGACGGTGGACCTGCCCTCCATCCTTGAGCGGGAAGACGAGATACGCGCATGCCTGCGCGCCCTCAAGGAAGAGAAGGGCTATGAGTTCGTCCTGCTCATGGTGACCGACATCATGGCGGAAGGGAGCCAGTTCTTCTGCGAAGGCAACCGCCGCATCGTGAACCGGGTGTTCAACATCGAATGCACCGGTGCCGGCGGGACCTGGATGCCGGGCATCTTGAGCCGCAAGAAACAGGTCGCATCACGGATCTTGGGCGCTTAGGAGGAAAGCACATGGATGCACAGCGTTTGTTGGACACCTTCATCACCTTGGTAGGGATAGACAGCCCTTCGCGCAGTGAAGCCCGGGTAGCGGCCTTTTGCGCACAGCAGCTCGAAGGGCTCGGCTTTGTCGTGCGCTTCGACGGCGCCCAGGAGACGACCGGTTCCGACACGGGGAACCTCATAGCATTCTTGCCCGGGAAGCCCGAGGCCAACCCCTCAGTGACTTCCGAGGCCAGTTCGCAGGTGAAGCCCGGGGACAACCCCCCGGTATCGTCCGAAGACAACCCCTCGGCACTGCCTGCAGCCGGCCTTCCTGCCCCTTATCCGACAGATGCATCAGGATTGCCGCACATCGCCCTTTCTGCCCACATGGATTGCGTCGACCCTTGCAAAGGCGTCATACCCCTTGTCCAGGATGGCGTCATACGCTCTTCGGGTGAAACCGTGCTCGGCGCTGACGACAAGGCGGGCATAGCCGCCATCCTTGAGGCCTTGCGCACGGTCATCGAGGAAGGGCTTGCACGACCTTCCATCACGGTGCTCCTTACCACGTGCGAAGAGCTCAGCCTGCTGGGGGCTTCTGCCTTGGCTGACGATGTCTTCCCCGCCCAGACCCCTTGCTTCGTGCTCGATGCCGACGGCAGCCCGGGCACCATCATCAAGGGCGCCCCTTACCATTACAGCCTGACGGCGCATTTCTTCGGCAAGGCTGCCCATGCCGGGGTCGCACCTGAAGAGGGCGCCTCCGCCGTACAGATGGCCGCTTGCGCCATTTCCTCCATGCGCCTCGGCCGTCTCGGTGAACACGCGACGGCGAACATCGGCATCATCGAAGGGGGGCGCGAGATAAACATCATCCCGGATTCCTGCACCCTGAAAGGCGAGTGCCGCTCATTGCATCAGGAAGAGGCTAAGGCCATACGCGATGACATGACACAGGCCTGCAAGGACGCCGCCCAAGGTTTCGGCGGCAGGGTAGAGGTGCTTTGGCGCCTTGACTACCCGGGGATCCTCTATGACGAGTGCGACCCCCTGATAGCCAAGCTTTCTGCCGCAGCCAGGGCGGCAGGCGTCGAACCCGTCCTAGCGGTCTCGGGCGGCGGGGCGGACACGAACCTCATAGCGGCAAAAGGGGCCCGTGCCATCACCTTGGGCATAGGCATGACGGCATTCCATTCCCTCGAAGAGCACATCACCGTCAAAGACCTCGAAGACACCGCCCGCTTCGTCGAGGAGATCGTCAGGGGCTTTACGGGGCAATAAGGGGCAGCAGCCGCCACAGACGGCTGCGACCAGCATATGTGGTGAATTCCTGGTGATAGATACGCCCGGGTGCGTGGCGTTTGACAAGCCTGTTCGCTGGTGGTACAGTTCTCCTTCGCGCCTTGAGGGGCGTCGGTTTTCGCGTGCGTCGCAGCAGGGCGCATTCGCAACGAACAAGGTAGAAGGAGTACAGCTTTGCCAACCATCAACCAATTGGTCCGCAAGGGCCGTCAGCAGTCGGTCGATAAGAAGAAGACGCCTGCCCTGAAGGGGAACCCGCAAAAGCGCGGCGTATGCACCCGCGTGTATACCACCACCCCGAAGAAGCCGAACTCGGCATTGCGCAAAGTATGCCGTGTGCGCCTGGTCAACGGCATGGAAGTGACTGCTTACATCCCCGGTATCGGCCACAACCTCCAAGAGCACTCCATGGTGCTCATCCGCGGAGGCCGTGTGAAGGACCTTCCGGGCGTGCGCTACAAGGTCATCCGTGCCACCCTCGACTGCTCCGCAGTCGATAAGCGTATGCAGGCCCGCAGCCGCTATGGGGCGAAAAGGCCCAAGAAATAACCGTTAAGCCGCGCGGGCCGTTCCCTGATGCCGATTGGGTGAGGACCCAGGGCAGGAAGCGGCCTAATGGGGCGTGGCACGTGTGGGAAGCCGGAGGGCAGCCCCTCCCGCAGCCCCCCAGCCCCCGAAGCGCGCCGTCACAGTAAGGAGTTTTTATGCCGCGTCGAGCAGCAGCCATCCGCCGCGAAGTACAGCCGGATGCAATCTACAACAACCGCCTGGTCACTCAGCTGACCAACAAGATACTTCTCAAAGGCAAGAAGTCAGTTGCCGAAGGCATCGTCTATGGCGCCTTCGACATCGTCGCAGAGAAGACCGGGAAGGACGCCTTGCAGGTCTTCAAGAGCGCCATGGACAACGTGCGGCCTACCCTTGAGGTCAAGCCCAAGCGCGTCGGCGGCGCCACCTACCAGGTGCCCATGGAGGTCAACTCCCGTCGCGCCACCACGCTGGCCATACGCTGGCTGGTCGATTATTCCCGCAAGCGCAAGGAAAAGACCATGCGCGAGCGCCTGGCCGCCGAGATAATGGATGCCGCCGAGAACACCGGCGCTTCGGTCAAGAGGCGCGAAGACCTGTACAAGATGGCCGAATCAAACCGGGCATTTTCGCATTATCGCTGGTAAGGAGTGTTCTTCGTATGTCTAAGACACCTTTACAGGATACGCGCAACATCGGCATCATGGCCCACATCGATGCGGGCAAGACCACGACGACCGAACGTATCCTCTATTACACGGGCAAGACCCACAAGATAGGCGAGGTCCATGACGGCGCCGCCACCATGGACTGGATGATCCAGGAACAGGAGCGCGGCGTCACCATCACCTCTGCCGCCACCACCTGCTTCTGGAACAACTACCGCATCCAGATAATCGACACTCCCGGGCATGTCGACTTCACCGCCGAGGTCGAACGTTCCCTGCGCGTGCTCGATGGCGCGGTCGCGGTCTTCGATGCGGTCTCGGGCGTGCAGCCCCAGTCCGAGACGGTATGGCGCCAAGCCCACCGCTATCATGTGCCGCGCATCGCCTACATCAACAAGATGGACCGCATCGGGTCGGACTTCTTCCACGCGATAGACACCATGAGGGACCGCCTGGACGCACCGGCCATCGCCGCCCAGATACCCATCGGTGCGGAAGACCGCTTCGAGGGCATCATCGACCTGGTGAGCAACACCGCCTGGAAGTTCAACGAGGACGAGAAGGGCATGATCTACCCGGCCGAGGAACCCATCCCCGACGAGTACCGCGAAGAGGCCGAGGTACGCCGCCAGGAACTCATAGAGGCTGCCGCAGACTTCGATGACGACCTCATGGAAAAGGTCCTCATGGAAGAAGAGATAAGCGTGGCCGAGCTCAAGGCAGCCATTCGCAAAGGCACCATCGCCTGCAAGCTGAACCCGGTGTTCTGCGGTTCTTCCTACAAGAACAAGGGGATCCAGGAGCTGCTCGATGCTGTGGTCGACTTCCTGCCCAGCCCGGTGGACATCCCGGCCATCAAGGGAATCAACCCCAAGACCGAAGCCGAGGACGAACGCCCCGCTGACGTGAAGGCCCCCTTTGCAGCCTTGGCCTTCAAGATAATGACCGACCCCTTTGTCGGCAAGCTCACCTATTTCCGCGTGTATTCCGGAAAGCTCGACGCAGGCTCTTACGTCATCAACGCCACCAAGGGCAAGAAGGAGCGCATCGGGCGCCTGCTTGAGATGCATTCGAACAACCGGGTGGACATAGAGAACTGCTCGGCGGGCGACATCTGTGCCGCTGTCGGCCTGAAGGACACCACGACAGGCGACACGCTCTGCGATGAGAACCATCCCATCATCCTTGAGTCCATGGAGTTCCCTGACCCGGTCATCGATATCGCCATCGAGCCGAAGACCAAGGCGGAACAGGACAAGCTGGGCGTGGCCCTGCAGAAGCTTGCGGAAGAGGACCCCACTTTCAAGGTGTCCACCAACCAGGAGACCGGGCAGACCATCATCGCCGGCATGGGCGAGCTTCATCTGGAGATAATCGTCGACCGGCTCTTGCGCGAGTTCAAGGTCGAGGCGAACGTGGGCAAGCCGCAGGTCGCCTATCGCGAGACGGCCACCAAGCCGGTGCCGGGCGCGGAAGGCAAGTTCGTGCGCCAGTCAGGCGGACGCGGCCAGTACGGCCATGCGGTCATCAACCTGGAGCCTCAGCCTGCGGGCGGCGGCTACGAGTTCGTCAACAGCATCGTGGGCGGCGTCATCCCGAAGGAATACATCACCCCCATCGACCGCGGCATCCAGGAAGCGCTCAATTCCGGCGTGCTTGCGGGCTACCCCGTCGTGGACATCAAGGTCACCTTGGTGGACGGGTCCTACCACGAGGTGGACTCCTCCGAGGCGGCATTCAAAGTGGCCGGTTCCATGGCCATCAAAGACGCTCTGAGGAAGTCGAGCCCGGTTCTCCTTGAGCCGATGATGTCGGTCGAGGTCGAGACGCCCGAGAACTACATGGGCGATGTCATGGGCAACCTGAGCAGCCGCCGCGGGCAGATCCAGGGCATGGGCGACCGAGGCAATGCCAAGATCATCAACGCGAAGGTCCCCTTGAGCGAAATGTTTGGATATGCAACCGATCTGCGCAGTGCTACGCAGGGTCGAGCCGTCTATACGATGCAGTTCGATTCCTACGAGCCGGTTCCGAAGAGTGTTGCAGACGAGATTATCAGCAAGGCTGGCGGGAACGCGTGAGCCGCAGGCCCACGTGGAACGCTTAAGGCTAATGGAGGTATGACAAGTGGCTAACCAAAAGATACGCATCCGGCTCAAAGGGTACGACCATGAGATAGTGGACCAATCCACCAAGCTCATCGTCGATACCGCACAGAAGACGGGTGCAAGAGTTTCCGGACCGATCCCGCTGCCGACAGAGCGCAACCTGTACTGCGTCGTGCGTTCGCCCCACGTGAACAAGGATTCGCGTGAGCAGTTCGAGATGCGCACCCACAAGCGCCTGATCGACATCCTGGAGCCGACCCCCAACACGGTCGATTCCCTGATGCGCTTGGACCTTCCGGCAGGCGTCGACATCGAAATCAAGCTCTAAGGGATGTGATTGCATATGATTACGACGATTTATGGCAAGAAGCTGGGCATGACCCAGATCTTCAATGAGGACGACCGCGTTTTGCCCGTGACGGTCATCCAGGCTGAGCCTAACAAGGTGTGCCAAGTCAAGACCATTGAGAAGGACGGCTATGAGGCAGTCCAGCTGGGCTTTGGCACCATCAAGGAAAACAAGGTGAACAAGCCGATGGCAGGGCACTTCAAGAAGCAGGGCGTAGCCCCTGCCCGCTATCTGCGTGAGGTCCGCGTCGAAGCGGCCAGTGAATACCAGGTAGGCGACAGCGTCAGCGTTGCTGCCTTTGCCGAGGCGAAGAAGGTCGATGCGACCGCCACTTCCAAGGGCAAGGGCTTTGCCGGCGTTATCAAGCGCCACAACTTCGGCGGCGGCCCCGGCGGCCACGGCTCGCACTTCCATCGCGCCCCCGGCTCGGTCGGCCAGTGCGCCACGCCTTCCCGCGTGTTCAAAGGCTTGAAGCTCCCCGGGCACATGGGCTGCAAGACCGTCACCACCAAGAACCTCGACGTGGTGCGCATCGACGAGGAGCAGAACCTCATCCTGGTAAAAGGGGCGGTGCCCGGCGGCAAGAACGCCGTGGTCCGTATCCGATTGGCACAATAACCCGGGCAGACCCTGTCTGCATCCATAAAGGAGTTCAGTCATTATGGCAAGTATCGAAATAAAGGACACCAGCGGGAAGAAGGTCAAAAGCACCGAGCTTTCCGCTGCCGTGTTCGGCATAACACCCAATGTCCATGCCATGCATGAAGTGGTTCGAGCACAGCGTGCCGCATGGCGCAGCGGCAACCACAACACCCTGACCCGTGGCCAAGTGCGCGGCGGCGGCAAGAAGCCCTGGCGCCAGAAGGGCACCGGACGTGCACGGCAAGGCACCATCCGTGCGCCCCATTGGACCGGCGGTGGCGTGGTCTTCGGCCCGCATCCGCGTTCCTACGCCATCAAGGTACCCAACAAGGTGGTCAAACTGGCCATGCGGTCAGCCCTTTCCGCGAAATTGGCCGACAAGGAGCTTATCGTGGTCGAGGCCTTTTCCTTCGAGAAGCCTTCCACCAAGGCTGCGGCGGCTGCCTTGAAGGCACTCGGCTGCGACCGTCGCACCACCGTGGTCGTCGCAGACGACGATGTGAATACCTACCTTTCCTTAAGGAACATCGAACAGGTCAATGTCATCCCGGTCACCGAGGCGAACACCTATGAGCTGATCGACAACAAAGCCCTCGTGTTCACCGCGGCGGCACTGAAGCGCATCGAGGAGGTGCTTGCATGATGAAGGATCCCCGCGAAGTGATCATCCGTCCGGTCATATCGGAGCATAGCTACGATATGATGGATCAAGGCTGCTACACCTTCGAAGTAGCGAAGCGGTCGAACAAGATCGAGATAGCCCAGGCTGTCGAAGCCATCTTCAATGTGAAGGTGACCAAGGTGAACACCCTGAACGTGAAATCGAAGCCAAAACGCGTCCGCTATCAGTTGGGCAAGACCCGCACTTGGAAAAAGGCCATGGTGACCCTGAAGGAAGGCGACACCATCGAGCTGTTCGCGAACAACTGAGCAGGCCTCACACGTGCGCGAAGCCGGATGAGCGCTTGAGAGAAGCAGGCCTTGCGCTTATGTCAAAAAGGCAGCGCACGTTGGCCAAACAGGGAGCGCATCTGAACGAAGCTTGACCCCTGTTCGACAAACGGTCTCCGTATTATGTCCAAGCCCCTGGCTCCCTCGCGGGATCAGGGGTTTTTCCTTTGCCCCGGCATCAAGCCGATCAGGGGGGGGCATCGGGCTGAAAGGCCTGCGGGGGCCCGGGGCACCAAGCAGGAAAGGACTGCGGGGCCTGGGGCTATCAAGCAGGAAAGGCTTGCGGGGCTAGGGGCACCAGGTGAAGGCCGTCGAGGAACGTTCCTTGAAGCAGGCCGTCGGCCTGAACCAGAGGCTTCAGGGCGCCAGGCGAAGGGCACCTAAGAACGCCTCGGTGAAAAGGGGGTCGAAAGAAAGCTCAAGGTGCTCGCAGCGATGGGCGGTCTCAAGGACGAATGAGCGATGTGCTTGCGAGCAAAGCGCCCATACGGCCCCCTTACCTGCCGCATTGCCCAGCGCCATCGCCTTGTGGGCGAGTTGGGCTGGGAAAAGCCCTATGTCGGCAGCACTCTGGAGGTCAAGGTGGGCCCCGAAGCCTCCCGCAAGGTAGAATTCCCCTATATCGCCGAAATCGGCGCCATATCTTTCCAGCAACACCTCTATGCCTGCCCGGATGGCGCCTTTTGCCAACTGGAAGCCCCTCACATCTGCCTGGGTGACAAAGACTCCCCGCGCAGCGTCAAGGTAGCACAGCTCCTCGCCCTCTTGGCAGCTGCGAAGGGCGCGGTAAGCGGGCGCAAGTTTGCCCGCATCAAGCATCAGGCCGTCTTCGTCAAGCACGTCAGCACTGCGCAGGCAGGCCATCGCGTCGAGTATGCCAGAGCCACAAAGCCCCAGGGGCAGCCTGTTGTCCCCTTCTTTGACAAGCGTCAAGGCAAAGCCTGCTCCTTTCTTGGCCACCGCGCATATCGCACCAGGAAGGGAGGGCATTCCGAAACGGATGCCTGCCCCCTCGAACGCAGGTCCAGCAGCGGCAGAGCAGCACAGGATGCGTTCCTTGTTGCCGATGGCCATTTCCGCGTTGGTGCCGACATCCACGAAGAGGCAAGGACGGGTGGAGGTGGCTAGCTTTGTCGCGGCAAGGCCTGCTGTGGCGTCACCGCCGAAATAGGCCGATACGGCGGGTGCGAAGAAGGCGTTGCGGGGGGTTTGGGCACCGCCGCAGAAGAGGGGCGCTACCTTGCCGAAGAGGGATGCGGGGGCAAAGGGGAAGGCACCGAGGCCGGTGGGGTCGAGCCCCGCCGCAAAATGCTGCATGGCGGTGTTCCCTACCAGGCAGGCTTCGGTGAGAGCTTCGGGGGGGATGCCGGCCTCCTGGCAAAGCGCCGCGATATTGGCTTCTATGGCGTCACGCAGGAGGCTGCAGAGCAGCTTGAAATGCGCAGGGTCATGCGCCGCATCGATGCGGGCAACCACATCGCTTCCAAAGGTTATCTGCGGATTCACGCAGCCTTTCGCAGCTTTGACCTTTCCCGTAGCAGTATTGACAAGATAGAAGGCCAGGCTTGTCGTACCCACGTCGATGGCAACCCCCCATGACGGCTTGCCCTGGATCTGCGAAGAGGCAGGGTTACTCTCAAGGGCAGCCTTCGCCGCCAAGGGAGGCAGACTGTCGTTGAAGGGGGTCTCGGGTGCCTGGTGCAGGCCACTTTCAAGGGCGTCCTCAGCCCCCTGGTGCAGGCCGCTGTCGAAGGAGGCCTCGGCCGCCAGGGGGGGCAGGCCGCTGTCGAAGGCGGTCTCGGCCTCCAGGGGGAGCGAACGGTCGCAAGAGACCACCATGCCCTCCTCAGCCGGCGTCCTGCATGCCTGAACCGAGCGCACCCCGCGGGAATCCCTGACAATCACGTTGCAGTTCCCACAGGTGCCCTTGCCTGAACAGGGTGCCAACACCGGCACGCCCGCCGCACGCAGGACATCGAGCACGCTTTGCCCCGGGCAGCCCCAAGCTGCCTGGGTATCACCGGTGTTGTCGCGTATGATGATATGCATCCGGCAATCGCACTCCTTCCAAGGCTTATTCGTCCGGGCTTGTCCATTATGGCAGATATGCAGCGTACAGGCTTGGGCGTTGGGGTGTATTTCAGGCGGGTGTGCCATGTATTTCGGCTTCTGTGTGTGCTATTGTGCCATGGGTGCGCTACAATTCTCAAGACAAGAAAAAGCGCTGCCTGGGCCGTGCGGGCACAGGGCAAGCGCCCGGGGAACGCCGCTCCTGATGAAAGGCTTCTGCAGTCGGCATCAGGGGATTGCAGCAATGCAAGTGCGCCATGGAGAAACAAAACTGCACCCTGTTGCGGTCTCACCGGCAGCAATGCCGGCGTTCGCCGCAAGCAGCGGTGCGAACCGTGACGAGAAAGACAACGAGAAAGAGAAGTGCCTGATGAAAGTAAGCCATAAGAAGATCGACGAGGGGAAGATCCGCATAGAAGCGGTGGCAACGCCGCAGGAGGTCGATGAGGCCTTCCAGCTGGCCCATATGGCCTTTGCGCAGCAGATGGGCCTGCGCCCCGACAAGGACAAGACACCCGCCCAGGTAGCCGAGGAGAAGTTGGGCATCAAGGACCTCGATTCGGTCGTGGTGGCCCAGGTGCCTGAGTTACTCATCCCCTTTGCGCTTGACAAGAAGGACACCGTGCCGGCCTACCCCCCGCAGATCCTCACGCAGACAACGCTCGCGCGTGGCGAGGAGTTCCAGTTCACCCTTGATGTCGAGCCGAAACCCGAATACGAGCTGAGCTCCTATGGGCCGGTCTCGTTCACCATTGCACCGCTTGCAGTGGACGACCGCGAGATAGAGGCCCAGCTTGCCCAGATGGCAGATTCCTACGCCGAATACGTGAGCGACGACCCACGGCCGGTTGCATCGGGCGACAGCGTAGAGCTTGCCATCGAGGCCTTCGAGGACGGGAAGCGCATGGAGGGGTTGAGCACCGAAGGGCGCACCTACACGACGGGCATGGGGTACATGCCAGAGGAATTCGACAAGCAGGTCATCGGCATGGAGGTGGGCGAGACGAAGAAGTTCAGCTTCGCCGGGCCGAGCTTCGATGCGGAAGGCAACGATGTCGAACAAGTCATTGAGTGCACCGTCACGGTGAAGGAGATGCAAAAACGCATCATCCCTGCTATCACCGATGCCTGGGTGAAGAAGAACATGCCGCTCTTCGCCAACGTCGAGATGCTGAAGAACGCCATGCGCAGCCAGATCATGGGCTCACGCAGCCAGGAATACGAGACCTACAAGCGTCAGCTTGCCGTGACCGAGCTGGCCAAGCGTTTCGAGGGCAAGATAGGCGACCCTGTGTACGAAGCCATGCGTGCCAACCTGCTGAACAACCTGCGGGCCCAGCTTGAGCAACAGAACATCAAGTTCGAGCAGTTCATCGAACAGAACGGCGGCGAGCAGCAATTCGGCATGATGCTCATGCTGCAGACACGCCAAAACCTCATAGAGGGGTATTCGCTCGATGCCTTGTTCCGTCATGAGAAGATGACGCTCACCGAAGAAGACATCATGGAGGCGTGCAAGACCATGAACCCTCAGCAGCCCCAGTGGGTGCGCAGCCAGATGGAGAAGACCGGCTGCGGCTTCGCTCTGCGCGAGACGGCCTCGCGCATCAAGGCGAACCGCTGGCTGGTCGAACACGCCGATATCACCGTGGAAGGCCAGAAGTAGGACTGCCGCAATCTCACCAAATCCGGGTGAGCCGCATGAAGGACGCCTCTGGTATCTTTGCCAGAGGCGTTCCTGTCAAGGGGATGCCGCTACACCTTGCACCCAGAGGCTCGGCATGACGAGTGCCGCCGGGCTGTCTTCGGGTGCTGTCACGGAAAAGGAGAGACCATGGGAAATTCCAAGGAAGGGGCAGGGCTGTCGAGGCGGCAGTTCCTGACAGGCGTCACGGTGGCAGGGCTTGCCGCTGCGGGCGCGCAGATCACGGGGTGCGCGGCACCCAGCGGCACCGCCGCAACTGGTGCCCCCGGCACCGCATCAGGGCCAGCGGGCACGTCAGCGGGCACGTCAGCAGGAACCGGCGATCTGATAGCGGCGGCCTACCTCAACCCCCAAGACTACGACTACCGCCAGAACACGACCGACTTCAAGACGCTCTTCTCGCCCTTGAAGATAGGATCGGTCGAGACCAGCCACCGCATGATAAAGTCAGCGGCCGGCTCAGCCGCCTATCTTGCCGGCCCCACCGACGAGCTGCTTCAATACTACATCAACTTCGCCAAGGGCGGCGTTGAGCTCATTTGGGTCGAAGGGATACCCTTTTTCGAGGACTCGGTGGACTTCTTCACGGGGCAGTTCAACCCCGTGACCCCTGAAGCCTTGGCCTTTGCAAAGAAGATGGCGGACGAATGCGGCAGCTATGGCGCCAAACTGGGCTACCAATGGGCTGCCTTCGCGGGCGACGTGGGGGCGATGACCAAGGAAGACATCGTTCGCAGCCAGGATGCCGCCGTGAAGATCGCCAAGGACCTCAAATCAGCGGGGTTCGTGGCGCTCGAGATAAACGCGGCCGGCTTCAACTTGGGCGAGCATTTCCTTTCGCGCTTCCACAACACGCGCACCGACGAGTACGGCACCAAGACCCTGGCCGACCGCGCACGCTTCGTCACCGAGTGCATCACCAAGATAAAGGATGCCTGCGGCAAGGATTTCGTCGTGCAATGCCTGATAGACTGCATCGAGGAGAACGACAACCTGACCAACGACGCCACGTTGATGACGCCCGACAACATGGTCACCGAGCCCCACAACAGGGCGACCACCATTGAGGAAGGCATCGCCTTTGCCAAGCTCTTCGAAGCGGCAGGCTGTGACTCGATGCACCTGCGGCTAGGCCCCTTGGGCAACCATCCCTGCCAGTTCGGCAGCGACCTCTACTTCATCTTGAACGGCATCGAGGGTGCCACCGGCTATGGCATGCAATGGGATTTCAAGCGCCATTGGCAAGGCCAGTTAATCGGCAACCATAGCGGTGCCGGCATGCTGATAGACATAGTAGGGCGCTACAAGGAAGCGGTCAGCATCCCTTGCGGCACGGTGACCTACATGGATCCCGCGCATGCCCCGGACTTCTTCGAGGCCGCGCTGGCCGATGGCAAGGTGGACTTCTTCATCATGAACCGCCCCCTCACGGTGGACACCGAATACGTGAACAAGCTGCGCGAGGGCAGGATAAGCGAGATAGCCCCTTGCACCCGCTGCCTGCACTGCCACATCGGCGGCAACCCCGACAACCGCCAGTTCGGCTATTGCCGCGTGAACGCCCTCACCCAGCGTGTCATGAGCGGGGCGCCCGGCACGCCAGCCACGTATGAGCTGCCCCCGCTTTCCGGCGCTGCCAAGAAGGTCATGGTGATAGGCGGCGGCCCTGGCGGCATGGAGGCTGCCCGGATCGCCGCAGCCCGCGGCCATGAGGTCACCCTGTACGAGAAGGCTGGCGCCTTAGGCGGCATGCTGTCGTTCGCAAGCATGGTCAAAGGGCCGCACGAGAACCTCGACGACCTCAAGGCCTACCTAGAGCGGCAGCTCGAGCTGACCGGCGTCGAGGTGGTGCTCGGCAAGGAGGTCGATTCCGCCTTCATAAGCGAACAGGCCCCCGATGCCGTCATCTTGGCGGTGGGAGGTGTGCGCGAGAAGCTGCCCGTGAGCGGCGACGGCAGTGTGAAGGAGATAGCCTTCGACGACTTCATGGCTGCCGATACGGGCGATACCGTGGTCGTCTGGGGCTCGAACGCCCAGGCCTTCGACTGCGCCCTGTGGCTCACGGTACACAAGAAGAACGTCATCATCGTGACCCCGAACGACAACAAAGAGCTTGACAAGGAACAATCCCAGCATGCCATGCGCTTCATGACCACTGCGCTCTACTCGTTGGGCGTAAGGGTCTGGACAGGGTCGTCCCTCAAGTCCATCAGCGGGGGCAAGGTCACCATTGCGACCGGCGAGGGCACCGAACAGGTCATCGCCTGTGACTCTATCATCGGCGGAGCGCAGCTTGAGGCGAACAAGTCCCTGATAAGCGGCCTTTCGGGCATCAAGACCTATGCGGTGGGCGATTGCGACGAGCCCTACAACATCGCTCTTGCCATCCGGGGCGGAAACGACGCAGGAAGGGCTGTCTGAGTCAGATCGCGTATCCACGGCATCCAGGCATCATCGGGGGGCGGGCAGCTAAAAGGGCAGCCCGCCCCCAAGGCTGTCCTGGCTTGTCAAGCATTCCCGGGGCTGCAAGGGGGATGGAGGGCGGAAAGCCCGCACACAGGCGAAGCCCGGCATGATGTCAAGCATTCCCGGGGCTGCAAGGGGGAAGGAGGGGATGGCCGATTTCCCTGGGCTTGCGAACATCGTTCGGGATGTTGTCGATGAGGGGCTGCAAGGGTGATGGAAGGGATGGCCGATTTCTGCAATACGCCCCCCGTTGTTTGCGTTACAATAGACACCCACTAAGACCAATACGGTACCGGTGCCACATCGTGCCCTGAGGCGCAGCCTTGCTGCCTGTGATGGCATGGCGCGGCAGCCGCCCACAGGGTGCGAATGCCATCGGCAGCCGCCCGCTGGCATGGCGCAGAAGCCGCCCGCTGGCATGGCGCGGCAGCCGCCCCCAGGGTGCGAATGCCATCGGCAGCCGCCCGCTGGCGTGACACGGCACCCGCCCGCTGGCATGACACGGCAGCCGCCCGCTGGCATGGCGCGGCAGCCGCCCACAGGGTGCGAATGCCATCGGCAGCCACCCGCTGGCATGACCGCTGTTCTTGCTTGGTCAAGGGAGGCGCGGTGACAGACTATGAAGGACACGATGCTGCCCTTGCAGCGGAACGGAGTTGACCCATGACCACAGCACATTCACTGGGAGAAAAGATAGCCACCTTACGGGAGGCGCTGCAGCTGACCCAAGAAGAGCTTGCTTTGCGTTGCGGCTGCAGCCTATCGGTCATCGAGGAACTTGAGGTCGGCCAGATGGCTGCCTCTTTGGCTCCGCTCATCAAGATAACACGGGCGCTCGGGGTGCGCCTGGGAACGCTCATGGACGATGACGACTCGCTGGGGCCTGTGTACCTCAAGGCAGACGACATCGTGAAGGCCACACGCAGGCACAGCCTGGAAACGGTCTCGGACGCAGGCGACCTGAGGTTCTTCAGCCTTGCCGAAGGACGTGCCACGCGCCACATGGACCCCTTCATCATCACCATCACCCCAAGCGGCGAAGCCGACCACGAGCTTTCCCAGCACGAAGGAGAGGAGTTCCTCTATGGCATGGAAGGCTGCATCGAGATAGAGTACGGCAAGGAGCTCTACGTGCTGCACCCTGGCGAGAGCATCTACTATGATTCCATCGTGCCCCATCAAGTGCGGGCCCACGAGGGGCAGAACGCGAAGTTCCTGGCCGTCGTGTACACCCCGTTCTAAGCCCCCAGGGGATATCGGAAGGCAAAAGGAAGAAGGAACATCCATGCCGCACAAGTGCGACCACGAGGGAAGGCCTGCTTCCCCTGACAACAAGAGCTCCTCGGCATCAGACAAGCCCCTGAGCGAACAGAGGACGGCTGATGCCCCGTCCGGCGTGCACGACAAGGGCGAGCCCGGCTCCCCCGATTACAAGCTGCATTCCGAGCAGACCATCGGGGCTTACCTCAAAGCGCAAGTAGCCCAAGACCCCCAGCATGAGTTCGTCGTCTATCCCGACCGCTCGCTGCGCTGGAGCTACCAGGACTTCGACGAGCGTACCGACAACCTGGCACGGGGGCTTCTGGCAATCGGCATGGAGCCGGGAGACCATTTGGGCGTGTGGGCGCGCAACATTCCCGATTGGCTGACCTTCATGTATGCGACCGCGAAGATCGGCGTGGTCATGGTCACGGTGAACCCCGTCTATAAGAGCCACGAACTTGCCTATGTGCTCAAGCAGTCGGACATGAAGGCGCTCTGCGTCATAGACGCCTACCGGGATGTCGACTACCTGGCCATCATCAGGGAACTGGTTCCCGAATCCCTGAGCTGTCAGCGAGGGCGCCTGGTGTCGGAAGAGTTCCCTATGCTCAAGAACCTCATCTATATGGGGCCAGAGAAGCACCGGGGCTTCTACAGCGTGCCCGAGCTTCTGCTGCTGGGCGACCACATGCCCGACGACGCCCTGGAAAAGGCTGTTGCCAGCTTCGACAACAACGATGTGGTCATGATGCAGTACACGAGCGGCACCACGGGGTTCCCCAAGGGGGTCATGCTGACGCACCGCAATATCTTGAACAACGGTTTCTACATCGGGGAAGGCCAGGCACTCACACCGGTCGACCGCGTGTGCCTGCCGGTGCCCTTCTTCCACTGCTTCGGCTGCGTGCTGGGCGTCATGGCCTCGCTCACGCACCGTTGCACCATGGTCATCGTGGAGGAGTTCAATGCAGGCCTGGTGCTCCAGGCAGTCCATAAGGAACGCGCCACGGCCTTGTACGGGGTGCCCACCATGTTCATCGCCGAATTGAACCACCCCGATTTCGACCGCTTCGACCTGACGAGCCTGCGCACGGGCATCATGGCGGGGAGCCCTTGCCCGCCTGAGACCATGAAGGAGGTCATCGAGCGCATGCACGCAAGCGAGCTCACCATCTGTTACGGCCTGACCGAGACGAGCCCCGTGTTCACCCAGACCACCGTTCATGACGACATCACGCATAAATGCGAGACGGTCGGCCGCAAGCATGAGCCGGTGCTGGTGCGCGTCATTGACCCCGAGACCGGCCGTATCTGCGGCTTGGACGAGCCGGGCGAGCTATGCTGCAAGGGCTATAATGTCATGAAAGGCTATTACAAGATGCCCGAAGAGACAGCCAAGGCCATCGACGCGGACGGCTACCTCCATTCGGGAGACCTCGGCATGGTGGACAAGGACGGCTATTACCGTGTCACCGGGCGCGTGAAGGACATGATAATACGCGGAGGCGAGAACATCTACCCGCTCGAGGTCGAGAACTTCCTGCTGACCATGCCAGGCGTGCTTGACGCCCAGGTCGTCGGCATCCCCGACGAGCGCCTCGGCGAGATAGTCGGTGCCTTCATCCGCACCCGCCCCGGCTTTGAGGGCATGTGCGCTGAAGACGTGCGGGCTTACAGCATCGAGCGTATGGCTCGCTACAAGGTGCCCAAGCACGTGTTCTTCGTCGACGACTTCCCCATGACGGCATCCAACAAGGTCCAGAAGTTCCGGCTGCGCGAGATGGCCAGAGAGGCCCTGGGTCTCTGAATGGTCTTAGGACGTTCCGCCCATCAGAGATGATGCCGTCATCTCAAGGTAGTTCATGCCTTTGTGGCCGGGATATGCCGCCTGCATCGCCTCGATGAGGCCGCGTGCGTCCTTTGCCTTGCTTGCCGTTGCATCAAGCTTATGGAGGTAGCTTATCTTTGCCAACAGGTCGTCGCTGTCTTCCGGCTCATGGTGCGATGAGAGGATCAGCGTGTGCTTCTGTCGGTGATGGCAGCTCAGCCGGTCGATGGCCTCATGCAGGTTCTTCCACGAGGTCACCAGGGAATGCGTGTCGTG
>JAIRPR010000199.1 GCA_031256895.1 Coriobacteriaceae bacterium
GAGGGTTGGCTCCTCATGCCCAGGATCATGGCAAAAAACCCACTAAAGGCCTTTTTCAAGAAACAAGCCGACAGCACAGTGAAATAAAAAACCAATATAGGTTGACCGTCCCTGTGTCCGCCCCTGGACCGTCCCTGTGTCCGCTCCCCCGTGTCCCTGTGTCCCGCCCGTGTCCGCTCCCCCGTGTCCCTGTGTCCCGCCTGTCCGCTCCTGGGGACGGCTTAGATCGTATTCATCTGATTGAGGGTGCTGGTGTACCAGTGCTCCCAGTTGGGCGGGCAGTATTTTTGCGCACCCGCGACCGAGATGGTGTAGCCGTACCCGCGTGCCAGGCCACGGACATGGGCATCGATGGCCTCTTCCCAGCTTCCCCAGCTGACAGAGCCCCATCCCCAGGCGTTATAGGGAAGGAAGCAATAGCGTCCCTTCGAGCTTTCGGTGTTCGAAATGGCAGGTGAGAAGCGCGGATCGACACCATAGTTCCAGGCTGCCTCGGCAAAGGTGACGCCTTGTCCGGCAAGGGGCGATCCCGCAAGATAGGCGTCGATGCGACCAGCCCATTCGTTCACGAAGGCCTCCTTGTCGCTTGACCAATCGATGTTGCCCGGGGGGTCGGGGGTGGTCACGGGAGGGGGAGGGGTGGTCGTATCGCCTGGTTGGTTTTCTTGAGCGGCTTTCTCTGCCGCAGCCTGGAGGGCAGCTTGAAGGGCTGCTTCTTGGGCGAGTGCCTCTTCGAGCGCTTTGCGCTGCAGTTCTTCGCGCCGTTCTTGCGCGGCCTTCAAGGATTCCTCTGCCCTGGCCTTTTCGGCATCGGCATCGACCTTGTTCCGGGCAAGCGACTGCTTGGTAGCGCTCAGTTCGTTTTTCAAGGAGGTCAAGCGGTTGATCTCGTTGACGTTGATCTCTTGGATGCGGGTCACGTATTCTATGGAGGCAAGGAACTCCTGGATGCTTTGGGCGCCAAGCACCATATCGACCAGCGAGTATCCTTCTTGCTGCATCTTGTACAAGGCAACCGCGGCTTCCCGAGAACGCTTCTCTTGGAGGGGAAGCTCTTCTTCGAGCTCGGAGATACGGGCCTCGTTTTCGGTGATTTGCTTCTCGAGCGATGCGACATGGGCACTTGCCTCGTCGTATTCCTTGGCGGACTGTTCGATGAGCTGCTGTGTCTCGGTCAGGGCGGCTTCGGTCTCGGTGGTAGCCGCAAAGGCAACCCCCGCTTGATGAAGGCTATGGCCTGGATATATTAACAAAGAAAAGACAAGGGCGAACACGATGGTGCATGAGGTTCCCTTCCTTGCTCTGGCGTGCTGCATTCCACGGAATCCTTACTCGGCAGTCTTTCGATACACTAAAGCGATTAATTATACCTCCGAACAGGTTTCTTCACATTTTCCCCCATGAAAGGCACACAAGCAGCCCTATTGCGCCGGCCTTCGCGCGGGGAGTGATACAATACTGCGGTACAGAACGGCCTCACCATAAGCAGCCGCCGGCACCGCAGGGAAGCGGGCAACCGCTACGACCGCTGCGACCGGCAACTGTCGCGATCGCCGCGCCAGGCCGCGTCCGGCCGGCGACCGCCGATCCCGCCGCGTCAGCCGCGACAGGCCGCGCCCGTCCGGCCGTAACCGCAGCTGGCAGGCTGGCAGCAGCCGTCGGCGCCGCGCAGGAGTGCGCCGCGAAGCCCGAAAAAGCAAGACGGCGGGTTTTGAGGCTATGAAGAACACGAAGAACCGGGAAAGAAGAAGGGTATGCCAAAAGGAAGCTATTCGTTTACCACCCCCATCTACTACGTCAATGCGGCTCCGCACCTCGGCACGGCCTATACCACCATTGCTGCCGACACGGTCGCCCGTTACCAGCGCATGAACGGCTACGATGTGGCCTTTGTGACCGGCCTGGACGAACATGGCCAGAAGGTCGCCGATACGGCGGCGGGCCATGGCATGACGCCGCAGGCTTGGTGCGATTCCATGGAGCCTGCCTTTCGAGAGGCATGGGATCTGCTCGACATCACCTATACCGATTTCGTGCGCACGACCGAGGCGCGCCATGCCCGCACCGTCCAACGCTTCTGGACCGACCTTTACGAGAAGGGCTTCCTCTATAAGGGTGCCTACGAAGGCTGGTACTGTGTCCATGAAGAGACCTATTACGCAGAAAGCGACCTCGAGAAGGACGAGAGCGGCATTCTGGTCTGCCCCGATTGTAAAAGGCCCGTCCAAGAGGCATCGGGGGAAGAGAACTGGTTCTTCAAGCTTTCCGACTTCCAAGAACAACTGTTGGCCTTCTATGACGAGAACCCCGGCTTTATCAAGCCTGAGACGCGCCGCAATGAGGTCACCTCGTTCGTGCGCGGCGGCCTGAAGGACCTTTCCATATCGCGATCGACCTTCGATTGGGGCGTACCCCTGCCTTTCGACGAAGGCCATGTCGCCTATGTGTGGGCGGACGCGCTGCTGGCCTATATCACCGGCATCGGTTATGCAGACGAGGGAAGGCCGGGCGAATTCGATGCCCGCTGGCCTATGCAGTACCACTTCGTAGGCAAGGACATCATCCGCTTCCATTGCGTCATCTGGCCTGCCATGCTGATGGCGGCAGGCCTGCCTATAACCCACACCGTGTTCGGCCATGGTTTCCTTCTGACCAAGGGCGAGAAGATGTCGAAATCGAAAGGCAATGCGCTTCGCCCTTCAGACCTTATCGAGGTGTTCGGCGTCGATGCATACCGGTACTATTTCATGAGCGATGTGCAGTTCGGCAGCGATGGCAGCATCTCGATGGAGCGCATGGTCCAGGTCTATAATGCCGACCTCGCGAATACCTGGGGGAACCTTTGCTCGCGGGTGTTCAATATGACGGAGAAGTACTTCGATGGCAAGGTGCCCGCAGTGGCGCCCCCATTCGCGGATGCCCCGAACCCCCTGAAGGACATTGCCGATGCCCTCTATGGGCACTATGACGCAGCAATGGGTGCGGTTGATTTCTCTGCTGCGGTGGCGGCGGTGCAAAGGCTTGCGGGCAGGGTGAACCTCTATGTGGAGGAATCAGCGCCCTGGAACCTGGCGAAACAGGCAGAAGCCGCCTCAGATCTGGCCTTTGTCATCTACAACTCCTTGGAGGCCATCCGCATCATCGCGCTTTACCTGGCACCTTTCATGCCCAAGACCTCTTCCGAGGTGTTCAGGCGCTTAGGCCTGGGCGATCCATCCGCCATCACCGATATAGGGCAGGCAGGGGCATGGGGCGGCCTTCCTGCGGGCAATCCTGTCGAGACGGGGGATGCCTTGTTCCCACGGCTCGATGGGGAAGCCGTGGAGCTAGCCTAGGTCACGCCTTATGACAAGCCAGAACCACGAAGAGCCCCTTTGGCAGGACGCCCTTTTCCGCAACAAGCGGAAAAGGGGCGGCTATCAGGTGGTCGCCGCCCCGTGCCTGCCTCCCGCTGCCCTTATAGCCGATACCCATGCCCATCTCGACATGCTGCCCGATGTGCCCCTGGTGCTTGCGCGGTGCGCCCTGTTGCGGGTCGGGTTCATCTGCAGCATTGCCGACCCGCATGAAGATGCCGATACCGCCTACGACGCCTTGGATGGATGGCTCAGCAAGGCACAGGACATCCTACCCGCAATTTGGGAGAACACCAGACGGGAAGCCGTGAAGGAAGGCATCGACTGCCCTTTGCGACAAGACATGCCCCAGCCGGGCATCGACACTTCCGCCATTGCCGCTGTGCCTCATGCCTTTGCTGCTCCTGCCGCCGCGCCTGTCGCACCGACTGGCCTCGTTGCCCCTGCAGCCCCCCTTGCCCCCGCTGTTGGCACTGGTGCTGCTGTCTCTGCGGCTTGCGCTGCCTCCTTTGCCCCCGCTGTTGGCATCCCCCGTGTCCGGGTGGCCATCGGATGCCATCCCCATAACGCCCAGCACTATGATGCCCGGATGGAAGCCATGCTGCTTGAACGCCTGCGCGACCATCGCACCTGTGCTTTGGGCGAGGTAGGCCTCGATTACCACTACGACCATTCGCCCCGCGCAGTGCAACGCGAGGTGTTCCGCAGGCAGGTGTGCCTTGCGCACGAGAGCGGCCTGCCTTTGATCCTGCATATGCGGGAAGCCCATGAAGATGGGTTAGCCATCATGCGCGATTTGGGATTTCCCCAGGCTGGGGTGTTGCTGCATTGCTACAACCTGGATGTGGGCACCTTGCTTCCCTGGCTTGAGCACGGTTGCTATGTCGCTTTCGGAGGCCCTTTGACCTTCAAGAAGAACGATGACACCCGCAAAGCCGCCTTGTGCGTTCCCCAAGACCGTCTGCTCACCGAGACCGATGCACCCTTCATGACCCCCGAACCGGTGCGCGGGATGGCCTGTGGGCCCGAGCACACCGTGTTCACCGCACATCTGCTTGCCGCCCTTTGGGAGAACAATCAACTGGTGGGCAGCGAAGGATTCTTGGATGACGCCCCCGATGGTGCCATGGCGAAGCCTCTGGCGGCCACACACCCCCTCGGCAGTGCGGAGTTCTTGGAAAGCATCTACCAGAACGCCCTTGGCCTGCTCGACCGCGAACCGACTGCCTGGCAAAGGGGTGACCGGTGAACACCAGGCCGATCAAGCCAAAGCCCCAGCCCCTGCCCCAGCCCCAGCTGGCGTGCAGGCCTTGGTTCGCACACCTGGAAAAGAACACCAGACAGACCCAGCTACTGCCCCAACCAAAGACCAAGCCCCAGCCCTTGCTCCAGCCCCTGCCCCACCCCCAGCTGACATGCAGGCCTTGGTTCGCGTGCGGGGGGAATTCGGTCGCTTACGACGGGCAATTACCAAGGAGAGGCTTCGTATGACCAGGTCTTTGTTCATCATGGGATCCCCGCGTGAAGCGGGGCGGAGTGCCGCGCTTGCCCAGGCGCTCATCCGCTTCAAGGAATGGGACGATCCCGATGCGGAAATCGCCTTGTTCTCGGTGGCCGAAAAGGAATTCTGGCCTTGTACCGGCTGCGATTGCTGCATCGAAGGCCGATGCCCCTTTGAGGACGACTTGGAGCCCCTTTACCCATTGCTCGATGCCGCCGATGAGCTGACCATTGTGTCACCGGTCTATTTCGCCGGCCCCCCAGCGCAGTTCAAGGCGGTCATCGACCGCATGCAGCCTTATTTCTGGAAGTGGCATGCGCGTGGCCACGCCGAACGGATGAAGGCGGTGCGCCCTTTGCGGCTCTTCGTTCTTGGGGAAGGCAATGACCCCCATGGCTTCAGCCCCTTGGCCATCTCGGTGCGCTCGGCCTTCGCTGTGGCAGGATTCCGGCTCGAAGAGGTCTTCGATTGCGTCGGCATCACAGACGAGGCCATCGCTTCTGCAGCCCGTTCGGGTGTCGCGGGCACCTTGTGGGAAAGCCCCTGGGCGGCATGCCCCGAAGGCGATTGCCGGACGCTTTCTGGGGCAGGCGTTGATGGATAAGCTTTCCCCCTTGGCATCGGTGGCGCAGACGCGCATGGTGCTCGAGGAACACGGCCTGAGGACCAAAAAGGCGCTCGGCCAGCATTTCCTCATAAACGATGGGGTGGTGTCGCGCATCTGCGCTCTGGCCGATGTGGGCCCGGCAGACACGGTGTGCGAGATAGGGCCGGGTATCGGCACCTTGACCTTGGGGCTTCTGCGCAAAGGCGCCAAGGTGGTGGCGATTGAGCGTGATGCCGACATGCAGGCCGTGCTTGCCCGGACCACCGCAGACTATACAGGTTCTTTTGCCCTCATCAACAAGGATGCCCGCGAGGTTGATGATGAGGACCTCAAGCTTGCCCTGGCTTCTCTGAACACTCTGCCCCCTTTGCCGACCAAGCTGGTCGCGAACCTCCCCTATGCGGTCGCTGCAACGCTGGTGCTTGACTTCTTCGAGCGTTTCCCTGCCTTGCGAAGCGCAACGGTCATGGTGCAGCGTGAGGTGGCTGACCGTATGGCCGCACAGCCAAGGACCAAGGCCTATGGGGCATACACGGTGAAATTGCAGCTCTACGCGAAAGCCGCGGGAAGGTTCATGGTGGGGCCTGCGAACTTCTTCCCGCCGCCCCGGGTCGAGAGTGTAGTGCTGAGGCTCGACCGTCACGAGCTGCGCGACAACGCGGGGGCCCTTGTCACGCCAGCGATACGAGAGGCGGCGTCGTTGATGGCAGACGCCGCCTTCGCCAATCGCCGCAAGACGTTGATGAACTCATGCAAAGCCTATCTTGCGGCAGGGGATAAGCCCCGATGCCCGTTTTCTGCAAGCACCTTGCCAGGCTTGTTCAAGGATGCCGGCATAAGCCCGGAAGTCCGTGGTGAGGCGCTTTCCCTTCAGGATTTCCTCAGCTTGGGTAGAAGCCTCCAAAGGCTTCAGGAACCCGTGCGTCCTTAAAGCCTTCTACCCAATTTGAACCTGGGCACCCAAAGCCCCCGTGAAAGCTTCGGGTGCCCGTACGTCCTTTAAGCCCCGTGCAAGCATCGGGCACCTGGGCACCCGAAGTTTCGTGAAAGCATCGAGTGCCCGTGCCCCCAAAGCCTCCAAAAGCTTCAGGAACCCGTGCGTCCTTAAAGCCTTCTACCACTTCCCGGAACTGAGGTTCTTGCCCAGCAGGTAGCCGAAGGTGTTGCAGGCGCCGCCCAGGTTGATCCCTGGGACACGGTAGTCATAGACGTCCCCATACATATCGCCCACCACGGTGCCCACCCCGTAAAGGCCTTCGATGGGGTCGTTCTGGGAATCGCAGACATGCATCTGGATATCGGTGTTCAGGCCGCCGGTGATGCACAGGGTATAGGGCTCGTTCTTGATGCCGTAGAAGGGCGGCTTCTTAACGGGCAGAAGGAAGCGCTTGTCTTTGTGGAATTCGTCATCAAGCCCGGTTGCGCAATACTCGTTATAACGCTTGACCTGGGCTAGGAATGCCTCACGAGGAAGACCGAGGCCATCCGCCAGCTCTTCTAGGGTGTCCGCCTTGACGGCTGTCTCGGCCATGGTGGCATCGAAGCCCGCGTATTCCTCGGTGGTCGTCCAATCGGTGTCGGGATCGAAGAGCGCGGTCATGGCGTCGTAGACCCATTGTGTGTCGCGAGGCTCTCCCCCGATACGGTCGCCTTGCCAAGGGGCAGAGGCATATACCCAATCGTCATCCCATATCAGGAAGGCACAGCCGTCAGGCTGGACGCGCTGGGGGTAGGGCATATAGCCATAGGTGCAGTTCTCGTTGCTGTAACGCAGCCCCTTGCTGTTGACCAGCAAGCCGGGGAAGGTGGTCAGGGCGCCTTCTGCCCACCAACGGCAGGGAAGCACTTCGTCGCCCATGGTGGCAAGCATGGGGGCGTTCGGCGTGTACTTCTGCCAGGCAGCCCCTATCCAGAGGGCCAGCTTGAGCCCTGAGCCGTCGTAGACCCCGCCATTGCCGAAGGGCAGCGCGATGGGGCAGTATTTGGCTACCATGTCGCGGTCCTGCGAGAAGTCTCCTGTGGCCAGCACAACGCCCTTTGATGCCACATAGCGCAGGTACTTCCCATCCTTCTTCGCCACACAGCCCTTCACGCGCCCGGTATTGTTTGCCTCGCGGTCGAGCTGTACGGCGGTGGTCTTGTACGAGATCTGTCCGCCGCCCTTCTCTATCTCTGTCGCCAGGGCTTCCACCACTATCTGCTGAGAGGCGCCTGCAGCGGTGTTCCCTTCGGAAACGAAGGAATGCGAGACGTTCAGCGTGGCCAGCGGCCCTCCTTCGTCTTGTTGGTTGTTCTCGATGACGGTGGTGATGCCATAGGGGGCCATCTTGTCCATGAGCCAGTTCATGGCCTTGCCGGACTCGTTGTAGACCAGCCACCATTTATCCTGGTCAAGGCGGAAGCTGTTCGCCGCGAAGATGGATTGGAAGATGGGCTCTATCTCTTCACGCGTGTAATCCATGCCAAGCTCGTGGGTCAGGCGTGAGTTGAAGGCAGCGTTGGAGCCACCGCGCGAGACCGGCCCTGGGCTGTCGGCGATCACGATGACATCGGCGCCTTCCTCTACCGCTGAAGCTGCGGTGACCAGGCCGCCGCAACCGGCTCCGATCACCAGTATCTCGCATTCGATGGTCTGGGTTATCTTTTCCTCGGGGATGGGGTCGGGCGCGATCTCGAAGACCCATTTCGCCTTCGAGAAGGTCTCGGCATCAAGTACCAGTTCGGACTTCTGTGCCAAGGTCTCTTTGTCTTGGGGCGTACAGGCCGCAAGGCCGATCATGCCCGAGGCTGCTGCCGCGCCCGCGAGGCCAGCCCCTTTGATGAAGCTGCGCCGGTCCAATGATAGTTCCTCTTTCATAATCCTGTCTCCTTCTTTCAGAGGTGTCGTGATTGAACCCGTTCAGGGTAGGGCGGCACCCGTTGAGGCGCATCACTCGAAACTGCGCATTTTGAGGCTTTGGGCCCCTGCGTGATAACCCAAAAGGTAGTATATGGCAAAGGAATGACAAGCAGAGGCGCTCAAGAGGTGCTATACTGGCGTATCGATGCCCCGCAAGA
>JAIRPR010000025.1 GCA_031256895.1 Coriobacteriaceae bacterium
GAAAAGACGTCGGGCAGGCTGAACGCTCTGAAGAAAAAAAAGACGGTGGAAAGTGTCGCGGCCGAAAAAGAAGCCTTTATGAACGCCGGAATCGAGGATCCGGTTGTCTTGATTCCGCCGGCTTGCGCTGTCCACGCGGCGAAGGCCGTTCTCAGGATGGAAAAAATCGTGTTGCCCTATGGCGCGTGCCGGGACGCCATCGACTGGGTGATGATGGGTCCGGAGCGCGTGGCGGTGGAAGGACCCAACGGCAGCGGCAAAACGACGCTTCTCCAGGTCTTGATGGGAGAAATCGCCCCTCTTTCCGGTTTTTGTGAAATCAAGGTCCCGTATTCCGTTCTTGGGCAATTCGCGGAACTCGACGGAGAACGCTCCTCCATGGAACTGCTGCTCTCGGGAAGCGATTCCCTGACGCCAGGCGAGGCAGGGGCGCGGTTGGCCCAGATCGGAATCGCTCGAGAACGGCTGAGGCTTTCGGCCAAATCCCTTTCGCAGGCCGCCGCACGTCTGCCTATTATCGATTTGGAACTTCCTTCCTCGGTACTGGGAAAGAACACCCGAGAGGCAATGCAGTCGGGCATCATCTTGGGAGAGGTCGCCCGCGTGAATGGCCTTATCGCCATGATCTGGGAGGATCTGGGCTATGAGACCAAGGTGATCTTGACGGGGGAGGATTCCCCGCTGCTTGCCCCCCTGCTGGCTTGCAGGGCTTTTGTTGAAGAGGGCTTGACGCTTCACGGACTCAAGCTTCTCAACAGCCTGAACCGAAAGCCCCTTCGCTAGGTTGCAGGGAGCCTTTCGAGCAATCACATGAGTATGCGAAACCCTCAACAGCCTGAACCGCAAGCCCCTGCGCAAAAAGGATGGGCGCCTTCCGCAAGTACATCCTGTGGAAGGCGCCCATCAGGCAATGCGCGCCTCGCCGGCACCTCTCAGGCATCCCAGGATTCGACACTTAACAGGCGTTTGGCAATTTGGCGGGCATGGTTCATGGCTCCGCACCAGCCCCATCCGCAATGGGTCTTGTTAACCCAGTAGGTGGTGTCGACGCCCAACATGGTATATTGGACTATCTCGCCTGCCGTATACAGGTTGGGGATGGGAACGCCGTATTGATCGAGTACCTGGAACTGTTCGTTTTCCCATAGTCCGGCACCCATGCCTGCCATAGCCTGGACGGTTTCGAACACATAGTAGGGGGCCTGGTTGAAGGCCATCAACTCTCCACCGCCCGCATTGCAGAACTTCCGGCCGAACACAGAGTCAGACCCGGTCTGTGTCACATCGGCATTATACTTCTCCAACGTCTCCTTCAAGGCATCCACCGGGCAACCTATTTCCCTTGCTGCATCTTCCAAGGTCTCGCACTTGATGGCAAGA
This sequence comes from Coriobacteriaceae bacterium, assembly GCA_031256895.1. Taxonomy (GTDB): domain Bacteria; phylum Actinomycetota; class Coriobacteriia; order Coriobacteriales; family Eggerthellaceae; genus WRIS01. The sequence goes on from JAIRPR010000025.1 coordinate 1,381, forward strand.
CCTTTTTCCACATGTTTTCTAATGCAATAGGTGTTCGAGGGGTTCTCCCAAAAGATATCTGCGAATTTTTGGTCATAGAGCTGAAAAGCGCTGCCGCCGGTCTGTGCGGAAAGCGTGGGACCTACGCTATTGATACCGACGGACTCGTCAATGAAGCGCTTCCCTTCACGGTTCACCAAGATAGCCCCTTGGACAAAAAGCCCACCGATGTCTGCCCCGCTTTCACCTTTCGCCGATCCTACCGAAACGCCCACATTGAAACCTGCCTTCAATAACACGGCTCCTACCTGCATGGCCATCTTATGTCCTCCACCCATGTTGCCAGGTGAACAGATGACCTTGCTGTTGCCAAGGCCGTAGCGGTATTGTTCAAGCATTTCTAGGTTCGCCGCAAAACTGCCGGTAGCCAGCAGTACCCCCCTACGGGCTTTCAAGTAGATGGTCTTGCTCTTCTGTTTGGCTACGACACCGAGTATCTGTTTCGTAGCGGGATCTTGGATGAGCGCGGTTCCTTCGGTGTTCAGGAGTATCTGTGCGCCTTTTGCTTCTGCGGCATCACGTATTATCTGCATGGCATGCCCAGGGCCGCCTTCGACATGATGCTCGCGGATGGTGTTGTTCCCTTGGGAACGAAGGAGTCCTTCCTCGGGGAACACAAGCCCCAAGCCTGTCAGCCAATCATACATCTCAGTCACGGTATCGATGTGCGCCTTGATGTTCGCCTCGTTTGCCATGGGGCCTGCGGAGTTCTCCAAGACATCCTTCAGGTATTTTTCAGGGGAATCATCGATGCCCAACTTCTCCTGCAGGGGAGTGCCGCACATGCCGATGCCTCCGCCGCAGATAGCACTTGAACCGCCAGTGACACCAAGCATCTCGATTACGATGACCTCGAGTCCTTCGTCCTGACCCTGTATGGCAGCCGCAAGCCCGCCCCCGCCGCCCCCGACAGCAACGAGGTCTGCCTCGTAATCCCATTTCTCTGGCAGCCAGGATTCCTTCGAGGCGGCTTGGGCTGATGCGGGGCTGCAGCCGGCAAGGCTACTAAGGCCTGTTGAGGCAAGAGCGGCTCCCAGGACCCCGACTCCAGAAAGGAAACCTCTGCGGCTTAAGTCTCTGGCCTTGTCCTGATAATTACACAGGCTTCCCTTCAGGCCATGCGGCTTGTTTTCACGGTGTGTTACATGGGCTGCGTTGGCAATTGTGCCGGTGCTGGAAAAAGCAGATGTATGGTTCGTGTGTTGCTGTGAATTGTCTGTTCCTGTGGTCATGGTGAATCCTTTCCTTGTAGTTGTCCACGTCCGACTGTTTCGCGCAAAGCTGCGAGAAGGTGCCTGGTTGTCCGGTGCCCAAGATACGATGTCGGACGAACGGGGGTGCCTTTCTTGCCTTGTGCGAGACGGCTGGGCGTGGCCGCTCTCCCGGGCTGATGTCCTAGCTTTTGACATCGTCGCCATAATATATGGTGTGCGGTCGCCGGGAAACTGATAATTCCTGCATTGCAAAACAGCTCATCAAAGCCCTTGCTGCAACGAAGTGTCATTAATTGACAGTTGCCAACAAAGGGGGATTTTGGGATGATGCCATCAGAAGTAAAGCCCGGGATCCCTGGATGTCACAGAGGACGGCCCTACCGCTTGTCCAAGGCGTTCAGCCCCCACTGCCTTTTCGATATGCCCGAGGTTTTATTATGGATAAAAAAACCGTAGATGCCTTGCTGGAACTCCTGCACGACCGTGGCTTTCAAGAATTGCATCGCCTTGTGTCACAGGAATCTCTTTCTTGGGAAGCGTTCAGGACGCTTGCAATGCCATTCGGACTCACCCATGAACAGGCTTGGGATATCATCGTCTCATTGCGTAGAGACATTGGATCAAGTGGAAGCGTACACCAGATTAAGCCCTTCCCCCATTCCTGGCACGTTGATTCGTCTTCTGTGATCGACTTACTCAAGGAATGTGACGACCTGTGCTCCTCTGCTTCCCCCTTGTCGAAGGCCTTCAAGGAAAGATCGTGCGAATTCATCTTCAAACAAGCCGTCTGCGATGAACTGGTTGTTGCGGCAAAGCGGGACGGCTACCGACTTGGCTACGAGGAGGTGCGGGCATTGGTATTACACAAAAAAGAGCCTCAAAGCCTTGTTGAGCAGGCAGTGGTGAATGTGCAGGAATTCACTTCGAACCTTGCCTCGTACGCAGAAAGGCCATTCGATATGTGCCTGGTCAACGAACTGCATGGCCTCTTACTGAAAGGCTCCAGCCTTGACCGAGATCCGTTGTCGGACATCCATAAGACCTGTGCAGATGCCTTGCGCGACGGAAGCAGCCGCGAATGCACGAAGGCCATTGCGCCAAATGAGCATGAGATCCTGAAGCTGCTGCTTGAGACGGGCAATGGAACAGGCAAACATCCTTTACAGGATGCGATCGGCATAACGTTCATCATGGTGAACTTCAAGCCTTTCGCAGCATGGAACGGGCTGCTTGAGCTCATGTTCAGAAGACTGGTCCTCTATCGCAGCGGATACGGCTGTTTGGCATATCTTCCCTATTCGAAGATGCATCTTGCCTTCGAAGATCCCATGACCGATCATAACGATGCATTCAATAAGGATGCCGACAACTCCCGAGGGGTTGATTTCACTCCGCGCATCTGCGCTTTGCTCGATGCTATCCTCCAAGAGGCCAAGGCTTTCAAGGCGGCGGTCGAACAGGCAGACAAGCGCGATGAAGCCCTCATCTTCCATTTGTCCGCTGACCCTGACATAAACACGCGGCAACGCAAGATCTGCGAACTGGCCTTGAAAAGGCCTGACCTCAGGGTTTCCATCAGATGGTACGCTGAACACTTCCAGATAGTGAAGGGGAGTGCCCGCAATGACCTCTTAAGGCTCTTCGACAGGGGGCTTATCCGAAAGAGGAAGGAAGGAAAGGAGATAGTGTTCTTCTTCCCGCCCGACCTTCCTGATCTGATGTCTGCACACAAGCCCTTCACCCTTCTCTGAAGCTGGCATGGGCTGCAATGTCACAGCGGATAGCAAGGCAGCACAGCTCTAAATGAGCCTAAATGGCTCATTGTTTGTGGTGGGTGCCACGCTTAAAGTAGTCCTTGGTTTTTATCGCCAAACCTACATAAGGAGGATTCATGAACAAAGAAATGAATGGAATTTCAAGGCGCGACCTCTTGAAGGGTGCAAGCCTCGGTGCCCTTTCGGTTGCGGCCTTAGGCGCCGTCAGTGCTTGTTCGCCTGCGGGCGGCGGCACCGCCCAACCGGTTGCGGGCAACAGTGCGCCTGAAACAGAAAGCAAGGCGGCGACCCATTCGTGGGACCGTGCGAACAAGCCGAAGGACATCGAGGCATCGGAGATAGTGAAAACGGTCGATACTGAGATACTTATCTGCGGAGGCGGCTTTGCCGGCACCGCGACTGCGGCGCGTGCCGCAGAGCTGGGAGCCAAGGTGATCCTGGTAGAAAAGGACAAGGTCCTGCACGGCAACGGCATCGGCGGCACCGGGGCTGCCTGGTCCAAGATGCTCGAGACCAACTACGCGCCCCAGGGCTACTACATCGACAAGCCGCTCAATCAAGCCCGCTGGGTGAAGACCTGCGCAGGCCGTTGCCGCGAGTCCTTCGTTGCCAAATGGTTCCGCGAATCCGAGCGCACCATGGACTGGATGCTCGACCTCTCCCTTGCCGACGGTGCCATGTGCCTGATCACCGCGAACGCCTCTAACCAGGAAATACACAAGGAAGAACATTCCTACCACTGGCTCATGGGCGGCAGCATCGGCGATCAGATTCCAGCCGAGGACCTGGGGGGCGGGTTTGGCCCTGATGCGACTCCCAGCAAGCACCCCGAGATCAACATGGCCACCATCACGGAGTACCGTTTCAAGGCCTTTGCGGAAAAGACCGGAAACGCCGAGTTCGTTTTCGAGTCACCCGTTGTGCAACTTGTCCAACCGGGCGGCCCGGGCACCCGGGTGACGGGTGCCATCTGCAAGACCAGCGATGGCTACGTGCAGTACAACGCCAGCAAAGGGGTGGTGTTGGCAACC
>JAIRPR010000096.1 GCA_031256895.1 Coriobacteriaceae bacterium
GCGATCGTCGTGTTCGCCAATATCATCGCTTCTTCGACCAGCGCTGTTGCGGCAGTCCGTTTCCGCAGCAAGATGGCTTCCGGACGACCCGAGGCATCGAGGCGCACCTTCGCCTCGCAGGTCGAGAAATCGATGCCCCCTGTCCTCTTGCGCTGCGCCGAAAGTGTTCGCGCGATGCGGTCGAGACGTTCAAGGCGCCCGCGGAAGGCAGGGTCGGCAGCGCAGTTCCTCCGATGCCCTCCCAGGGCTTCCCCCTGACTGTATCCCCTGCCTTCCAGCAGGCCTTCTGCACAGCATTGCCCTGACGCTTCCAAGGCATTCTGCACCTCTTCATAACTGAAACGGGCAGACGACCTGATGAGTGCGGGATACACCGTATAGCGCACCAGCCTGCAAGCGCTATCCAGGAACAGGTCCACGCTAAGGGCTGCCCTGGTCTCGCCCGGCTTGAGCGAACAAAGCTCGGCCGAAAGCTCCTCGGGCAGCATGGGGATCACCCTGTCTGCCAGGTACACGCTGGTGGCACGCCTTGCGGCATCCGAATCCAAAGGGCAATCCCAGGGCACGAAACGTGCGACGTCGGCTATATGGACCCCCAGGCGCATCATGCCTTCGTCTTCTTCGAGCGAGAGCGCGTCATCGAAGTCGCGGGCGTCTTCGGGGTCTATGGTGAACACCAGGCGGTCGCGGAGGTCGCGGTAGCCTTCGGCTAGGGCGGCAGCCTCGTCAAGGCAGGCAGAGCGCGCCTGATCGAGCGCTTCTGCGGTGAATTCGGTCTCTAGTTTATGGCGTGCTATCAAAGCCCAGGTCGCCCGGTCGCTTTCCTCTTCAGCTGGCGCGGCTTCCACTATCACGCCGGTCGCAGCGCTGCGGGGGCTGGGATACTCGGTTATGCGCACCTTGACCATGGCGCCGTCTTCAAGGGAAGGGTTCTCGGATCGCAGGGTGAAGATGTCATAAGGGATGCGGGGATCGTCGGGGACCACCACGCCGAAGGGCTCTGCCACCTCATAACGACCCGTCACGTAGTCGTGGGCGCGGTCTATCACCCGGACCACCCGGGCGGTCGGCTTGTCACCTGTCTGGTTATGCTCCTTCCCGGGCTGCCGATGCTTGTGGTTGACCGAGACCAAGGCCACCTCGACCATATCGCCGTCGAACGCCCCGCCGCGCTTCGACGCAGGGACGAACACCTCGCCTTCGGCCGTCTTCACGAAGGCATAGCCCCGGGCATTCACCTGCAAGACGCCGCATGGATTGCTGCGGGGGCGTCGGCGCATCTTATGGCGGACAGGGGACATGGACGGCTTGCCTAGGAAGCAATCAAGGACTGCGCCGTCTCTATGGCAAGGTTCTTCTGGGTGTCCTCAGGAACGGCCAGGCTCTGCTCCACCGCGATGTCGGGAAGCACACCCAGGCCGTCTATCTCGCGTCCGGTTGGCCCTTTGTAATAGGCAGCAGTGTAACGTAAGGCCCCCCCGAAGCTCAAGGGGCGGATGACCTGCACGGACCCCTTCCCTAAGGTCTTCTGGCCGACCACTTGGGCCCGCCTGTTGTCTTGCAGCGCTGCGGCCAAGACCTCGGCAGCGGCGGCGGTGTTGCCATTGACCAGCACGACCAAGGGCTTATCAGTGACAACCGAGCCGGTGGCCGTCTTCGTGGTTGCGCGTTCTTCCTTGGTCTGTATGCTGACCAGCACGCCGCTCTTGACGAACAGCGATGCGATATCGACGGCCTGCGACAGATAGCCGCCCGGGTTGTCGCGCATGTCCAGCACGAACGACAGGGCGCCCTGGTCGCTCAAAGCCTTGACGGCCTTGCCCGTCAGCTCTGCGGAGTTCTGGGTCAGCTGCCTGATGGTGATATAGCCTACCCTGCCGTAAAGCTTTGATATGACATTGGGTTCGTTGTAGTCTGAACAGGCCAGGGTTGTGGTGAGCTCTTCTCCCCCTATGTCCTCGAGGCTTGCCGGGCGGCGCCAGGTTATGACCACGCTGGCTCCTTCGCTTCGGGAAAGCGCATTGACCACCTCGGTCAATGACCAGTCCTGCGACCTGTCGCCGTCGATGGAGACAACGAAATCCCCCACCTCGACGCCCGCCATCATTGCAGAGGATCCCGGGAACACATCGACCACATAGGCCCTTCCGCCCTTTTCCGAGAAAAGGGCCCCTATCCCCGCGTATTCCCCTGCGCTTTCCTGCACATAGGCAGCATAGCGTTCGGCACTGTAATAACGGAGGTATTCATCATGTGCCGCATAGGAAAGCGCCACCATGAGCTCGGCCGTGGCTTCGTCCAGGTCAAAGGAATCAAAGGCTTCCTTTTGCAGGAGTGCCTCGATCTCGGCGAAACGCGGCCCCAGCGAATCCTCTGACCCATCGGGCAAAGAGGGGCCCGTCTTGTCGGCAGGCTTTGCCACGAAGGACTCCAGGCCGATGCCCTTGAGCAAGGCCTGGTCGCCACGCACCAAGAAGCCCAAGACAAAGGCCGCGCAAATACAGACGATGATCAGCATGCGCCCGATGGCTTTCAGGTTGTGCGCCTCGTCGGCACGGGGCCTCTGCGCCGTCAGGCTGTGGAGCCTTCCAAGACGTGTCCCGGTCCTTCCCGCTTCGCGCTTATGCGTGCCATGGCCGTCCACCTGAACACCCCGTTCCTGCGAAGGGTCTTACACCTTCAGGTAGCGACGCATGGCCAGCGCTGAACCGAGAAAGCCTATCACCAGGCCAAACACAAGCAAGAGGCCATAAACGGTCAAGAAGGCCTGCGCCCCCAGGTCTATCGGGAACCAAGGCAACGCATCCGCTACCTTGGGAAGCGCAAAGCCGCGTATCAGCTCGATGGAGCCTATCGCCAACAACGCCCCTATGGCAGCGTGCAGGGCGCCTTCCATCAGGAAGGGCCCGCGGATGAAGCCGTTCGAGGCGCCCACCAGGCGCATGATGGCTATTTCCTTGCGACGCGCCAGAATGGCCAGGCGGATGGTGTTGTTGATGAACACCAGGGCAATGAAGATGAGCAGCACGACCAAGGCCATGCCGATATAGCGCACGTAGTTGGTGAAGGTGAACAGCCTCTCGACGCTCTTCTGCCCGTATTTGATGGAACCGCCCGGGTTGCCCGGATCCTCGGAAATCGAGCGGTAAGTCGGGTATTCTTCCAGGGCAAGGGCCACCTGTTCGACCTTCTGGGGGTCGGAAAGCTCGATGTCCAGGGAAGCGGGAAGCGGGTTCTGGCCGTCGAGCTGATCGATGATCTCGGGGTTCGAGGTCATGCTGTTTCGGAACTTCTCCAAAGCCTGGTCCTTGGTAGTGAATCCCACCGCGGCCACGCCTTCGAGCCCTAAAAGGTAGCTGCGCACCTCCTGTATCTGGGAATCGTTCGAGCTGTCGGCCACATAGGCGGTTATGGACACCCGTTCCTCGACGGAAGAGACCACGCTTTCCACAATGAAGCCCCCGATGAGGAAGACGCCGATGATGAGCAGCGAAAGGAAGATGGTGATGATGGACCCCAGGGTTGTCGAGAGGTTGCGGGTGAAGCCGTGGAGCGATTCCTTGAGGAAATAGATGAGGCTAGACATCGAAACCGTACACCCCCCTGTCCTGGTCGCGGGTCAGATGGCCGCGCTCAAGGGCGATGACGCGCCTGCGCATGTTGTCGACCATCTCACGGTCATGGGTGGCCACCAGCACCGTGGTGCCTGTGCGGTTGATGCGCTCGAGCAGGTCCATGATGCCGCGGGACGTCTGGGGATCCAGGTTGCCCGTCGGCTCGTCGCAGATAAGGAGCGGCGGGCGGTTCACGATGGCCCGTGCGATGGACACCCGCTGCTGTTCGCCGCCGGAAAGCTGGTCGGGGCGCTTGTTCAGCTTGTCTTGAAGGCCCACCAGGCGCAACACCTCGGGCACCTGGGTCTTGATGACGTGGCGGCTCTTGCCGATGACCTCCAGGGCGAAGGCAACGTTCTCGAAGACGCTCTTGTTGGGAAGCAGTTTGAAGTCCTGGAAGACGCAGCCGATGTTGCGCCTCAGATAAGGCACACGCCAGCCCCTCATGGTGGACAAGTCCTCGTCGGCCACATAGATATGGCCTTCCGACGGCTTTATCTCGCGGATGAGCATACGGATGAAGGTCGATTTCCCCGATCCGGAATGCCCTACCAAGAACACGAACTCCCCTGCGTATATCTGAAGCGATATGCTGTTCAGGGCAGGCTTGTTCGGTTGTGCCGGATACATCTTGCTCACCCGGTCGAAGGTGATGACCGGTGTGCCTGCGACCTGCGGCGCGTCATCGATGTCCAAGACAGGCAGCGATGCTGAAAGCTGCGATGTCGCATGGCGGGCATAGCTCCCCGAAGCCCCACTTCCCGGGGAGGCCGCCCTGCGCACACCAGGGCGTCCAATGCCTCCTTGGTTGCTATAGTCTGTCACAGAATACTCCGTTCAGATCCAGTCTTTACTGAGACGTATGCTTGAATGATGGCAAGGCTGATGGGAGAACGTCTGGAAGCCGGGCATCGCATACGCGGGTACGCGGGGGGCTTCAAGAAGGCATCCTGCCTCAACCAGTGCCTTCCGGTATTTTACCAGATGCCCTTCCGGGCGATACTCTTCTTCACAGCTTCAACAATGGAGGGCGCATCGAGGCTGAAGTAAGCCATGAGTTCCTCCGATGAGCCCGATTTCCCAAAGGTGTCCTTGACGCCGATGAATTCTACGGGCGCCGGGCAGTGCCGCGCCAAGCATTCGGCAACGGCAGACCCAAGGCCTCCGAATATCGAATGCTCTTCAGCCACCACCGCACAGCCCGTCTTGCGCACCGAGGCTAGCAATGCCGCCTCGTCAAGGGGCTTGACACAGAAGGCATCGATGACCTCTGCGCAGATGCCTTCTTCCGCAAGCAGCGAAGCGGCACTCAGCGCTTCGGCCACCTCGACGCCGCAGGCGACCAGCGTGACATCGCTGCCCTCTCGAAGCACGGCGGCGCGGCCCATCTCGAACGGCGCCCCTTCAGCATATATCTGCGGGACCTGTGCCCTGCCCATACGGATGTACACAGGGCCGGGGGTGTTCGCTGCAAGCCTGATGGCTGCTGCCGTGGCAGGGTAATCGGCAGGCACCAGCACCCTCATATCGGGTATGCCCCGCATCAGCGAGATGTCCTCGAGCATCTGGTGGCTGCCCCCATCAGGGCCGACCGAGACCCCCGCGTGGGTAGGCGCCACCTTGACATTGAGCCTTGAATAGGCAAGGGTGTTGCGTATCTGGTCATAAGCCCGACCGGTACCGAACACCGCAAAGGAGCCGGTGAAGGCGATATGGCCGGCAAGGGCAAGCCCCGCTGCCACCCCTATCATGTTCTGTTCGGCAATTCCGCAGTTGAAAAGGCGGCTTTCCTGCCCTGTGCCCAAGGCTGCAAGCTTCGCGGTGGTGGTGGACCCTGAAAGGTCGGCATCAACGGCGACCACCGGCATTCCTGCTTGGGCAAGTTCGACCAGGGTGTTTCCATAAGCCTCACGTGTCGCCCTCTTCTTCGTGTCGCTGCCTGGGCTGGCAAGCAGGGCGCAGGCATCCAAGGGGAAGGTCTCCTGGCTAGGCATGGTGGGCCTCCTTCTCGTCGAGTTCTTCCAAGGCTTTTGCCAGCTGTTGGGCATCCGGCGCCTTGCCGTGCCATGAGGCCTGGCCTTCCATGAACGAGACCCCTTTGCCTTTCACGGTGGTGGCGGCTACCAGGTGGGGCTTTTCCCCCCCGGCTTCCCGTACCGTGGAAAGGCAGGCATGAAGGGCTGCGACATCATGCCCGTCCACCGTATGGACGTCCCAGCCAAAGGCGCCGAAGCGCTCGGCCAGGCTGCTGGCCTCACAGATCTCGGGGCAAGGGCCGTCTATCTGAAGGCCGTTCAAATCGATTATGGCTATGAGGCTGCCGAGCCTTTGCTGTGCGGCGAAGCCGGCCGCCTCCCATACCTGGCCTTCCTGGCATTCCCCATCGCCCAACAAGGTGAACACCCGGTTCGGCAAGCCGTCGAGCCGCAAGCCGCAGGCAAGGCCGCATGCGATGGAGAGGCCTTGGCCCAACGACCCGGTCGATACCTCCACACAATCAAGCAGCTTGGAATCGGGATGCCCTTGCAGGCGGCTTCCCATCTGGCGCAAAGTACCCAGCTCTTCGGGGGGGAAGAAGCCCGCATGGGCCAAGACGGCGTAAAGGGCAGGGGCGGCGTGGCCTTTCGCCAAGATGAAGTAATCGCGGTCTTTTGCCTTGGGTGCCAATGGGTCTACGCGCAAGACCCCCCCGAAATACAGCGTGGCCAGGATGTCGGCAGCAGAAAGCGAGCCTCCAGGATGCCCGCTTCCCGCCTGTGCTATCATGCGCAGGATGTCTTTTCGCACCTCACGCGCCTTCTCTCGGACACATGCCACGTCCATACCGTTCGTTCCTTCCTCTCGCTTTCTTGTTCTTAAGGCTTCCTGTTGATGCGAGCCCCCCGCAAACCTTGCCGGCAAGCCTTCTTCGGCCATCCCCGTACGCCCGGAAGGGCTGTCAAGGAGGCTTTAGAGGGTGGTGAGCCTATGGCGGTGATACCCTATGACGAAATCATCGATGTCCCCGTCGAGGACCGCCTCGACGTTGCCGGTCTCTATGCCACTTCGCACATCTTTCACCAGCTGATACGGGTAGAGCACATAATTGCGTATCTGGCTGCCGAAGGAGTTGTCCATGCGTTGGCCGCGCAGCTCGGCAAGCTCGGCTTCGCGTTTCTGTTCCTCTATCTCGTAGAGCTTCGACTTGAGCACCTTGAATGCGGCTTCTTTGTTCTGCAGTTGAGACTTCTCGTTCTGGCAGGTGACCACGATGCCGGTGGGCAAATGCGTCAGGCGCACCGCTGAATCGGTCGTGTTCACGCTCTGCCCGCCCGGCCCGCTCGAGCGGTAGACGTCCACGCGCACATCGGCAGGGTTGAGGTCGACCTCGATGTCGTCGGGCAGGACCGGGGAGACCTCGACGCCGGCGAAGGTGGTGTGGCGGCGCTTCTTGTCGTCGGTAGGCGAGATGCGTACCAGGCGGTGCACGCCCGATTCGGCGCGCAGCATCCCGTAGGCGTTGCGTCCTTCCACCTGGATCATAGCCTTGTCAAGCCCTATGCCGACCCCGGGTACCACATCGAGCACCTTGGCCTTCCAGCCTTTCTTCTCGACATAGCGGGTGTACATGCGATAGAGCATCTCGGTCCAGTCCTGTGCCTCAAGCCCGCCGCTCCCCGGGTTCACGGTGAGTATCGCGTCCCCCGCGTCGAAGCGTCCCGAGAACCACGAAGAGACCTCGAGGCCGTCGAGAAGGGCGTCCAAGGCGGCAAGCGAGGCATCGAGCTCGAGCTGAAGGCCTTCATCCTCGTTCAGGAGGTCGAAGGCGACCCGTGCATCTTCGAGCAGGCCATAAGCCCGGTTGTATTCGGCAAGCGTCTCGCGCAGGACGCTTGCCCGCTTCGCGACGTCCTGTGCATGGCCTGGGTCGTCCCAAAAGCCCGGCTGCGCTATCTCGGCATCAAGCCGGTCAAGCTCGGCCTGTTTCTTCTCTACCTGAAGGTATCCCTTCGCTTCGGCGACGCGCTTGCTGCGTCGTTCTATGTCCTGTATGTCGGTATCGGCCATTGGTCGTGTTCTATCCGTTCCTGTCCTTGGTTGATCTGCTTGCGCCATGATGCGGGCGTTGCATCAGAGGTTCGCCCCATGGCACTTCTTGTACTTCTTGCCCGAGCCGCAGGGGCAAAGGTCGTTCCTGCCGGCATTGGCGAAGGGGTCGTCCTTGTCCTTCACGTAGCTTTGCGCCTTGCCCATGGCCGGCTTTGGCGGTTGCCCCGGAAGGCCTGCGGGGGCAGCCGCCTGCGGGCGTGCCTTGACGATCGAGGGGCCGGATTCCAGTGCCGCCTCGGGGGACGAGTAATTGAGCTTCCCTTCAAGGGGGCTCTTCTCTTCGGGCACCTCTTGGACGGCGATCTGGAGCCGCAGCAGCGTGCGCAGGAAGTCCTCGTACAGGGAAGCGGTGAGCATCTGAAACGCGGTATAGGCCTCGCCCTTGTACTCGACCAAGGGGTCGCGCTGGCCGAATGCACGCAAGCCGATGCCGGTCTTCAGGTAGTCCATCTCTTGCAGATGGGCCATCCAACGGGTGTCGATGATGCGCAGCATGACCTGTGCCTGCAAGGTCTTGATGGCTTCCTCGCCCAGGAGCTGCGCCTTTTCTTCGTAGACCTCGGTAAGATAGGCGCTTATCGCGTCCAATACCAGGTCGGGATCGTCCTCGTGCGCCAGGGCGGCTGTCGTGAAACCGGTGCGGCCGCACATGTCGGCGACCCAGCGGTCCACCTCTTCGGTGTCCCAATCGTCACTGGGCACCCGCCCGGGGCAGTTCTCGGCCACAACGGGGCTTGCGGATTCGCGGATTATCTCGGGGATGCGTTCGGTGATGTCCTTGCCGTCCAGGATGGCGTTGCGCTCGTCGTAGATGGCCCCGCGCTGCAGGTTCATCACATCGTCGTACTCCAGGACGTTCTTACGGGCTGCGAAGTGCATGCTTTCAACCTGCCGTTGGGCGCTCTCTATGGCCTTGGACACCATGCCCGCCTGAATGGGCAGCTCGTCGCCCAAGTCGCTGCGCTCCATCATGCGCGAGATGCCTTCCATGCGGTTGCCGCCGAAAAGGCGCATGAGGTCGTCTTCCAACGAGAGGTAGAACTGGGAGGCGCCGGGGTCGCCCTGGCGTCCGGAACGGCCGCGCAGCTGGTTGTCGATGCGTCGGCTCTCATGGCGCTCGGTGCCTATCACGGCGAGGCCCCCCGCTTTGACCACGGCGATGTGCTCGGCATCGGTCACCTTCCGCGCTTGTTCAAGGGCTGCCGCCTTTTGTTCCTCGCTCGCCTCAAGCGGATCGATGCCCTCGGCGGCCAGGAAGTCCTCCATCAGGATCTCGGGGTTGCCGCCTAAGATGATGTCGGTGCCGCGGCCTGCCATGTTGGTGGCAATGGTGACCGCACCGACGCGCCCGGCCTGGGCGATGATATGGGCTTCGCGTTCGTGGTTCTTCGCGTTCAAGGTCTCATGCCGGATGCCGCGCTTGTCCAGCAGGCGCGAGAGCCTCTCAGAGCTCTCGATGGAAACGGTGCCGATAAGGCAGGGCTGGCCGGCATGGTGGCGGTCAGCCACCTCATCGGCCACCGCATTGAACTTCGAATGGATGGTGCGGTAGATGAGGTCGTTTTCGTCTTTTCTGATGACGGGGCGGTTAGGCGGGATGGCCATGACCGGCAGCTTGTAGATCTGGCGAAACTCCGCATCCTCGGTCATGGCCGTTCCGGTCATGCCCGCCAGCTTCTGGTACAGGCGGAAGTAGTTCTGCAGGGTGATGGTGGCAAGCGTTTGGTTCTCTTCCCTCACCAGCACGCGCTCCTTCGCTTCCAAGGCCTGGTGCAGGCCTTCTGAATAGCGCCTGCCTTCCATGATGCGCCCGGTGAACTCATCGACTATCTTCACTTCCCCATCGACAACGACGTAATCCACGTCGCGATGGAAGAGGAACTGGGCTTTGAGCGCTTGTTGCAGATGGTTGGCCAGCTGTCCGGAGGGATCGGCGTAGATGTCGTCGATGCCCAGCATGCTCTCCACCTTCTCAAGGCCGCTCTCGGTGGTGTGGATGGTCTTCTTCGCTTCGTCCATGTCGAAGTCGATGCCCTTTGCGAGTCCGGGCATGACCCGGGCGAACTTGTTGTAGGTCTCGGCAGCCTGGGTGCCCGCCCCCGAGATGATGAGGGGGGTGCGCGCCTCGTCTATGAGGATGGAGTCAACCTCGTCGACGATGGCGAAGTGATGGCCGCGCTGCACCCGGAGCCGGGCACGGGTGACCATGTTGTCGCGCAGGTAGTCGAAGCCGAACTCCGAATTGGTGCCATAGGTGACATCGGCCTGATAGGCGGGTATCTTCTTTTCAGGCGACATGCCGTTCTGGATGAGCCCCACCTTCATTCCCAGGAGGCGGTATATCCTGCCCATCCATTCGCTGTCGCGTTTTGCCAGATAGTCGTTGACGGTCACGATGTGGACGTTGTTCCCGGCCAAGGCATTCAGGTAACCCGCCAGGGTGGAGACCAACGTCTTCCCTTCACCGGTCTTCATCTCGGCAATCTGCCCGTTGTGGAGCGCCATGCCCCCGATGAGCTGCACATCGAAATGGCGCATCCCCAAGGTGCGCATGCTGGATTCACGCACGACGGCGAAGGCCTCGGGCAGAAGCGCTTCGAGGGTCTCACCCCTGTCGCTGCGTTCCTTGTAGGATGCCGTCAACGCTGCCAGGTCGGCATCTGACTTGCCCTTCAAGGCTGCTTCCATGCCGTTGATCTTCTGAACGATGTCCTCGTATGCCTTGAGCTGCTTGCCTTCACCGAGGGTTAAAAGCTTCGAGAGAAACCCTGCCATGGACCTTTGCTTTCTCTTATGGACGGATGGGCGCCCGGCCGCACTGGGCACCATGCCCAGCGCCGAATGGCGGCATGTGGGCTTGTGCGCGGGCACCTTTGCGGGGAGGCCCGATTGCGTGGCACCCTGCGCGTGGCATCCTGTTGCATGATGCCCTGCCCAGCGGTGCCCTGCTGCCCGCCTGTCCTGCACGTGGCGCCCTGCGGCATCGTGCCCTGCGGCATCGTGCCCTGCGGCACGCCCGCCCATCCGGATACCCCCTGAGACATTGGCCGAAGCCTGCCCTTGGGGGTAACTATGAACGGTTATATATGTCACCCGTTACTCTATCACACCCAGCCTGCTATCAAAGGAAATCCACACTGCAAATACGAAAGCAGGGGCAAGCCGGTTATCGTTCAACCCCCTTCCCGGTCAGTTTTCAGCAGGGTATAAGCTTCGTAACAAGAAGGTGGACTGTCTAGGCAGACACCCTGCTTATCCATACCATGGTAAGGGAAGCGGAAATATTGCTGGCCTTGAAGCACCAAGGCACCCGTTGCCGGCTGTTCCCAGGCTCCCGCTTGCGGCTGTGCCAGGCACCCGTTGCCGACAGCGGCAAGGCACGCGTTGCCGACAGCACCAAAGCCTCTGTTGTCGCCGGCCTTCTTGCAAGAGTGAGCCTCAGGCCCCAAGCCGGTATGCCTCCGCAGACAACAACCGATTGAGAAGGGAAGCCCATGAACAAGAACTCCTGCAATATCGTCAACCTGGAACAGGGAAAAGTGCTGGTATACGATTTCGGCACTGCCCGTGTCCATAACTATAGCTCACATGACCCCTTGGACGACCAGAGCATCGTAGTCGAACAGGGCTGCGGCGCAGTCCTGATTGAGAACCCCAGCTTCAAGGGCAGCGGGCGCGAGCTTGCGGGCTATCTGG
>JAIRPR010000154.1 GCA_031256895.1 Coriobacteriaceae bacterium
TCTATCTTCGCAAGGGCGTCCTTCAGGCGTTCGGCATCCTTGGGGCAATCGGCATGGGCTACGACCACACATTGCCCAGGCCCTGCGCTGACCGCCCGCTTCTCAAAATGGTCTGCAAGCTGTTTCACGCCCTTCTTGCGCCCACGGGCAACACCTGAAAGCGTGAGACGCCCTTCCAGATCGATGGTCAGAAGGGGCTTGACGTCAAGCTTTGCGCCGGCATAGGCTACCGAGGCGGGGATCCGGCCACCCCTTTTAAGGGCGCCGAGGTCATCGAGCATGAACTCCGCATTCACGAAGAAACGCGCTTCCAAAGCCCATTCGACCAGCTCCTCTGCAGTCAGGCCGCGTGCCCTTTGGCGAATTGCCTCATACACCAGAAGGGCTTCGGCAGCAGAAGCCAACCTCGTATCGACAAGGTAGATCCGAGCATCGGGGTTTTCGGACATCACTTGTGCGAGCACCATTTCGGCCACATCATAGCTGCCCGACAGACCGCTTGAAAAGCTCAGGTACACCGTGGGCACCTTGCTGTCGGCCGCCTTTTGGAAGGCCTCCCGCAACACCGGGACCGAAAGCTGTGCGGTGGACGGCTCTTCCCCCTCACGCATCGCCTGATAGTACTCATGGGCCGTTGTCGTCCGGTACAGATCGTCTTGGTGTTCCCCATCGCTCATGACATAGGGGAAGCCGATGAGGTCTATACCCTTGCAATCAACGACCTCGAAAGGCAGGTCGCAGCAGGAATCGATGATAAGGTTGCAGCGTGCCGTCATAGCTATGCCTCTTTCCTTCCGCCGTGTGAGAAATGCCTGTCATGCCGAGGGGCAAGCTGCCCCGAGATGCCCTCGCCCATCATCTTGACCCATAGACCAGGGATGGCTGCATACCGGGGAACTTATGCGGCATCTCACGTTCACATTCGTAGGCTATCCCGATTGCTGGCCCCACATGCATACCGACGACCGGGCTTACCGGGATGACCCGCACCGGTCTCAAGACCAAGGGCTCGATTTCTTGGTGTGCCCATTCAAGGGCAGGAGTCTTGTCGCCGATGTAATGGACAGCCAGGTTCTTCAAGCCATAGTGCTCGACATCGGAGCGGAACTCGGCAACGATGCGTGAAAGGGCTTTCTTGCGTGAGCGGAGTGTGGCCAGAGGGGCAGCCTTCCCATCAATCACCGTAAGGACAGGGGAAAGTTTTATGATGTTGCCTATCAGCGCTGCCGCAGTGCCGATACGGCCCCCCTTCTGCAGGAAGGTCAGGGTCTCGGGCGTGAAGAGGAACCTGCTCGACCTGATGCCGCTCAAGGCTGCCTCCACGCATTCCCTGAGGCTTCTCCCGCTTTTGCGCACAGTGGCTGCCCTGAGCACCGGCCATGCCTCGTCAAACCCGCATGAGTGGGAATCTATCAGGGCGAACTCGAAATCTGAGATGCGCTTCTTCACACATCGGGCAGCCCTTGCCACACCATCGAAGGTACCCGAAAGCCCGCTTGAGACGAATATGCCCAGAAGGGTATCGCCCGCCTGGGCAATACGATGGAAGCATTCCTCCAAGACATGTTGAGAAGGCTGGCTTGAAGTAGGGATGTTATCGACCATCTGGTAGATGTCGGCATAGAAGGCATCGACGTCCATGCTTGCATCGACATGCTCGACGCCGTCATGGTTGACATAGAGGCTCACGACTTCTACTTCCCCCTCTCTCAGCATATCAGCGGGAATGGATGCGACCGAATCGG
This sequence comes from Coriobacteriaceae bacterium, assembly GCA_031256895.1. GTDB lineage: Bacteria > Actinomycetota > Coriobacteriia > Coriobacteriales > Eggerthellaceae > WRIS01. The sequence continues at coordinate 1,746 of JAIRPR010000154.1, forward strand.
TGACGATCTTGATCATGGGGTCCTTTCTGTGTTCTTCCTGTCTCGTTCTCGCGTATCTGCCGCCTGGTGCTTGCTTTCCGCCTGGGGCTGACCTGCCGCACGGGGCTCGGTCTTCGTCACGGGGCACGCTTGCAATGCGGGGCACGCGTGCCGTCTGTGACGCGCTTGCAACCCGGGGCACTCGTGCCGTCTGGAGCTTGTTTTCGTCACGGGGCACGTTCTCCGCCTGGGGCTGACTTGCAACCCGAAGCCTGCTTGCAACCCGAAGACTGTTTGCAACCCGAAGCCTGCTTGCAACCCGGGCGCGACCGCAGCCCGACCTATGAGATGCCGCGCAACTGAGCGACCAGCCGGTTGCGCCGCTCGAAGAGGCCTGATTCCAGGCCTACTGGGTACGTGTGCGGGTTGACCATGCGCTTCTGTGTCTCGTCCAAGGTGTCGAGTTGTTCGATGCCTCGCGCTTGCGCAGAGAGGGCGCAACGGTTCGCGGCATCGAGAACAGTCATGCCCGAACGTGCGAGCGGTTTGAGCAGGGTCTCAAAACGCTTCCCGTGCAATGACTTCCTTCGCAAGCTGTCTGCCGGGTCGATGATGACCTCTGTTGGGTCCACGGTGGTGCACGTGTCGAAAACCATGTCCCCTGCCACGGTCCCGCTCTCCTGATAATAGCGCCTGATGTCCAGGACTCCCGGGAGCGTCAGCTTCGATGCCTGTTCCGATATCTTCAATCGGTCTTCCCACTTGGTAGAACCGGCTTGCTTGATTGCCGAGAGCTTGTAGACGCCGCCCAGGCTCGGTTGGTCGTATGCGCAGGCAAGCTTCGTCCCGACCCCATAAGAGGTGGCACAGGCCCCCTGGTCGCGCAGCGATTGTATCGTGTACTCATCAAGGTCGTTGGAAAGGACTATCCCGCAATCGGCAAGGCCTGCCTCGTCAAGCATCGCCCGTGCCATTTTTGAGAGCCAGGCCAGGTCGCCTGAGTCTATGCGGATGCCCCGCAAGCATTGCCCGCGCCCCTTCATCTCAAGTCCCACGGTGATGGCATGGGCAATGCCCTGCCTCACATCGTAGGTGTCGACCAAGAGCACACAATTGTCGGGCATCGCCCGGGCATAGGCCCGGAATGCCTCAAGCTCGTCCTCGAAGGACATGACCCATGAATGGGCGTGTGTGCCGGTGACCGGCAGGCCGAATGTTTTTCCTGCCAGCACATTGGAGGTCGACTGACAGCCGCCGACCACTGCGGCTCGCGATGCCCAAAGCCCGCCTTGAGGGCCTTGGGCACGTCTCAACCCGAACTCAGCGACCGGCACCCGTGCCGCAAGGCATACCCGAGCGGCCTTCGTCGCGATAAGTGTCTGGTAGTTGATGCAGTTCAATAATGCCGTCTCGATGAGCTGGCAATGCATGATAGGGCCGCTCACCCGTACCAAGGGCTCCCCGGGGAACACCACGGTGCCCTCGTATACCGCATCGATGTCGATGCTAAGGCTCAAAGCCCCCAGATAATCGAGGAAACGCTGTTTGAAGAGCCTTCCGCCACCCGGGGCGTCAAGGGATGCCAGGTATTCGCGTTCCTCAGGGGAAAACGAGAACCCCTCGAGCATCTCAGCCACCTGGGCCATACCGCAGGCCAAGGCGAAGCCCCCCTTGAAGGGGTTCTCCCTGAAGTACAGATAAAAGCATGCCTGTTCTTCCACTTTGCCGCTTTCCCAATAAGCCTGAGCCATGGTGATCTGGTAAAGGTCGGTCAGAAGCGATGTCCTAAGACTCATCGGCTTTACCTGCTTGTGAAGAGCCGGCACTATGGCTGCGTTGCCTTGGCTTGCGGGCAGAAGTCGGAGGAACCGGGGCGCTCGATGGGCTGCTCAGTGAGGCGTTTGGTGTTCTGTTCGGTGTGGCGCTTGGCGAACCCCCCGGTAAGGTTCCCTGGTTCCTCGGGGATGATGCGGCAGGGGTGCCTGCTGTGGGCGCATGCCCCCGGGCCTCGCCGGGTTGTTCCTTGCGCAGGCCTGACGATCGATGCCCGGGGCGAGGTCCTGATGCCTGTTGGCCGCCCCGTTCGCCCTGGTTGTGCTTGCCAGCCTTTGCCTGTGGGCTTCTGAGGCCTTGTCCTTGGCGGTTCTTTCCTTGCTTGGCCTCGCTGCCGGGGTCACGTCCGGCATTCTGGGCCCCCTTGGCGCCCTTGCGCCCTTGCCTTTGGTTGGCACGCTTCTTGCCTTTATTCACCGCCTGGTCTTTCCCGGCTTGGCCTTTCTGGCGAGGCTCGGGCTGTGGGCTTGGTTGCTTGGCTTCTCCGAGGCCTTTCTGCTCGGTAAGCTCACCCCCTGCGCCCAAGGTGACCCTTCTGCGCGGCGTGCGTTGGGTATCGGGCGAACTGTTCGCACCCGTCCGCACAACATCCCGCAAACCGGCTTTGGTGCGTCCGGTGCCTTGCCGGTCGCCACCGGTACGCCCACTGCCAGCACGGCCAATGCCCGCACGTCCTCCACCTGGCTGTGTACTCGTTGTCTGTGCGCCACGGCTCCGTCTGCCGCCCGTGCGTCCGCTTCCTGTGCCTGGGTC
>JAIRPR010000044.1 GCA_031256895.1 Coriobacteriaceae bacterium
CGTCCTTCATCACAGCATTAACCTAGCCGCACCAGGGCATGGCGGCAGGCATGCAGGCGCCGGCGGCCTTTGCGGAAGCGCTCGATGCCCAGTGATGCCGTCAGGGCGAGGCTCAGCGCAGCCAGAGTGGATGCCGCCACTAACAACATGCGGGTGCCATCGCCGGTCGCGGCAGTGCCACTGCCCAGAGGCATAGCCCCAGAAGCCCCCGTGCCGCCTTCGCCGGACTGGGTGCCCGTGCCCTGTTCCGTGCCCTGTTCCATGCCTGTCGCGGGCGGTGTGGGGCTGTACAGCACCAGAGGCACTTCAGATGCGGTTGCCTGGCCGTTGAAGGAAAGCTCAGCCTGATTGGGGATGCCGCCTGCTGCCTGGTAGGCTTCAAGCTGTGCCTTGCTTGTATCGGCATGGATGGATGTCTCAAGCGACACGATGTAGATCTGATCCACCAGGTGCCCGAAGCCTCCGGCAAGCGGCTGAAGCTCGATGGTCAAAATGTTGGTGACCGGGTCCAGGTCATAGCTATAATCCGTCACAGTGTTGCCGAGCGAATCCATGATGGAAAGCCCTTTGACCTCCAGCACATCTTCAAGGGGATCGATTATCTCGACCTGTGTCCAGCCCCTGTCGGTGTCGCCGAAGGCGGCAACAATATGCCAGGTGAAGCTTTGCGTCAGGTCGCTGAACTCGAACACGTCGGAGTTCTCCACATCCTTGAACACACGGGATCCGGCAAAGGCCTTGTAGGCGTGCACCACGTCCACCTCGAAGACCTCGGCCACGTTGCTCTTCACCTCGAAGGTGTCCGATGGGCTGAAGGAAGGCGCCTCGAGATAGGGCAGGTCGGATACCTCCACTATGCAGTAAAGGCCGGCAGGAAGATCACGTATGCTGAGGTCGCCGGCACGGTTGGTACGCGGGTATGGCCACATACCGGCCGCTTCGTAGTCAGTCCAGGTTGCCCCGCCATCGGCCGATGTCAATAACATGAACTCGATGCCCGCAAGCGGGGTGCCCGCGTCGTCGGCAACATGGATGTTCAGGGTGGAACGCTTCTCGATGGTCTCGTCATAGACCTGGATATAAGCTATGGGGTCGGCCAACGAAAGCGTGACCGGATGTTCGGTGGGGTCGATTTCGTAGTTCGCCAGAGGCGCGCACTCTTTCACATAATAGCTGCCAAAGGGCACCTTGACAAATGCGGCCACGCCGTTCTTATCGGTGAACTGCGTGTCTATCAGGGTTCCTGCGTCACTGTACAGCTCGAAGCCCACACCGGGTAGCACGACCGAGTCAAGCTTGTCCATCTTGGTCACCTTGATGGCGCCCACATCGGAGGTGTTGTCGAAGGCGAAGCGCACCGTGCCATCGAAGCCTGTATGCAGCTTCAGTGCTGCCACCCGGAAATCGTGCAGGGTGTTCGTGCCCATAAGGTAGCCGGCAGGCGCCTCAAGCTGGAGCACCGTGTAGCTCTTTTCCTCGTCGATAAGGAAGGTGCCCGGCACGGCAATGCGGCCTTGCGCGTCGGTCAAAGCCTCAAAGGAGTTCGTGTCGTCATAGGTGGCGGCACCCTTTTCCCTCACGGCCACCTTGACGCCCGCAAGGGGGCTGCGCAGCAGGTACTGCCCGGCTTCTTCGGTCAGCTGAAAGCCTTGTGCCGTGGCCTCGGCCGCTACCATGGCCTGTTCTCCACTCGTCAGATCGCTCAGGTCGGCACCTGTCGGCAAGGCGGAAAGCAGGGCTGTCAAGCCCAAGGCCTGCAGGGTGTCACGCACCGAGTCAGCCACGATGACGTAGCTGCGCACGTCAAGGGCGGACGCCTTGTTCACTATCTGGATCGTCTCATAGCCGTTACGCAGGTTGATGTGCCAGCCTGGGCCAGTAGCGCTGAGGGGGGTGGAGCCGGGCTCGATATAATAACCAAGCGGCGCCTGCACTTCCTTGACGTAGAGGTCGTCCGGGCACCAAGGCCCGAAGTTCGCCGCATCGCGCAACAGGGTGTCGCTCAGCTCTATCTCGCCTGCGGCGTTGGTGGCGATAGTCATGGTCGTCGTGATGCCAGGGTCGAGGGAATACACCAGGAAATCGACCCCGGCCAACGAGCTGCCCGAGTCGTCGAGCTTCTGCAGAAGGGCATAATAGCTGCTTCCGACGGAGTTGTTGCCGATCACCAGGTATTGTTTCGTGTATTTCTCGCCTTGCACCCACAATACGCCCTTGGCATCGACCATCACCTTGTAGGAGGCCTGACGCGGCTCAAAACCATCGGTTGCGGCATCCTCGGTTTCGACCAGGGTGTATTCCTTTTCCACATCCAAGCTGCTGAAGACAAGCAAGCCCTGTGCATCGGTCTGGCCTTGGGCCTTCAGGGCAGCGCCGTCATACAGATTGAAGGTGACCCCAGCCATACGCATGCCGCTGGTGGCCTCGAGCTGTGCGTCCGGTACGGCCTTCAAGTCATCGGACAGGACGCCTATCTTGCACAAGGTGATAGTGGCATGTGGGTTCAGCACCAAGCCCAGGTCCTTTACCTGCCCTTCGGTATCCAGGGTGAAATCGGCGCTGTATTCCGGCACCAGCCTGCCCACGCTGCGCTCTTCCTCGATGTGGTAATTGCCCAAGGGCAGGTCGCGGAAGACCACGTTGCCTTTGCTGGTGGATGAGACGCTCTTGTTGATATGGTCGTTCACACCTGCGTCCAGCCCGGTCACTCGGAAGGTGGCGCCTGTTATGGGCGTGCCTGTGACGCTGTTCTTCACCAGGCTTGCCGAGGCATACTGCACCGGTGGCGGCAGGGGCAGGTCCTCTATGTCGCCTAAATCGAAGGGAACGTCGAGGCGCATCTGCGACCTGGCCACATACAGGGGCGCCGACAAAAGCTGGTAGCCATCGGGCGCCTTGACCTCGGTTATCTTATAGGTGTCGAAGGGCAGGTCATCGAAGGACACCATGCCGTTCGTATCGGATTCTACCGTAGTTATCACCTTGCCCGCGCTGTTTGCTATCTGGAACACCGCCCCCGCAAGCGGGTTGCCGTTCGGATCCACCTTGCGCAAGATGATATCGCCTTCATAGACTATCTCGTTGTAGGCGCTGTTGGATTCCAGTGCGCGCGACTGGCTGCTGTCGGTGCGGGCTACAGAGCCGTAGGCGCGCAAGCCCTCCAGCTTCATCTCGGGGTCGAGCGGGGCAGCCATCGTGATGTAGAATGCCAGGTCGGATCTGCTGGGTATCTCGATGCCCGGGTCGGCCACAATCTTTAAGCCGGTCACGTCTGCCGGGTCGAAGCTTGCGGGTGTCACAGACGTACCCGCAGGTGACGCTCCCACCGATGCCGTGCCTATCGATGCCGTGCCTATGAAGGCACCAGGCAGCGGCTTCCATGCAGCTTGGGCGAAGAAAGCCTCGCTGTTCTCGGCAGCAGGGTCGTCGGTGTAATAGGCCGTGTAACCCGTCGGCAAGACCAGCGAGACAAAGATGTTGCGGAACTGCGAATTGCGCGGTATCAGGTTGCCGCTTTGCTTATCGACATCCAACGAGTAATCGCCCATATAGGGGAATATATCGTAGAACACCGGCTCGACGATCGGCTGATCCCAGTTGTTCACCACTTTCACCATGTATTCGAACTCACGGCCGGGCATAATAAGGCCGCCCTCTTGGCTCCAATCGTAGTTTCCGGCATGTATGAACTTGCGCATGTTCAAGCCGCGTATCGACCACACGCCATTGCTCACGCTCTTGTACGAAGCCTCATCGCCATAGGCGTTGATGTCGTAGATGTCCTCCACCCGGTTCTGCAGACCGATGCCGCCTGGGGCCGCAGGGTTTTGAGCACTCGCGTACACCTCGTTCACGTACGAGGTGGTGGAAGTGAGGCCGGTTTCTACGGTGATGTAAGCCACAACCATACTCCAAAGGAAGCCGTTGCCCTCAAAAGTGGCCGGGGTGGCCAGCCGTTTGGCTGTGAAGACCACCGCCGTGCGGCCTGTGCCCTGGTAATTGGTGATTATCTTGTAGGCGCAACCGGGCGATGCGGCGAAATCCTCAGAGAGGGTGATGTCGGTGATGAAGGAGTCCTTGGGCAGAAGATCCAGCATCGCGAAGTCCGTCCATTGCGTATCGGACGGTTTGACGCCTTGGACGCCCACGGTGTAGTAGATGGGCTCTCTCAAACCGAGCATTCCCTTGGGGTAGTTCGTACAGGTGGCAGCAAAGGTCTCGTTCACCGCTTGCGCACGATAGTAGGTCTCTTTTTGACTGGAGCCATCATTGACAGAAGAATACTGGCTGACCAAGGTATCATCTTGGGGGTCATGTACGTCCATTGAGCCATTGCCCGTGTTGAAGAAGAGATCTTGTTGGCCGCTGGCCAGGATAGGGGTTGCGGGATCCTTCATACGGGTGACCACCTGTACCTTCACCTCCTTTTGTTGCTTGGTATCACGCTGAGCGCTGTTCAGCACTTCGTTCATGACGAAACCTGGAAGCGTTATCTTCAGGCTGGTTATCTGCGGCACAAGGCTTTGGGGGAAGTTGTACTGGGCGGCATCGCTCTCGACGTAAGACAGGAACACCTCAGGATCGCCCGGTTGTGCGCCCGCGCCGTAAGCGGTGATGCCCATGGTGGTGTTGTTAGGGTTGCGCACGCCGACATACTCCATGCGCCCTAAGGGATAATCCAGGCGGCTGTCTTCAAAGGTGAGGCCTTTGCCGATGAAATCGGAACGCAAAATCAGGGTGAGGTCCCAAACGAATTCACGGCTGCGGGCTTCAAGCGTGTCGTAGAAAGAGCGGTTGGCCTTCCACGTGGCAACTTCCTTGCTGAATGCCACGATGTCAGGCAGATCTATGGTTCGCGCCGGTCTGCAGACAACCTCCGCGGCGCCTTCATACCAATTGAGGTTGCTTTCGTCTGCCCACGAGCCGTCAAGGGCGGCAAGGTAGCCAGCCTTTTCATAGGCGTTCGCATGAAGGGGCAGCATGACACACTGCATGTTGATCCTTATCAGCTGGTCGGTGGCTATCGACGGGAAGCGCAGCCTAAGGCATTGCGTGTCGATGCGTTTGATGGAATCAGCCAAGACCACCTTCTTGCCGTCTGCCGAACGTTCCCATCCTGGGTTGTCTGCTTCGTTGAACTCAGCCGTGCGCTCGGTGCCGTCCTTATCCCGGTAAAGAGGGAGCATTGCTGTCACCGTGACGTTCTCCGCACTACGCCATTCAGGATACAACTGGTACCCGAAGTACACATCTGCTTCGGTGCCGGGCAAGATATGGCTGCCATCAGGTGACACACTGCCAAAGTAGCCCTCGGGGGGGCCCCAGGCCGCACCAGCCGCATAAGCCCAGAACTGGTTTCGGCCATATTCGGCGGTGGTTTGGGCAGAGGCATCCACCGGGGTGGCGGCTGCCAGGGCGCCCGTGGCATCAAGCAGGTAGGCATGATACTTGGTCTCGTGGCCATAAGGAGTCATGCCGCGCAGATAGCGCAAGAGGAAGTCAATGGCAAGGTGTGTGCCGCCCTTCACCTCATTCAAGGTTATGGTGACCTCGCGGGCATCTGGGTCAAGCATGATGCTTTGGATGTCCTTGAACTCCGCAACGCTGATGTCTGGCCACTCTACGCGGCTTATATCGAGGCATTCGTCATAAAGGGGCACCACAATCCTGCTGCCTGCCGGTATGGCGGCCGCGTCGCTCGAGAGCGCGAACTTCACCGTGAGCAACATGTCCTCGCCTGCCCAATACTTGGTGCGAGGCGTCCCGTCCAAGTCGCTTTCCCCGGTGTTTTCTCCATAGCGCCACTTCTCGTTCTCGATGCCCATGTCGAAGCCTGTGAGGCCAACCCCTGCTGGCAAGGCCTGATGAGCGGTATAGCGGAAGAGAGCGACCGGCAGGGAACCCGGAACAATGCTTATCACCTGCGACTCAAAGCCGGGATCGATGTCGTAGCCTTGCAGGACAGGCGCGGCAACCGTGAGATCGGGGCCCGGGGCAGCCTGGTCAACCGGCACAGACCTGCTGCTGATGATCCGGTCTTCCTGGTCGCGCAACTCAAGCTTATAGCCTGCCTGGTTCACGAAGATGCGGTAGGTTGACCGGCTATTGCCTGCAGGGAATATCCTGGTTGCCAAAGGGGAGGCGCTGCTCGCCGTGTACACCCAGGTGGTCTTTTCAGGCGCACCGAAGATCTGGCCAAAGGGATAGTCTCTGAAACCCTGCACGCTGTCAGGCAGATAGACCACGGCGTTGTCGGGCAGAGAAGCAAAGGCTTCTGGGTAGATCCACTCAAGCTTGGTGTTCGCCCGCAAGTCAAGACCGGTAAGAGGGGAATCCTGAAAAGCGTATTGGTCTATGCTGCGCAACTCGGGGCAGCCGCTCAAGTCCAAAGAGGTCAGACGGGCGTGAGAAAAGGCATTTTCAGCGATGAACTCAAGCGCAACGCAGCCGCTCAAGTCAAGGCGTTCCAGGGGGGAATTCTCGAACGCACTGTAGTGTATTTCCTTGAGTGCAGCATTCTTGCTCAGATCCAGCTCGGTCAGCTGGATATTCCGGAAAGCTTCCGAACCGATGCTCTCGAGTGCGACATTGTTGCTCAGGTCAAGTTCGGTCAACCAGAGGTTCTCGAATGCGGCAGACCTTATCTCGCGCAGGTCAGCAAGCCGGGAAAGATCCAACGATTCCAGGTGGAGGGAACGAAAAGAACACCAACCGATGACTTGCAGGTTGGTGCCCAGATCAAGCTTGGTGAGCGGCGCACGCTCGAATGCGTGCCCTCCGATTGTTGTCACAGCTGGCAGGCTGTTCAGGTCAAGTTCGGTGATCTTGCTGTTATTGAAGCCCGACAGGTACTCCAGCTGATCCAGGCCGTCCAAGACCAGTATTGCTATCGGAGAGTTAGCGAAGGCACTATCGCCTATCCGCTTGAGCGCGGTGCAGCTGCTCAGATCCAGCTCGCTCAGCGAGCTTCCGTCGAAAGCGCGACCGTCGATGACCTCAAGGGCGATGCAGCCGCTTAGATCCAGTTCTTTCAGCAGGCTTTCCTGAAAAGCGCCATAGCCGATGTGCTTGAGGGCAGTGCAACTGCTCAGGTCGAGCTCGGCAAGCTGGGCATCTCGGAAGGCTCCATCGCCGATGGTGACAAGGTCGCTCAGGCCGGAGATATCCAGGCTGGACAAGGGGGCTACCATGAAGGCTTCTCTTTCGATGCTCTCGAGTGATGTGCAGCCGCTCAGGTCAAGTGAGGTGGCGCGACAACCAAGGAAGGCGGCTTGCCCGATGCGTTGAAGCGAGGTGCAGCCGCTCAGATCCAAAGACAAGAGCGGTGCGGTGTTGAAGGCGTAGTCGGTGATCTCGGTCAGGGCAGTACAGCCGCTCAGATCCAGGGATATCAGGAGAGAGCTATCAAACCCCCCCAAAGTGGCGAGAGATGAACAGCCGCTCAGGTCAAGTGAAGACAGGCTGGCGCTGTAGAAGGCGCTTTGGCCTATGGTCTTCAGGTTAGGGCACCCACTCAAATCCAAAGAAGTGAGCGGCGCATTCCTGAAGGCTTCATTGCCTATGTATTCCAGGGAAGAGCAACCGACCACGTTGAGCGACCTTATCTCCTGTGCACCAGAGAAAGCCCGATCCTTTATCGTGGTCAACGCAACCATGCCGCCCAGATCCAGCTCTATTCCCGCGTAGGAAGTGAAGCTATCCTGACCGATGGTGGTAAGCGCCGTGCAGTCGCCCAGGTCGAGCTTTTTCAAGGGCGCCTTCTCAAAGGCATAGTCTTCGATGAGCCCAAGGGCGGCGCATCCGCTGAGATCGAGCTTTTCCAGTTTGTCAGCGTACTGGAAGGCAGCGTAGCCGATGCTCTCAAGGGCGGCGCATCCGCTGAGATCGATCGATTGCAGGTTATAGGCGTTGATGAATGCTCCCGATCGTATCTCTTTCAAGGAGCCACAGGGGCTCAAGTCGAGGGACAGCAGGCTTTCCCCATTGGCGAAGGCCGCATCCCCGATGACGGCAAGCGAACTACAGCCTCTGAAATCGATCGATTGCAGCTTGGAGGCATTCTCGAAAGCGTTCCACTCGATAACGGTAAGCGACCCGCAACCGCTCAAGTCAAGGCTTACCAGTTCAGAGGAATCGCAGAATGCCCTTCCATCGATACGCTCAAGTGCGGTGCAGCCGCTCAAGTCAAGGCTTTCCAGCTTGCTTGCCCAAGCGAAGGCTTCTCGCCCGATGGTGGCAAGCGCGGTGCAGCCGCTGAAATCGATGCTTCTCAGTTCTTCGGCACCCGCGAAGGCCTCTTGCCCGATGGTGGTCAAAAAGGCACAGCCGCTCAAATCAAGGCTTGAGAGTTTCCGGGCATACCTGAAAGCGTACTCGTCGATGACCTCCAGGTAGCGGCAGTCTGAAAGGTTCAGGTTGGTAAGGCTGGTACAGTTCATGAACGTCCGAGGGCCTATGCGCTTCAGTTGGTTGCCGCTGACGAAGGTGATGGATGCGAAGTCGAAGTTGCCGAGGTGATGAGCGCTGTCATCGATGTGGTCTATCTCTTCCACCAGGGCGCCGTTGTACGGGCAGAGCGAAGGGATCCAGAGGTCGGTCTTCCCGCCATAGTATTTTTGGAGGCCTTGGTCACTGAAGCCCACCAGGGTGCGGCCTTCATTGCCATAGATGAAATCACCATAGACCCAGCCATCGCCAATCTCTATCAGCAGGGGGTCTGCGCCCACCATGACGCTGCGGGCCGCATACACCGTGCCGTTCTTCCCGGCCACCGCATAGGTGACCACCCAGGAAGCCGGCACGTCAGTAGCGATGGCGTCATGCCCGCTCAGGCTTATCCGGGAGGTGAGGTCCGATCCATCGTAGTCCACCGCTGAAACGCCGTCGAGCAGCACCGCGGCATCCCAAGGATCGCCTTGCACGAGCTGGATGGACGCATCGGCGCCGCTGATCGTGGGCAGTCCGGTCTCATCCACGTATTCAAAGGTCATGATGGTGTCACCATTGATGGTGGCTGCTTGGGTGTCGCCGCCGTAGATGCTGTAGCCGACAAGCGTGGGCGCGGTGTAGCGGTACTGGTTGCCGTCCACTGCAAGGCGGTCGACGCTTTGCACCTTGTTGCTGGGCTTTATCACGATGTCGTCGATGATGGCCGTGCCGTTTGCCTTATCGGTCAGACGAACCGTGATGGTGCGCAGCTCGCCTATGTATTCGCCGTATTTGCCCACCACCCCGTAGGTCTGAGCGAGGGCAGTGTTGCCGGTCAGCCTGACGAAGCCGGCGTTCTCCAAAAACACGTTGGTGCCATACCTTTGCAAAGTGCCAGGAAGGTCGGCCTCGGTCAAGCGGTTGTCTGCAAAGGCCGCTTCGCCTATTGCCTCCACAGCGCCAAGCCCCACGCTGCTCAGGTGGTTCTGCATGAAGGCGCCCTGGGGCACCACGGCCAGCGAGGCCGGCAGCGAAAGCGACATCAGCCTGTTCGTCATGAAGGCATAGGCACCCAGGCTGACAAGCGTGGAAGGCAGATTGAGGGAGGTGACGCCCGCGTCAGCGAAGGCGTATTCACCTATGGCCTCGGTGCCCGCAGGGATCACCACGACCCCCAGGTCGTTCCCCTGGAAGGCATGGGCGTTGATGGACTTGAGGCCGTTGGGCAGCACAAGGGAATGAAGCCCCGCGTTCTTGAAGGCGCTCTCGCCTATCGCGGCAACCGTCACGTTGCCTATCGTGTCAGGGAACACGATGTCGGCATCGCTGCCCAGATAGCCCGTGATGGTGCCGGTAGCGGCATCGAAGTAGAAGTCCTCTTCGGGGGTGGCCGCCCAGGGGGCGATATCTGTGGAGGCTGCGGTGCCCGCGGTGCCGAGGGTGCCGGGGCTTGAGGTGCCTGCAAGGGCGGCGAGGCCTGCGGAGGCTGCAGGGGTTGCGGGGGTTGCAGGGGTTGCAGGGGCTTGCGCGCCGAGGCCTGAGTCCGGCACAGGCAGCCATTCGGGCATGGCGCCTTCTGAGGCGGTCGACCCGTCAGGCGAAAAAGCCCCCCCGTCCTCGCCCGGTGCGTCCGCCAACCCGGAAGCCTGGGCGGATCCTTCAGCAAGCTGCTGACCGGCTTCCAGACCGGATGCCTGACCAGGTGTAACCGCCAGGTCTTGGCTGTCCATCGGCCCTTCTTCCGATGCCAGTGCGTTCAAGGGCAGGAGGGATGCGGCCAAGATGACCGAGAGAAAGGCCGATAAGAGCCGTTTCCTCGTTTGAACCGCATACCGTTTGACACGCACAACCCTTTTCCTGTTCATTGCTTCCTCCATTCTGTTCTTCGCAATGAGCCGAGAGGCAAAGAAAAAAGAGCTCATACCCTGCTATCGTATTTGCCTCCCCGACAATTCTCACTTGTCAAGTGCCATTAATGACCCTATTGTATTCACAATTACAGTTCAGGGGAATTATTGCTACGAGCAGGAATCATAGCAATACGAGCGGAAGCTTTCCTTCACCTTCTGCGTCACCATTGCCCTTATTATTGCAATCATCATGGTACTCGGCCGCTACCGCGGCGGTCCCATTCTGCATCCGCATGACTGCAAAATGGGACCGCGGCGGTAGCGGCCGAGTACCAATCATCAACACTTTTCCTGTTGCCGTTTACCCCGTTGCCGGGCTGATACGGTAACCGCTTCCTATAATATGGCGATCCTTGCTGATAGGCCGCTTGACTATATTATTGGTATTGTATACAATACCAATATGGATCGAATCGTGATTGACACCAATGTCTTCGTCTCGTCACTGAGGTCGGCTCGTGGAGCGTCCTTTGCCCTCATGCGGCTGATAGACCAAGGGCGCTTCATAGTCTCGGTCTCGACTGCCTTGCTGCTCGAATATGAAGATGCTGCCACGCGCAGCCTGGCTGATACGGTGTTCTCGGCCGATGATCTAACGGAGATCATCGATGGGCTGTTTGCGATATGCGAAAGGCACGAGACATACTTCCACTGGAGGCCGTATCTGAAGGACCCTGAAGATGAACATGTGCTTGAGTTGGCGGTTGCGTCCAACAGCAGGTACATCATCAGCTACAACAAAAGGGATTTCGCCGGATCGGAACAGTTCGGCATACCTGTTTTGACCCCTCAGGAGTTCTTGCGGGAGTTAGGAGAAATAAGATGAGCACCTTGAGTATCAGGCTTCCCAATTCGTTGCATAAGGCGGCACGAGAAGCAGCAAAACGCGACGACACCTCGATAAACCAGCTTATCGTAATAGCGTTGGCAGAGAAGCTCTCTGCTATTTCCACTTCCGATTATTTCGAGGAACGCGCCGCTCGTGGCAGCGCAAAACGCTTCCACGAACTGATGGCAAAAGTACCCCATACCGATCCTGAGCCCTATGACAGGCTCTGATAGTTGGGCTGGTGGAGCAAGGGATCGATCAGGAGACGAAGGGGTTCGCTCGCAGCCCCCGGTGCAATTGCTTTGCCGTGCGCGATTCAGCTGAGAGGCTTTCCCTTGTCCTCAGCGACCCTTCCCCTTATCTCATGGGGGCTTCCCTCTCTGGTTCCCGCGGTGGGCTTCCCCTTCCCCATGGGGGCTTCCCCCCGAGCCCCGGAGAGTTCTTCCCCAAAAAGAAAGCCGGAACCCATACCACGCGGGTTCCGGCTTTTTTATCGGATGGGTGGGTTCTCAACCCAAAAGAGGCCAGTGCCCTATCCGATAGGCATGATGCTGATCCGGGGTATTAGAACCTCGCGATGCTGCTGGTCAAGATGCTCATCGTTGGCACGAGGACTGTCACGGACAACACGATGCCCAAGACGAAGGTCACAACGAGGCCGATGATCGAGAACTTGAGGGCGTCTGACTTGATCTTCTGTTCTTTGTCCTTGTTGACGAGGAAGGCGATAAGGACGCCTATCAAGCCAAGCAAGAACCCTAACGCGAAATACCCTACCTTTGCACCGCCTGACAACTCCTGATTCATGGTAAATCCCTTTCCTTCACTATTTACCGCAACTGGTGCCGCTTCCTGCGACGGCACCATTATAGTGTCTTTCGACTACAAGGGCTCCCAGCTCCCTGAAATCCCATAGAATCACTTGAGTCCCTCGCGCCCGCTGGGTCCTGCTCCCTCGCGCCCGCTGGGTCCCGTTGGGTTCCTCTCCCCCGCGCCACCCGCACCCGCTGGGTTTCCTCTCTCTCGCGCCCGCTGAACCACCAGGCGCGAATATTTGTGCTGCCTACAGGCAGTTAGCAGGTGTGATCCAAACATTGTCATTCAGGGGCAGCAGGTTTTTTGCCATGCACACGACGGCACCGCTGCCAATCTGTTTACCCGGCAGGCCGTATAGCAGGCGAAATTGCTTTGCCATTGATTCTACCGGGTCTGATGTGGTCTTTATCTCCACCGGGTAGAGTGTTCCCGCGTCCTCTATCACAAGGTCGATCTCTTGTTTGTCGCTGTCTCGATAGTAGAACAAAGGGGGGTTGATGATTCCGTCATGGCTATAGCTCTTCAGGACCTCACCTATGACATACGTCTCAAAGACATGCCCCCATCTTGCACCATTGACGAGTTGTTCAGGTGTGTTCCATCCCGAGAGCCAGCAGCCAAAGCCTGTATCAAGGAAATAGAGCTTCGGCGTTTTCACCATACGTTTCAAGGCGTTGTTATAATATGGTTCGAGCAGGTAGACCAGCCCGCTCGATTCCAGTACCGACAGCCATGATTTGCAGGTCTTGACGTCTTTGCCGCAGGCTTCAGCAAGCGTCCGGTAATTGAGCATCTCACCCGAAAGTGCGGCGACCGCACGCACGAAGCGAATGAGCGCCGCCTCGTCTTGGACCTTGAGCAGGTCGCGGATGTCGCGCTCTATGTAGGTCTGGAAATACGATGAGTAAAAATCCCGCCAATCGTTCACGTCGGTAGGCGTCTTGTAGAGCTCCGGGAAGGATCCCTTGTGGATGCGCTCCACCATGGTGCCATAATCGAAGCTTGGGACAAGCTTGTTCATCTTGTTGAGGAAGCCCAAGGTTGGCACAAAGGGTGCCCGTTCTTTGATTCGGTTTATCTCGCGCAGGGATAGCCCGAGCAGTTTTATGATGCCCGCCCTGCCCGCAAGGCTGTCGCTGACGTTCTTCATGAGCGTGAAACTCTGCGATCCCGTCAAAAAGAACAAGCCCGCAGACTCGGTCTCGTCGGCAAACAGTTTTACGTAATCGAGCAACGCGCCTGCACGCTGTATCTCATCTACAATAAGGGGTGGCTTGTTCACGCTGAAAAAAGCAGAAGGGGAACGGAGCGACGCTTCCCAAACGAGCGGGTCTGTCATCGTCACATATTCAAGGCCTGCATAGTGCTTCTTGAGCACAGTCGTCTTACCGACCTGCCTTGCACCCGTCATGACGATGACGGGCTTCCGCTTGGCAATGCGGGCTATGACCTGTTCTATATGGCGTTCGTAATACATAAGGAACCGACGTAATCTCCTTAATTATGGAATATGATTCCATTATACACGAATTTTTCTTTCGCAATGCCTTGTTCTTGACCAACCTTGCAGGAAACAATGGCTCAACAAGTCCGCTCATCAAGTCCTGGCAATTTCTCAAAACTAAACCAAAGCGCATCGCCTCAGGTGATGAGGGGGTCTTGCTTATCCAAGCCAGACAGATACTGGATGGCTTCTACTGAGATGCGGATGTCTTCGACTGATACTGGATGGCTTCGACTGAGTCGTGGGCTTCTTCAACGAGGACGTGGTATTGCCGACCCAAGCCAGACAGATACTGGATGGCTGGCTTTGGGTTTTAGCCTGCAACAAACTGCTCACCGACAGCAAGCTGTTTGGGTAGGGGCGTGTTGACTTGGTGTCGGTTCAGGCACCTTCAGATTTCAGCTTCTCAATGTATTTGAGCAAGGGGTCCCTGACTTCCTTTGCCAAAAGGCCGCAGACCTCCTCGGCCTCGTCGTAGCCGCCGGTCTCGATGCACAGCTGTATCCTGAAGGTGGTTGCCAGAAGGTCGGTCGCATCCTTCAGCATGGCGTTGCGGAAGAAGCTGATGGCCTCGTCGCACTTCCTTTCGGCATCCGGCGACCCAAGTGCCGACAAGGCGATTGCTTCGTTGAACCTGCCTAGGTAGTTGCTGTAGGGGTTGTCGCTTTCCTGGAGCAGCCTTGCGTGGTCGATTATCTTCTTGAAATCCTTCTTCAAAAGATAGGCGTCCATGTAGGCCTTATGCAGGTTATCGACATCGCCCGTCGAATGAGGTATGTCGGCAGTCTCGTCAAGCCGGTAGGGCTCATCATCTTCTTGCGGCTGGCTGTGAGCTTCGGGGATGTATTCGGTGAGGTAGTCCTTGCTGCCGTCCGTTCCCCGTTCGGTGCCTTCTTTTGCAATCTTGGCGCCCTGGGCTTGCGCACCTTGGGCTTGCGCGCCTTGGGCTTGCGCACCTTGGGCTTGCGCGTCTTGGGCTTTCGCAGTCTCGGCACCTTGGGCTTGCGCGCCTTGGGCTTGCGCGCCTTGCAGCCCTTCCTGCCCGTCTGCCGCCATCAGTTCTTCGATGTCGTATTCGATAAGGGTGGCAAGGCCTTCCGTCATTGCCGCGATGGCAAATCCGTTGTTGTAGGATCTGATGGGATCTTCGGCAGCCTTCAGGCAGGCAATCGCTTTGTCTGGCTCTTTTTGCTGCACGTAAAGCTCGGCGGCCTTGGTATAGCCCTGTATGACCTCGGTAATGCCAGGCTTGGTGGCCTTGAGGCCTTCCTCGATGACGGCCAAGGCGATGTCCAGGTGCTCCTTCACGCCGTCCTTCTTGAACCTCTGGAGCTCGAAATCCACACGGTCGGCGTAGTAAGACGGCTCCGAGGACGCGTATTTGCCGGCTTTTTCCAGTTCCTTTGCTGCATCGTCGAAGCGCTCTGCCTGGATCAGCAGCTTGTAGGCTATCTGATAGCCCCGGTATTCCGTTGGGGAGAGCATCTTTATCTGGTTGGCGGCTTGTATGCCCTTGGGCACGTCGTTCAGGATGCCATAGATAACGGCTTTGCGCTGCAGGATATCCAGGCTGGTGCCGCTAAGGGCCTCTGCCTTGTCCAGGTTTGCCAAGGCGTCCTCATAGCGCCCAAGCTCAAAGCAGATGATCCCAGAAAGGAAATGGATTACCGGCAGGTTGCTGGTGGAGCAGCCCAGTTCCTCAGCCTTCGCCAAGGATTGGATCGCAGACATCTTCATCCCGGTGGTAGCCTGCGCGTAACCCAGGTCGAAATACCTATCTCCATTGAGGGGGTCGTGCTTGGCGGCATTCTCGTAGTTCTTTATAGCCTCGTCATAGCGTGCAAGCGACATATAGGCATCGGCTGCGCATTTGTAGCCCTCGGGCTGTTTGGGATCGAGCGCTATGGCCTGTCTGGCAAGGCTGAGCGCCGTTTCGTTCTGTTGCGTCAGAAAGGCTAGCCGCGAGCTGGAGATCAACTGGTTCAATTTCAATGGTCCGGACATGTTCGTACCTCGCATTCTGTATCGGCGCACAGGCACCAGGTCACCGGCGCCTGCATTTCGCCCCCCGAGAGCAGCCCTTGCGCCTTCCCGGTTCACCTCTGGGGTATTCACCCCGTACTATAGCACCCCCCAGCCTGCGATGCCGCGACCTGTTGACAGGTTCCATGTATTCACCATGCGCGACGCTTAAGCACTGGTGACAGGTTCCGCGCGTGCCACCATGCGCGAAGTGCTTTTGCAGCCGCTTGGGTGCAAGGGTTTCTCAGGCGATGGGACAAGCTATGGGACAGGGCGGACATAGGGACGGTTCATCTGTCCATTTTCCCATCTGGGAAAA
>JAIRPR010000079.1 GCA_031256895.1 Coriobacteriaceae bacterium
ATGATATACTGGGCTCTGGGATGCTCGTCGCATTTCGGAGCCCAGTGCAGCTGTGCCCGGGATCCATTGCATTATCTTGCGCGATAGGGAGACGCTTGTTTTGGTTGCCGGATATAAGAACAGCCGTTTCGGATTCGCTTCGATACTCGGTGAAGCTCTCCCCGCTTTTTCGTTGAACCTCTGTGGCCTCGTAGCCATTAGGTTGTGGATCCAGTGCAACATCTACGATCGCTACACTTCCACGGATTCCGGCATAATCACCATAGTGACCAACCTGGTGCGTGTTGCCGTGATATTCGTCCTGCTTGCAATAGCTTTACGCAGGGGCTACGTCGGACGTACCTGGCATGCCGCTCAGGCCATGTTTTCCAGCCGGGCTTTATCAGCTTTGAGCTATGCTTCCGTATTCCTTATGACGTTATCAAGTGCGCTGTTCTTCATCAATGAAGGGCAGCCAAACATGGCGGTCCTCATTACAGCCTGTGTTTGTGCGGGCGCAGGCATAGTGTGGGGCGGGGGCATGTGGATATGCCACTATGTGAGGATGCAAACGAACGAGGCGCTCTTTTATGCTTTTGTCTCACTGGGCGTGAGTTCTGCCCTTGGTTTTTTTGTTGGGTTGATGGACCCGGGGATTTCCTACCTGATATCTATGCTCATGCCGCCCCTGTCGGTAGTCATGTACCAGAAAGCACGAATAGAGCTTGATGCCCGACACCAGGCAAGTCGGCTTGACTCGGGCACCTCATCGCAGACAGGCTGGCTCGTCTTGGATGAAAGCCGCGACAGTGTCTATGACAAGGAGCCGAAAAGCACATTCATCCGCTTGATTGGCGGCATCGTCTGCTTCAATCTGGTTCTCGGCATTGCCAGAGGCTTTCCCGATGGTACATCGATTGCTTTGCCGGTGCCTTTCCAGGTTTTGCATCAATCCATGGTTGTGCTTTTGTCGCTGGGCTTGATATGGTGGGCATTGGGCGCGAAGAAAAAGGTGCGATTCTCAACGCTCTGGAACATCTCGGTCACGCTTATCGTATTGGGGGTGCTGTTACTGGCGTTTCTGGATAATCGCCTGGATCCCCTTGGCGGCACGCTCATCTCCATTTCGAACACCTTTGCGGTTGGTCTTTTGTGGTATTGCTGTTATGACGTGGCCAGGCATAGCAGTGTGGCAGCCTATATCGTTTTAGGCATAGCTTGGGCGGCACATATCCTGCCCCGCGAAATCGGCCGTGCCGGCATTTGGCTGCTCGAACCGCAATCAACAGCGATCACGCTCCTCATCGCTTTTATGGTATTGGCATTGGCTGTAACCATGGTACTGCTGTTGAACGACTCAATCCCGAACACCCGACGCATCTTCGCCGAGCTTGGGGAAGGGGGAGCCTTGATACGGGCATGCGAAGGCTCTGCAGGTAGGCAGACCTGGAACCAGGCAGACAGCTCCGTAGAAGATGCCCACGAAAACACGACTGCCCGCGTTGACGCCCGCGTTGATGCCCGCGTTGACACCCGCGTTGACGCCCGATGGCAGATGCTGAGCAAGCGGTACTTCCTCACCGAACGCGAGATAGAAGTTGTCAGGCTGTTGACACAGGGCAGAAGCCGAGCTGATATAGGCAAGAAACTCTACATTACCGAGAACACCGTGCGTACACACTTGAAAAGCGTCTATGGCAAACTAGGCATCCATAGCAAGCAGGGATTGATAGACCTTCTCGAAAACCAAAAATGGTGAGGTGGAATCTCTGCAAGCTCGAACAAAAGCTAGGACATCATCTGCATCCCTTGGGCGCCTTGTGCGTTCTGACGTCCTTGCGTTACCGGGCAGCTCCGTCTTGGTTCAGATCGCTTTCCAATGCAGCTAACGTGACCAGTACGGCTTCGTCCATAGCACCTTTCTTGACTATGGCATACACGTCCATCCAGTAGTTGTCGTCAACGGGTGCCACTACCTTCACCGAATCAAAGAACTCGGGCGGCAGCATCTGGGTGGCCAACATCTCTGAGGTCAGAAGAAAGGCAAAAGGGCCGGGGTTGGAAAGCCAGAGGCTCAACAGATTGTTCACCGCTATATAATGAAGCTTCGGGCAGAGGCCTTCTCGGTGAAGGAAGGCGACAAAGGCATCATTGCTGTCCTGGTAGATCTTGTTTGCCGGTTGGATGATTCCATACTGTGCGAATTCCGCAAGTGTCCCGGTACCCTTGTCATAGAGTGGATGTTCTGTCCCTATGCCAAAGCGCACAGGGAAGTGCAGGCTTTTGAGCATGACCCGCGAGACGTCCTCGGATTCGAGCTCTTCATGGATATCGGTCTGAGGCCTGTATGTGTCCTGGTTGTACCAGTGGTAACGAAAGCCTATATCCAAGAGGCCTTTTTTGATGGCAGTCAGCACGTCGAGGTTTGCAGAGGGTTCGACAAGCGATAGCTTGATGCCGGGATAATCCTTGCGGATCCGAAACAAGGTGCGAGAGATCAAAGGCATCGTGTCGTTTTGTGGCGTGAGGTCCAACAAGCGGACCTCACCACACACGATGCTGCGGTGTTCCCGGAGGGTTCGTTTCATGTCTGCTGCTTCCGATATGATGTTCCCTGCTTTCTCAAACACTATCTTCCCTGCACTGGTCAACATGATAGGGTTTGTAGAAAGAATCAATGGCTCCCCTAATTCAGCTTCCAAGGCGCGGATATGGCGGTACAAGGTAGTATGCGACATATACCTTTTTCGAGCTGCCGCACTGTAGCTCTTATGTATCCCCAAGGCAATCAGGTCTTCCAGGGTGGAGATATCCATTGCTTCCTTTCGCCCGCACATCTGCAGCAGGTGTTGCCGATCAAATCCCAAATCCTTAGGGGTATATTCTACAGAACCCGGTTCCGTTTGGCTCCCCCTTTTACCCACTGGCATTGAAAGGAGCTGTGCATATCATGAACAGGCGACGTGCGCATCCATGAACGCAGGTGTGCTTTCTTCGCCCTGAAGCTGGCAAGCTGCGCACTTCGCTTTTGCACTGTCTCGCGACTAGAATGTCCCTGCGAAGGACGAACAGCTTCTTCGCCAAGGAAGAGTTGAGCAGCACGCCAGGTTGCTACCGTTAGCCTTCACCAAACGAAACGGTGGCTCAGGGCGGATGCACTATCCGCGGCCCCAAGCCATCGTGCTGCCCAGTATGAACAACCAAGAAGGGAGACATGATGAAAAAGAAAACGAGGGAAAGGCTTCAAGGAAGCATACAAGATCCACTGAACACAATTCAAGATCCACTGACCACCCCGGAAGGGCATGGGGTGTCCCGAGCAGGCTTTCTCAGGATGAGCGGTGCTGCGGCATTAGCAGGTGCCGCCTTGTTGACATCCGCGTGTAGCGCCGATGCTGGAACACCAGATCAGAGCGCGGGCCCAAGGTGGGATGCCGAATACGATGTTGCGGTGGTAGGCAGCGGTTGTGGCGGGTTTACCGCAGCCCTGACCTGTGCACAACAGGGTTTGAACACGGTATTGATAGAGATCAGCAAGACCACGGGCGGGGGCTCGTCCTTCTGCGGCGGCATTCTCTACAACAGTGCCGGCAACACGCCGGAAAGCTATGACGAGTGGACGGAGCACCTGGGCAGCACCGAGCTTGGCCATAAGTACGTCACTGAATCGCAGACCTGGTTCCATTGGATCCAAGACAGCGGGCTTACCGTTGTGGAGCCTCGCATGCGAACCGGTTATCTCCAGGGAGTGGATAACTTCATGTTGGCCATGGGCGATGAAGAGGGGCAGTACACCTATGGCTGCCGGGCGTTCTTCGACTCCTTCGAGGAAGTGTTCGCCCAGAACAAGGGAACCCTGCTGCTCGAGACACGTGCTGAGAAGATCCTCACCGACGACGAAGGCAAGGTCATCGGCCTTCGATGCAAGGATTCGTCGAACAAGGCCTTACGTATCGCTGCGAAGGCAGTGGTGATAGCAACCGGCGGCTTCCAGGGCAACGAAGAGCTGCGGGTGCGTTATCTGGGGCCACAGGCCGATATGGCCACCATCCATGCAGTACCGTACTGCACCGGAAACGGGTTGAAGATGTGTGAAGAGGTCGGTGCTTCGCTGGCTGGAGCCATGAGCAACTTCTCTGCCACCATCGCTGCTGCCTGGCCGGCCAAGGAGTTCTGTACCTTGCCGGACGATTACGAGCAGCGTCAATACGATGATGAAGGCAAATACTGGCTCTATTCCCAGCATCTGGATTTTCAACCAGCAAACTGCATCTATGTGAATGTCGATGGGCTGAGGTACGAAGACGAGGATGCCCATATCTACCGCCTGCCCCAGGCTACCATCAAACAGAAGCGGTCTACCGGCATCATGGTGATGGACGGTCCGACTTGGGATGCCTGGCAAAAGACACCGGGGAACTTCGGTCTGCCCATGACCGTCAAAGAACAGTTCGAGAAGATAATCTTGCCCCAGGACAAGGTGGGCGGCATGGTCTATAGTGGTGACACGTTGGAAGAGCTTGCCGACAAGATGGATGCCAGCGGCATTGCCACGCATATGGTCAATAAGGAGAACCTTCTGCATACGGTGGCAGAATACAATGCAGCCATCGAAGCGGGGAAAGGGCCCAGCCTTGAGGTGCCCCGCTATGGCGAACATAAGCCTATCACAACTCCGCCGTTCTATGCGTACCCGACACGTCCGGCAATCTATGCGACGTGGGGCGGCGTGCAGATCAATGCACGCTCGCAGGTCCTGGACAAGAACAACCAACCGATAACCGGGCTCTATTGTTGTGCCCCCACAGCAGGCGGCATCATGCGCGAGATCTATTCAGGATCCATCGGCGCAGCGGGGACGACCGGCATGTGGGCAGGCAATGCCATCGTGAAAGACATCACATCCCTATAGGAAGCTATCGAAAAGGCTTTAGGCACAAGCATCCTGCACGAGCTGGTTTTCCAGCCCGTGCAGGATGAGCAAGAAAGACGAAGAAAGCAGGGTGAGGATTTGCAATGACCAAAAAACGAATGAACAAGGTGCTGGTAATGGCCATGGTGCTTCTGGGCATATCAACATTGCTGACAGCGGCGTGTGCCCCCCGGCAGTCGATCGACAAGCCGTCTGCCGGTGCGACGGATGACGCAGTTGCAACAGTTTCTTTGCCGCAATGGACTGAAGATAGTAATTGCACCAGTTCAGAATGCCATACGGCCGAGGCTGACAGCGCCACAGACAAAGCCTGCGTCTTTTCACTGCATGGGGAGCTTGCCTGCATCACCTGCCACATGAATGAAGAGGGCAAGCTGGCCACCCAACACAAGGATTATGCAACGGCAAAACCATCCACGAAACTGAAGAAGACCGCGGTCAGCAATGAGGCTTGCTTGAGTTGTCATGATCGTTTGGAACTGGCTTCTGCCACCGCTGCCAGCAGCGTGTTGACCGATGCCAACGGCACCGTGGTGAACCCCCATGGGTTACCGGCGACTGCGGCACATGAAGAATCGATAAGCTGCTCGAACTGCCATAAGATGCATAAGGGCAACCCCGCAGAGGAAGCAGCCGGCAAGGTTTGTGCAAGCTGTCATCATCAGGCAGTCTACGAATGCGGCACTTGTCACGATTAGGCAATCTGGAAAGCGCAAGGTATAGCCGCAACATCACTTTTGCTTATCCGTTTTGCCGTATGCAACAGAGCGCCCCGCACCGATTTTCACAAGATAACCCTGCTTAACAAGCGAGGTCATTGTGCGCTCTACCGTCACCTTGCTGATGTCAGGACAAGCCTCCCTGATCTCCTTCAAGAAGCTGTAATCTCTATCATTAGACCACAAAATGATGGAGATAACCATAGCATGATGGAGATATTTAGGGTTCTTCGGGGAGATGCGTGAACGAAACAACCCCTATATGCAGGTGGCTTCCGTTTCAGGTGCGATTGTTCCACCAAAAGAAAACCAACCGACAAAAGGCACCATGCAAAGGGGGACGCCGCCATGCAAAGGGGGACGCCGCCTTTCATCGACCAAAGGCGATAACTCACGAAGGATCAGAACAGTCTTCTCGAGCTGTCAAAAAAGGGTGCGATTACTGTGAAATCCAGCCATATGAAAACAGACCGGCGCAGGTAGTGCTGCCGGTCTGTGATATCTTTGGTCGCGGGAACCGGATTTGAACCGATGACCTTCGGGTTATGAGCCCGACGAGCTACCAGACTGCTCCATCCCGCACTATGTGGTTCGTCGTAAAACAACGAAAGAACATTCTACTGCAAATGACATGTTCTGGCAAGAAGAAATTCCCTACACGGGAGATAGCGTCAATGCCTACACTGTATCACCATAAAACTTCACCTCAACATTCATGTCGGCCTGCTCCACGTCACGGTGTTCTCAGGCAAGGGCTGTTGTGAGCTTCCTTAAAGTGGGGTCTATGTCGGTGATGTCGAGCATCCCTTGTCGAACCTGGAAGAGGTAGCCGTTCTCGTAACGGATATCATCGTCTTCCGAGAAATGGGTGGTGTCAAGGGTTCTGCTGTTGTTGGCATCAACCGCCACAACACTGAAGAAGAAATAGGCCTTACGAAAATAGGTAGCAAAGGTGTAGGCACGAAAGGCATAGCCCTCGAATTCGCCATTCAAGACGCTGAGGATGTAACCGCCGCCTCCGAAAGGAAAACCGGTGAAGGGGGCGTATTTCCCCATGAAGTCTTTGCGTCCAAAATCCAAGATGCTGTTGCCTGTGCCTTGCAACGTGACTATTCCTTTGTCCACGACCCGCGTTGCAAGCCCGTATCTGTCATAGCCTATCCTGGTCTGGGCACTGAAGGTGGCATGGCCTGTTTGGGCGTGGTCGTAAGACAGCCCGGCTTTCTTGGCGAATGCCTTGTAAATGCCCCATTTTTTCAGAGAGAGCCGTATCGCAATGATGACGATTGCCAGTATTCCTCCGCAGAAATACACAATAAGGGCTATATAGGCAACGGTGGATCCGAGAGAGGATCCCTTCATTCCAATAAGAAGAAGGAGAAGCGCCACGAACAGCGCGACGAAGACCACGATGCCGACCCATAACTGCCACTGCTTGATTCCTTTGGCATAGTGCATCATTACCGTACGTGCCGCTTCATCGATATCAACCATCACGCGTCCTTCGATCTGTTTGTCCAACAGCCTTAGTTCAGGCCGCACATCACGTGTCAGTATATCATACCGATAAATACCCGGTAAGCAGGATTCTGGGCAGTCGCCTTTACGCAATCGAACGTTTCCTGTTAGAATCTTGTCAAGCAGAACCAAAACCCGAAAACGACCGACCTCAAGGAAAACCATGCCTGCAATCGATGTCCATGCCCATATCTATCCGAAGAAGATAGCAGCGAAGGCTGTTGACAGCGTGGGGGAGTTCTACCGTGTCCCCATGGCAGGCAAAGGTACGGCAGACGCCCTTCTCGAAGCGAAAGAACAGGCGCCCATCGATTCCTTCGTCATCCATTCGGTGGCCGTCAAGCCGGGCACAGTCGAGAGCATCAATGACTTCATCGCCGAAGAGTGCCGCCAGCACCCTGAATTCATCGGCATTGCCGCCATGCACCAGGATTACCTCGAGAAGGAAAAAGAAGTCGAACGGATCATTGCCCTTGGTCTCAAGGGTATAAAGATCCATCCCGACATCCAAGGGGTTGCTTTGGACGACCCGCGCCTCTTGGAGCTCTATGAGATGATCGAAGGACGTTTGCCCATTATTCTGCATACAGGGGATTACCGCTACGATTATTCGCATCCGCGCCGTCTGAAGAAGGTCCTGCACGACTTTCCCGACCTGGTAGTGGATGCGGCCCATCTTGGCGGCTGGTCCATCTACGATATCGCGTATGACTATCTAGAGCACGAGAACTGCTTCTTAGACGTTTCGTCCTCCATGGCCAATCTGGGGGATAGGCGTACCAAAGAACTGGTAGAGGCCTATGGCTTCGACAGGGTCATGTTCGGGTCGGACTTTCCCATGTGGGATCCCGCCAAAGAGTACGCCCGTTTTGCAGGACTGGGCTTCCCGGATGAAGCGCAAGGGAAGATGTTCTATGGGAACGCCCGGCGTTTTCTTGGCCTAACCCAAGATTGACCGAGCGGTTCTCTGTTGGAGCAGGAAGGACGAATACCAAAGGAAGAAGGTTTGCGACAGCCAGCGGTATTCCCGGTTCGTCTGTAAAAGGATTCACGACGGGGATCGTTTGCGGGATGCAACAGCATACCATACCATCGCTTCGATGGCGGAAGGAGAAAAGACATGGCTTTAGAGAAGATCTTTGTGGCCTATGATGGATCGGAACATTCACAAAGGGCTTTGTCGATGGCGAAGGACATCGCGATCTTAAGCCCTCATATAAAGGTAGACGTTGTGAACGTCGTTTTGATCCCTTTGTTGACGGGCGTTGAGACCAGCAATCTGACCGAGATAATAGGACTGATGGTGGAATACGGCGAATCGATACTCGCCGATGCGAAGAAGCGTATGACAGAGATTGAAGACCAGGTCACAACGCACATATTGCGTGGTTCTGCCCCCGCTATCGAAATACTCAAGATGCTTGATGAAAACGACTACGACCTGGCCATCATGGGCAACAGGGGGCTTTCCGGCCTTCGGGAGTTCATGGGCAGCGTGAGTTACAAGGTCCTCCATCAGGCAAAAGTGCCGGTTTTGGTAGTCGATTGATTGTGGCCGTTCGTAAAGTTGCAATACACTTGATGCGTTGTTGCCATGCCGGGAACGTGCAGCAGGGAAAGCCATGGTAAGAGCGGTTCCCTAGATGTCGATTCCCAAGAACGCGCGGGCGGCGATGCCCAGCACGAAGGAAAGGGCAGCAACGCCCAAGCTGATGGCAGCCATTTGCAGGAAGCGCTTCCCAAAAGGGGTCGATTGGGCAACCGAAAGGTAGTAGTTGAACACCAGCAGGATAAGCAGCACGACACCCACCATGCAAGCGAGTGCCGCCGAATAGCTTTCCTCATCGAACAACAGATAGGGCAATACCAGGAAAGCCACCACAATGACATAGGTGCCGCCGGTGTAGAGAGCCGATTTCAGGGGATGGGCGCCTTGTTCGCTCTTCACCGACAGGTATTCGCTTGAGGTCATCGAAAGGGTGGCCGCAATGCCGGTGATGATGCCGGCAAGCGCGATCAGGCGCGTGTTCTGCAAGGCAAAGCTGAGGCCGGCAAGCGATCCGCTCATCTCCACCATGGCATCATTCAAGCCCAGTACCATGGAGCCGACGTAACCAAGGCGTTCCTCGTCGAGCATGGCAAGCAAGGCCTCCTCATGCGACTTCTCATCATCGCGGATCTGTGTAGCTTCGGGTATGTCCCGCGCAAGCCCTTCATAATTGCGCTGGGCCCCTTCTTCGCCCTTTTCCATCAGCTTGACGGCAAAGGTGAAGCCGAAAAGGCGGGCTATCAGGGTATACCAGAGAACATGGCGTGCCTTTGGCCGCAGGTCCTTCAGGGTGTAGCCCTTCCAGATGGCGGCATGGCGTTCTTCTTCTGCGGCAATCCTTTCCAGCACCAGGCGGTTCCTCTTGTCGCGGGTGCGCGCGGCAATGCGCTGGTAGATTTGCGCCTCGGTCACTTCGTTTTGCTGATATGCTAAAACAAGGGCAAGGGTCTCTTTTGACAAGGGGGAAGCTTCGTTTGCAGGGGGCATGGCACCTTCCTTTGCGGTATTCAGGCCGTTTGTGTGCATAGGGAAAAGTATAGCGGATTTCTCCCGTATCCACCCCAAGCTTTCTTGCCCGTCATACGCTTGTCTTCGTTTGAGGTCACGGTAATTGGGTCCGTTAAATCGCGTTTGAACCGCACTCCCGGGTAAAGCAGCAACAATGCATCTTTACTCGCTCGCACAGGATAGCCAGAATGTCACCATTTGCAGCAAAACGCAGAATCGAGCGAGGGACGGGTAGATGTTCGCTTAGAATATGTTTTAAAGGGATTGCGCCATGCATGTTTGGAACAGCATGCTGAAAAGGAAAGCGCTGGAGTCGTGTCATAAGGAAGAGGCTGCGCCAATGAAGGAACAAGCGGCGATTCGTGCTGGCGATGCCACGCCGTTCAAGAGGGCTGGCGATGCCACGTCGTCCAACAATAAGGCCAGGTATGCTACGTCGTTCAACAAGTCAAAACAGCCTTTTTCCTGTATCGAGTTGTTCGCAGGGGCAGGTGGGCTTGCTCTGGGGATTGAGATGGCCGGCTTCGATACCCTTGCCCTCATAGAATACGATAGAGATGCTGCAGCGACGCTCAAGGCAAACCGACCTGGATGGAATGTCATTTGCGATGATGTTGCGAATATCTCGCCGGATGACCTGCCGGCGCGGTTCAGGCTTCCTGCCGGCGAATTGGACTTGCTATCGGGGGGAGCGCCCTG
>JAIRPR010000121.1 GCA_031256895.1 Coriobacteriaceae bacterium
GTTCCTTGAAGAAAGTCGCCGAGAAAATGATAATAAGAAAGCCCTCAAGGGAAGCACGTCTTGCCTGCTCATGGGGAACGAAGCTTTCGCCCATGCAGCATTGGGTGCAGGCGTGGGGGTGGTCGCAGGCTATCCGGGAACGCCTTCCTCAGAGCTCATAGAAACCGTGGCATCCTTGGTAGGCGCAGGCCGTGCCACGGGCGTCCATGTCGAATGGTCCACCAACGAAAAAGCAGCCCTTGAGGTGTGTGCTGGGGCTTCCCTTGCCGGTATGCGCTGCCTTTTCACCGGTAAACAGGTGGGGCTTAACGTGGCAAGCGACGCATTGCTCAGCTTGAACTATGTGGGGGTCAAGGGCGGATTGGTGCTTTTCGTGGCCGACGATCCAGGCCCCATATCGTCCCAGACTGAACAGGATACCCGGCGCTTTGCAAGCTTTGCAAAGGTGCCGGTATTGGATCCCGCTTCGGTCGAACAAGGCTTTGCCATGATAAAGGATGCCTTCGCGCTTTCGGAATCATATTCCACGCCGGTCATCGTGCGCGCCTCCACCCGAATCTGCCATGCCTCTACTTTCATGGAAGTGCCCGAAAGCTACCGAGCGCTCGACCCTGCCGGCTTTGAGCGCAGTTCACGCTGGGTGATTTTTCCTCGACGGGCATATGAGGCACATGGCGAGATAAACGCTCGCCTCCGGGCGATTGCGTCAGATTGTTCCCAAGGAGCCCTTGCGGGCTTCAACCCTGTGGAAGGCCTTGGCAGGAACGGCAAAGACGGGAAAGCCTCAGAGAATGCCGACGAAGCTGCGCCGAAGGCCGGCGAAGCTGCTCAGAATGCCGACGAAGCTGCTCAGAAGGCCGACGAAGCTGCGCCGAAGGCAGACGAGGCCGGGAAGACCGCGGGGAATGCCGGCGAGGCCATGGCCCAAGCCTTCGCCAATCAAGCCCCTCGGTTAGGAATCGTAGCGGGGGGTGTGAGCGCCTCGTACGTCCAAGAGGCGCTTGAGCTGTTGAGGAAACATTTCGTCAACGCAGCCTCTTGCGCCCCTGGTTCCTTCCCTGATGGTAACGAGGGAAGCATGATTCCAGCATATCGTTTCATGCAGGTGGGAACACCCTATCCCTTCCCGGAAGCCTTGGTGCAGGATTTCGTCCAAGGGCTTGATTCCGTGCTGGTCTTCGAAGAGCTCGACCACGTGCTGGAAGACGAGCTGCTCAAGCTTTGCGGCAAGCTGCATGCTTCGTATGAAGTGTACGGTAAGCTTACCGGGCATACGCTTGACCGGGGCGAAAACACCATAGATGATACGCTTCAAAGGATCGTGGCCTACTTCGGTATGACGGATTTTCTTGCAACACCCGATCCTTTGGTTCTGGCTGCCTTGCCAGAACCTCCCGACCTGCCGTTGCGCCCCCCTGTCTTATGCGCCGGCTGCCCGCATCGGGGCAGCTTCTACGCGATAAAACGGGCCCTCAAGGCTTTGAGGCGCGAAGCAGTCCTCTGTGGGGACATCGGCTGTTACACCCTGGGCAATGCATTGCCACTGGATGCGGTTGACACCTGCCTCTGCATGGGTGCGGGCATCACCATGGCACAAGGCTTCTCGGTGGCCGAAGGGCACGCGGCTAGCGGCAAGAAATGCCTTGCCTTCGTGGGCGATTCCACCTTCTTTGCCAGTGGGCTTACCGGTATTGTCAACGCTGTCTATAACGGGCACGAAATCTGCCTGGTGGTTTTGGATAATTCGATCACCGCCATGACGGGCGCACAGCCTCATCCCGGCACCGGTGAGACGCTCATGGGGCAGCGGCGCCCGGGCATCCCGATTGAACAGCTTCTGCGTGCAGTGGGCTTCAAGCACATCGTGAGCGCAAACCCCTTCAACCTTGAAGAAGGAATCTTGGCAGCCAAGGAAGCCATCGAAGCAGAAGGCCCTTCTGCCCTTGTCTACAAGGCACCTTGCATCACGCTGGTGAAGCCGCAAGAACCGGTCCAGGTTGCCCCGTCATGCATCGGCTGCAAGAAATGCATCACCGAGATAGGCTGTCCTGCCATCGGCTTTAACCAGGAAACAAGAGCAGCTTTTGTGAATGCGGGGCAATGCACCGGGTGCCGCCTTTGTGTGCCGGTGTGCCCGTTCGGCTCAATCGTGCCGCCCACAGACGAAGAAGGAACAGGAGCCACGATGCCAGCCGCCGCAGGCACCTTGAAGCAGACGGCTTCGACAGCTTTGGGTCAGGACGCCACGAGGGCCCTGGAACAGGCCATCACCGAACACATTCTCTCAGGCGGTGAGCCCCATGATTAATATCATTCTGACCGGCATCGGCGGGCAGGGAACAGTGCTTGCAGCAAAGATCTTAGCCCAGGCTGCCAAAGGGCACGGGTGGAAGGTGCGCAGCGCAGAGACTATAGGCATGGCGCAGCGCGGAGGCAGCGTTGTTTCGCACGTACGCATAGGGAACCAAGGCGAAGAGATCGCCTGCCCCTTGGTTCCTTTGCACCATGCCGATCTGCTCATTGCGTTCGAACCGGCAGAGGCAGTGCGCGTCCTGCCTTATCTTTCTCGAAAAGGCCTGTTGGTAACAGCATCATCGGGGGTACAGCCGGTCTCGGCTGCCTTGGCGGGGGCTGGCTATGATGCCTCTCAAATGATAGGCTATCTGGAAAAGGCTTTGGATGCCGTATTGGTGGTGGATGATGAAAGCCTCTGTGCCCAAGCCGGAAGCCGCAAGGTTCTGAACACCATACTGTTGGCAAAAGCCTTGCAGTTCGCATCACGGCAAACGGCCAGCTTCTCGGATGGCGTTGCCGCAAATGAATGGTCTGGCGACCCAGCGACAAACGCATCCGAATGCGCAATGCTGACGATAGCTGACCTGCGGGAAGCCGTCAGAGCCTGCGTCAAGGGCTCTTTTGTCCCTCAGAACCTTGCTGCCATAGACATCGCGATGGCGTAAGGCCAGCTTTCCTGGTCAACCCTGTTGATGCGCACATCACCTTGCTGCTAGAGACATCGCGATGGCATAAGGCCAGCTTTCCTGGTTACCCTGTTTATGCGGACATCACCTTGCTGCTAGAGACATCGCAACGGCATGAGGTCAGTCTTCCCTTTCCTTGAAGCGTTTAACGGCGAAGTTGTAAAGGGCACTGATGCCGAAACAGATGATGCCGCCGCCGATGAAGGCGACGACCCGCATGGGCGCGTCAAGGCCGCCCACATCGAGAAGCACAAGCTTCAAGACGCACAATAAGGTGATGACCAGCCCGTAGAGGCGCATCCACCGTGCACGTGTCCAAAAGCCGCATCCCACGATCACCAACGCGAGAACCATGTTGAAGAAGCTGAAGGAAAAGGAGAGGTCAAACAAGGAGGTCAGGTTCTGGATTGCCGAAAGACCGAGAAGATGGATGGCAATGGCGCTCAGTATGTCGCTGTTCGTGCGAGGAAAGGGATAGCTGGGGTCACGCAAGGCCAGGGCGCTTTGGAAGGCCAGCCTGCGCAGGCGGTCAAACACAAGGAAAAGGGCAAGCAGGATTGCAACCCCATAGACGAAGGCGACGGGAAGCAGAGGCCCGTTTTCACCATAGGAGGAAAGCATAAGGCAGGCCAACAGGATGACGCAGAACTCATTCACCCGGAAGAAGCTTGCAGGTGTGTCCTTTTTGATGAAACGCAAGACAAGCAAGGGGATAAGAAGCACAATCAAGAGGAAGGCTTGGGTATACAGCAACATCTCGATTCCGCGTTGCCCGGAATGAAAGACCGCAATGCTGGTCGCGGAGACCTCGAAAACGACAAGCATCCAGATCTTGAAGACCTCAGCAAAATGTTGCCGGTCTTTCGTGATCCGATAAAGAAGGAAGCCCGCCGCAAGCAGAAGGAGCAGGTATCCGAATGACAGCCCTGCCGTGCCTACGCGGGTCAGTTCGCCATAGCCGGACAGGAACAGATGGGCCGCATCGATGGCACCACACACCAGGGCGCTGTATATGAAAAGCTGGCTCCTGGTCAAGCGATAGAACGCAACACAAGCAAGCATCGGCACGATGAAATAAAGGATAGAAGGACTCAGGTCGATGTTGATGCTGGAAGAGGGATCTTGCGAATAGGCGAAGGGATAAAGGAGACGCACAGAATCGAACCAATTGACTGTCAGTTGTATGACAAGCGCCAAACAAGAGGCTATGACAAGGAAAAGCACCGTGAAATTCTCGAGGCTGCTGTCAAAGGTGAGCTTCCTGCGCAACAAAACGATAAGGAAGGCAACCCCATACACAAGGGCCAGGCACACGGCCAAGGCCAAAGGTATCGACTCATAGGTCTCGAAAGGAAAGGCGCTGGCTGGGTTCACCAGCACCAGGTACAGCTTGCCCAACAAAAGCGCGATGTCCACCCCAAGGGCAAGAAGCCAGAGCAAGAGGTTGAGCATCTGAAGGGGTATCTGTACGCCGCTGTTCTTCGTGCGCACGATCGAGACGAACAGAAGATAGGACAAGAAGCTGCTCCCGAGGAACTGTATGACGAATGCGCCCGCGATCAAGGGGACAGCAAGGGAGGAATGAAAGGAAGCCCCCGATCCCATAAAGTACGACCACATGACAACCGAGGCAAACACCGTGAGGAAAAGGGAGGCAAACAGGCCGAATCGGTACATCTTCTTGCAGCAGAACAGGTTTCCGACAACGATGAGCACCGTGGACACCAGCTGGTAGACCAAGAGAAGGAGCACCTTTTCGTCAGAGATGCCCACACTATAGCCCGCACATACCGAAAAGACCATGCCAGCGTGGGCGACGATAGCCACTAAGAGCGATTCTGTCTGGCGGGCGATAAAGAATGATGCCGCCATCCAAACCAACAAAAAGGCAAAAGTGGCTATCTCATTGAGAGCATTGAAGTATAGATGGGTCATCTGGATCGAGATGAAGAATGCGCCCAGGCCGGTGCCCAGGAGGGCTTTGGTGAAGTTGTTCGCATAACGCCTGTTGAGTAAGTATCCTCCGGCGGTGAGTACCAGACTGGTGAAGAACATCAGGATGATCTTCACCATATCGGTGAACGAAGGCACAACAAGGAAGCCCAAGAAGATGAGGCCCAAGAACACAAGGATTGCGGCTGCGATGCCCAATATGTTCTTGCCGAAGATGTTCTCGAAAGAGCGGTCTTTGACCGGCTTGGAGCCAGAAGGTTGTGGAGGCATGAAGATGGGCGCATAGGGGGGGGCAGGGGTGCGCCAGGGGCAGATGCCTCATGAGGCATGGGGTCGAAGGTTTGTGTGGCGAAGACCACCGAGGCTGCTTCCCCCTGCGTGATTCCTTGAGGAATGTGGGGAGGTGTTTGTCCGGGAATGGGCACTTGAGCCGGCTGGGGCATCTGTCCGTAAAGGGGTGCCTGGTCAGGCAAGGTAACTTGCGCGGGAAGAGGCACCTGTTCGGGGTAGGGGACTTGCCCAGACAGGGGTGCCTGGTCAGGGAAGGGGACTTGCCCAGACAGGGGTGCCTGGCCATAAGGCTGCATCTGTGCCTGTTCCCACGGCATGGGGATGCGGGCTTGCGGATCGGGTGGGGCAAAGCCTTGCCAAGGGGGCTGTTCGCCACCGTATTCAGAAGGCTGGCCTGTTGGGGGCTTTTTCTTGTTCTTGCTCGCAATCTGAAAGAGCAAGAACGCAATCACGATCAGGCAGACCAAGAACAAAACAGCAAGAACGAGAACGATATTCCACATATCAACCATGGTCACTCCTTTTCATCGGGGTACTCTTGGAAATGTTGTCGGGCGTTGATGGATGTGCTGCAGCAGCGTTGTAGTCGGGGGTTGTTGGAGAGACAGGGGGAGGCACGGGGGCAGAAATCGGCTTATTGAACAGGGGCAGCAGGTCATCGATATCAAAGGAAGAAGCGATACGGCACCCGTCTTGGCTCAAGAGGCGATAATGCTGGGATATGATGTTTTGTTGGATGCTGTATGCGGCATTCTGATAAAGCGTTGTCCACCAGATTCTTCCGCTGCGGACATGATGATAAGAAAAAGCCTTGCCCTCCAGAGCCAAGGCCATGATGATGTCGTCAGGCCGTCCTCCAAAGAAGCCTGAAAGCACTTCACTGTCTTGGAAAAGCGTACACAGTACAACGCTGCCCATCCAACCCAGCGATCTGCGTTCCTTTTCGATATCCACCAAGGTCTTCTTCGAGAGTCCCAGGATATAGGCCATCTGTTCCTGGGTAAGGCCTGCTTCTGCCCTGATGAGCTTCAAAAGGGTGTCACAACGCGCTATGAAGGTCAAACGATCCAAAGGTCTCCTTTACACGATTAGTGTAAGATTACACTAATCGTGTAAAGCCGTCAAGTCTTTTCCTCTAACCGGAGCAAAGCGACGCACACCACCTGACGGCTCAGAGG
>JAIRPR010000101.1 GCA_031256895.1 Coriobacteriaceae bacterium
TAGCCTCGCGCTGCGGTGCCTTGAGGAGCGGTAGCAGGACGGGTCTTCAGCGCAGTCTCAGTCATCGTTGTTTCCTTTACTCATCGTGCGGGCTGCCTTGCTCGCCCCCAGGTTCAATAGTGCTACGAGCACCAGCAGTACGACTGCCGTGGCATAGGTCTCGTTGATATGCAGGCCTTCGCTTGCCAGCGCATACATATGCACCGCCAAGGTACGGGCAGAATCGAAAAGGGCCCAAAAACCCTCAGTTGCAAAGGAAGGCACCTGGGCAATGGAGCCAGCCGTGAATATCAGGGCGGCCACTTCGCCGACGACACGCCCCAGGCCGAGGATAACGCCCCCCAGGATGCCTGGCAAGGCACTGGGCAACACGCAGCGGAAAACGGTGCGCAAGCGCCCTGCCCCTAACCCGAAGCCACCTTCGCGGTAGGCATCGGGCACTGCAAGCAGGGCTTCTTCGCTCGTGCGCATGACGACCGGCAGTATCATGATGGCCAGGGTGCAGGCGCCTGCCATGAGCGAGAGGTTCCAATGGAGTGCCGTGACGAAGAACAGCATGCCGAAAAGGCCGTAGATGATAGAAGGGATTCCTTGAAGGGTTTCGGTGGTCACCCGCACCAGTTGGACGAAACGCGATCCACGCTTCGCATATTCAACCAGGTAGATGGCCGATCCGACCCCAAAGGGAACTGCCAAAAGCAAGGCAAGCGCCGCCATCAGCACGGTGTTTATCAGCGCGGGCACCAGTGACACGTTGACCGAGGTGTATTCCCATGCAAAGAGCTCAGGTCTCAGCGCCGGTATACCCTTTGCCAGGATATAACCGACCACGAAGGCAAGCACCGCCACCGTGACCACAGCCCCCAGATAGACCGCCAGGCGCAAGAGGCGCGATACCAGCCTGCGATGCTTGGTGTTCTTTTCCCGCACCTGCTCGAACAGGGCATCCCAGCGATCGAAGTGCATCATGCCTTCCGATGACGCGCCTGCGGCGGCAGCGGCAGCAGCAACGCCCGTGGCACCTGCGGCACCAAACGCACCTGAGGTGCCCGAAGCCGGGCTTTGGCCTTTCGCAAAAGAGCCCCCGGTCTCAGGGGCTGGCAGATTACCGAACCTCATCGCACCTCGCTCCTTTTCTTTATCGCGTTGAAGAGCAAGGTTATCAGAAGGATGAACACGAACAGGACGACACCGGTGGCAATAAGGGCGCCCCGGTGCAGGTCGGCAGCATAGCCCATCTCAAGCACGATGTTGGCGGTCATGGTGCGCACGCCATTGAAAAGCGATTCAGGGATGACCGGCTGGTTCCCGGCTATCATGACAACGGCCATGGTCTCGCCGATAGCCCTGCCGACGCCCAAGACCACACCAGCCATGATGCCCGACAGCGCGGCCGGCACCAGCACCCTGAAGGTGGCCCTTTCGTGGTCTGCCCCTAAAGCCAGCGCCCCTTCGTAGTATTTCTGAGGAACGGCATCAAGCGAGTTCTTCGCCACCGTGATGATGGTAGGCAAGATCATGATGCCCAGCAGAATAGAGGCAGCCAGCAGTGAAAGCCCGTTGCCCGGAGCCACGCTTCTGATGAAAGGCACAATGATGACCAGCCCAAAAAAGCCGTAGACCACGGAAGGTATGCCCGCCAGAAGCTGGACACCCGGGTTGATGATGCGTGCCACCCTGCCGCTTGCGAAACGCGAGAGGAAGATGGCAGTGAGCAGACCGACAGGAACCCCCACCAGGATGGCGCCTGCCGTCACATAGATCGAGCCCACTATCATGGGGAATATCCCATACAGGTCGTTCGCAGGGCGCCAGTTCATGCCGAACAGGAAATCGGGTAGCCCTATCTGGCTTAAGGCCGGCACCCCGTTTGCGAAGAGAAAGACACAGATAAGCGCAACCGCAAGGATGGATATCCCTGCGGATGCGATGAAGATGAACCGTGCGGCACCTTCTTTTATGACATGCTTCGGCATCAGGCCAAGCTCCTTTGTCGCAGAACCTCCTACAGAAGGTCTTCCCAGGTGCTTATCGCACCGGTATAGACTTCCTTCACCTGTTCTTTGGTAAGCCCGTCAAGCGCGACATCCTTGTTCACGATGACAGCGATGCCGTCCTGGGCGATAGTGGTCGACTTGAGCCCTTCCGAGGTCTCGGAATCCTTCAGCTCGCGCGAGGCCATACCGATATCGCAGGTGCCTTCCTTGGCCATGTTCATACCGGTGGTCGAATCGGACATCTGCACCTCAATGGTGACACCGGGGTTGAGATTCTTGTATTCCTCGGCAAGCTTTTCCATGACCGGAGTGACCGAGGAAGATCCAGCAACGATGACCTTGCCGGTCTTGCCGGACGACTTGTACGCCTTGGCCGCCTCATCCACGGCGATATAGCCGTTGTCGGCGATGACCTTCTGGCCTTCAGCGCTCATGATGAAGTCGACGAAATCCTGGGCGACTGCCGAAAGGCCTGACTTCGTCGCTATGTTGAAGGGGCGCACTATCTTGTAGCTGCCGCTCTTCACGTTGGCCGTGGTGGCTTCCGTCCCATCTATCTTAAGGGCTTTCACGGTGTCGTTGAGCGAGCCGAGCGAGATATAGCCGATGGCGCTCTTATCACCGGCGACCGAGGTCATCATGACAGAGGTCGAATTGGTGATTGAAGCCGAAGTGGTGGTCATGTCGACGGTCTTGCCGCTTGAATCCTTTTCCTGAACCTCGAAGAGCTCGATGAAGGCACCCCGGGTGCCTGAACCGTCTTCGCGGGTGAACACCGATATCGGACCGGTAGGCTGCGACGAGCCATCGCCCCCTGAAGACGCGCCAGCATTCCCGCACCCGCCCACAAAGGCCAGGCCCGCCAACATCATCACGCCCAACACCATACCAACAAGCTTCTTGCGCATACTTCCCTCTTTCTTGAATGACGTTCGTAGCCCCCAAGGCCACTGTTGCATTCCATATTGGGGCTTATGCATCAAATGGATGTCTGGCAATCATCAAATCTGTGTAAAGTTTTCCGGGAAGCTGGGAAGATGCCGTTGGAGGCCGCCGGGAAGCCGAGGGTTGCAGGCATCCGGTGACCTGGGGAAAGGGGGAAGATGGCCGTGCGGGGAGCCGGGAAGCCGGGAAGATGGCCGCCGGGCGCTCACCAGGGGAGCCGTGCGGGGAGCCGGGAAGCCGGGAAGATGGCCGCCGGGCGCTCACCAGGGAAGCCGTGCGGGAAGCCGGGAAGATGCCGTTGGGAGGGCGCCGGGAAGCCGAGGGTTGCGGTGTTGGCCGTGTGGGCCTATCCGGCGGATGCGGGGGTCTCTTCGTTTATGAAGATGCTGTTCAGGGCAACATAGAAGCCTGCAGTCGGCTTCCAGGTGCTCCCCTCCAACTTGCAAGGCAGATCGATGGTTACCGTCTTGAAGGGGGCAGCATCCATGCATTCCATCAACAGGGCACCCTTCTTCCTGTTCAGCTCTTCTATGCTCATGCTGCTGACCGCAGGGCTGTTCACCAGCTCAACTGCCTTGGCCTGGTAGTCCGCCATGGCCGCCATGAGGTCTTTCGCCGTAAAGGTGGTCTCGACTTTCGCTTCTTTGTCGTGGATGATCACGTTCTCGATCTTGTAGTCGAATCCGGCAAAGACCGCCTTGCAGAACTCGGCGTTGTCCACACCTATGCTTGTCAGGTCGGCCTCTGCAGTAAAGCCTGCCAGGATGGTCTCAAGGGTGGCGCTGTCGAGGTTCTTTATCGGATCGAGCTCAGAGCTGATCCCTTCTCGCAAGACCTCCGCGTCGGTCTTTGGGGCGCAGGCCACAAGAGCAAGCCCCAAAGCCCCCGCAAGCAACATGAGTGCAAGTGCCCGGATTGCTCGGACAAAGGGGGTGTGTGCTGGTGATGTGGCTTCTTTCATATCGGCTCCTATCAATCGCTTTTTGTTTTTCGTGCCTTGGCCCGTCTCACTGGCCTTTGGCTCAAGCCCAGACTTCCTTCCCTCGTTCGGGCTCAAGAACCTGTACGCATGCGCCGGTTTCATCCATTGGTGCGTCGCTGCCTTGACGGGGTCTGCGCCATGGCGCTCTCGCCCGCGTGGCACTTTCGCTTGCGTGGCGCCCTCGCCTGCATGGCGCTCATTGCCGGCGTGGCGCTCTCTGCCCGCATGGCGCTTTCGCTTGCGCGGCGTTCTCGCCCGCGTGGCGCTTTCGCCCGCATGACGTTCATTGCCTGCGTGGCGCTCTCATTCGCATTGTGCTTCAAGACAGCTTATCTTGTCAACCCTTTCCTGGTGACGGCCGCCTGCGAACGCGGTCGCGAGGAAGGCGTCCACGATTGCCTCGTTCGTGGAGGCGTCGATGAAGCGGGCAGAGAGGCACACGATGTTCGCATCGTTGTGTTCCCGTGCAAGGGCGGCAAAGGCAGGGCTTGCCACGTTGGCTGCCCGGATACCGGGGCACTTGTTTGCGGCTATGGCCATCCCTATACCTGTTCCGCAGATAAGGATGCCCTTTTCGGTCAAACCACCGGACACGTCGGCTGCCACCTTGGCGGCATAATCCGGGTAATCGACCCGCGCCTCATCTTCAGGCCCGCGGTCGGTCACCTGGTGCCCCTTTGCGGCCAGGTAGGCGGCCATATGCTGTTTAAGGTAAAAGCCCGCATGGTCTGATGCAAGCGAGATATCCATGTTTGCGCCTTTCGTCCTTCAAGCCCAACCGATAACGGGGGCTTTTCCTTATCCTGTCTTTTATCCTGACTTCCTTCCGTGCTCCTTCAGCCAGCTTGGGGAACTTCTGGCCTCGTGCAGCACAGAAGCTGTCCGCAGGCAGCCTCTGGACATCCTGCGGCCTTCAGCGAGAAGCAGCCCTTCTGGCCTCATGCAGCCCGCCGGTTTCCTTATGGCTGCTCCGGCCCTTCTGCCCTTGTTGAGCCCCGAGTCCGGTATAGTGCTTCTGACCAGCCCATAAGTCTGGCTCTGCGCATTTCTTCGGTCATGTTCGGCTCGAACAGACGGGCAGGGGCGCCCAGCGCCCTCAATTCATCCACATCCTTCCAGAAGCCGGTTGAAAGCCCGCTCAGATAGGCTGCGCCTGCAGCGGTCGATTCGATGCTCTGAGGCCGGGCAAGACGGCATCCCAGTATGTCGCTTTGGAACTGCATGAGGAAATCGTTGTTCGAGGCGCCGCCATCGACATGCAGGATGCCGACCTTTGTCCCCGCGTCCGCTTCCATGGCCTCCAAAAGGTCGGACACCTGGTAAGCAAGGGATTCCAGCGCTGCCCGGGCAAGATGTGCCCGGCCTGTGCCACGCGTCAACCCATAGATGGCGCCCCTGGCCTCGGCATCCCAGTACGGCGCACCCAGGCCGGTGAACGCAGGCACCACATAGACGCCTGCGGTATCGGGCACGCTTGAGGCCAAAGCCTCCGCTTCCTCCACCGATTCGATCAAACCCAGCTCGTCGCGCAACCATTGGATAAGGGCGCCGGCAACGAAAACGCTGCCTTCCAGCGCATATTCCAAACGGGCCTGCCCTGGTGCGGAAGCAGCGATGGTGGTCACCAGCCGGTGGCCTGAGGCGCAGGCTGTCTGGCCGGTATGCATCAAGAGGAAACAGCCGGTGCCATAGGTGTTCTTTGCCTGGCCTGCCTCGAAACAGCATTGCCCGAACAAAGCCGCTTGTTGGTCGCCTGCCACACCGCATATCGGGATGCCGCTCGCGGTGCCGGGGTGTGCGGTCGTTCCGAAGAAGCCCGCCGACGGCCTCACCTCTGGCAACAGGGAAGGTGGTATGTCGAAGAGCTCGCAGAGCCAAGGCGACCAGGCGCCCTGGTGGATGTCGAACAGCATGGTGCGGCTTGCATTGGTCACATCGGTGGCATGCACCTTTCCCTGGGTGAATGACCAGATGAGCCAAGAATCAATGGTGCCGAAGCACAGCCTGCCCTGCTGGGCGGCTGCCCGCGCCCCCGGCACCGTGTCAAGGATCCACTTTATCTTGCTTGCCGAGAAATAGGCATCAGGCACCAGACCTGTGGTCTCGGTGATCCTTCGGGCGATGTCCGGGTCGCCACAGACCTCTTCAATGATGCCAGCAGTCCGACGGCACTGCCACACGATGGCGTTATAGACGGGAGCCCCCGTCTGGCGGTCCCATATCACCGTGGTCTCACGCTGATTGGTCACCCCAATGCTGTCTATCTGGTCGGGATGGATGTCGTGTGAGACCAACAGCTTGGTCAAAGCGCCGAATTGCGAGGAAAGCACCTCGCGGGGGTCGTGCTCGACCCAGCCAGGCTGGGGATAGATCTGCTTGAAGGCCTGCTGGGCAAGGCCGCGCACTTCTCCCCGCCTATCGAAAAGGACTGCCCGTGAAGAGGTGGTTCCCTGGTCAAGCGCAACAACGAATTCTTTGGGCATCGGATCAGCCTTTTTGTTTGGTTGGGGCTGTCTCCAACACCGAAGCGATCCATTGCGCCACATCGTCATAGACGGTCTGTTTGTCGGTCTCGTTCAGTATCTCGTGGCGCATTCCCTCATAGATCCTCACATCGACCTGCCGAAGCCCTGCCCTCTGCATAAGGGAAGCCGCATCCCGCACCCCTTTGCCGAAATCGCCCACAGGGTCACAGGCGCCCGCGATGAAGAAGAGGGGAAGTTCTTTGGGAACTTTAGCGGCACAAGAGGCATGGGCCACTTCGCCCGTTATATCGGTGAGCGCTGCATTCGCTCCCACCGAGAAGGGCAGGCCACACAAGGGGTCGGCGATATAGGCATCGACGACGGCCTCGTCGGTTGAAAGCCAGTCACACCCGGTCCGGGCGTTCTCGATGCGCTTCGCATAGGCACCGACCCCCATGTTCTGCAAAAGGGGGCTTCGGTAGTCCTCGCCCTTGAAGCGCGCCATGACAACTGCCAGGGTATGGGCAAGCCACGAGAACGCTACGGGGAGCTGCCCGGTGCCGCACAAGACCACCCCGGCAAGGCCTGACCCATGGCGGGCGATATAGGAACGCAAAAGGTAGGATCCCATCGAATGGCCGAACAAGACATAGGGCGTCTGTTGCGAGTAGCGGGAAGCCACCGTCTTGCGCAGCTCATGGATGTCTTCGATGAGCAGTTCCTTCCCATTGGCCAAGGGGATGCAGCTCTGCTTCTTCGGATCCTGGATGCTGAAACCATGGCCTATCATGTCGTGAGCGCATACGGCATAGCCCTGGCCAGCAAGGAAGTTGGCGAAATCGTTATACCGCCCTATGTGTTCGGCCATGCCATGCACCAGCTGGATGATGGCCTTCGGTGGTGTGTGGGTGCCTTCGGGCGTCCAGAGAAGCGCTTTTATCTGTGTCTCGCCATCGCTTGAACGGAAGCCGAGCTTGGCAAGCCTTACTCCTGGGGTTGTGTTGAGTTGCCTTTCCTGGTTTTCCATAGCATCCCCTCCTGTCGTTGTTTGTTGTTTGGCTTTTTCTGGTTCATTTATCGGGGCTTTCTGTGCATTCGTAGCTTTCTGTGCATTCGTAGCTTTCTGTGCGTTCTTCGGTTGGTTTGCTCCAAGCGATGCCGCCCCCCGGAAATCACCGGCTTGATTCTTTCCGGTATATTATACCTCTGTCAGTACGATGCTGCCCTCACGAAGCACCGTAGGGCTTTCTTTTGTGCAATCGATCACCGTGGAAGCGATGCCGCTTCCGGGTTGGCTGCCGACCAGGGAAAAGGGCACCACTTCCCGCAAACGGGCATCAACCTCGTCGAAGGAACGGGGGGGCGCCTGCCCGCTCAGGTTGGCAGAAGTGGTTGCCAAGGGAACCGCGACCCTTTTGATCAGCGCCTGCGCCAGCGCGTGGTCCGGCATGCGCAAGGCGATGCTTCCATCAGGCGCCCGAAAGGCCACAGGCACCGCCGCGGACGCTTGCACGACCAGCGTCAGAGGGCCTGGCCAATAACGTGCTGCAAGCCCCAAGGCGTAGTCCGGCACCGCCATGCCATACCGCTCGAGCGCTTGGGGGCCTTCTACCAGCCACGCAACCGGTTTTCCATGGTCTCGCCCCTTGATGTCGCACAGGACATGGAGGCTCTGTGCGATGCCGACGGCAAGGCCAAGCCCGTATACCGTATCGGTAGGGAACATGACGGGGCTACCCGCCAGCAGGACACCCGCCGCCTTCTCGACGGCATCGTCAGCCACACTCAAAGCTGTTTTCTGGTCGGTGGCATCGCCCATCAGGCTACTCGTCCAAAGCGGCGGCAATCTCGTCGGTGATGTCCATCGTGTGGTACACGTTCTGCAGATCCTCCAGCTCTTCCAGCTTGTCGATGAGGCGCATGACCTTCTTCGCTTCGCTCACGCTGACCTGTGTCGGCGTGGTCGGCTCCATGACCAGTTCGGCGCCTTTCGTTTCAATACCAGCCTCATCGAGTGCCTTTTTGACCGCCATCAGCTCGGTGGGGGCAGTGTAGACTATCCATTCATCTTCGGCGTTCTCGTAATCGTCGCCCCCGGCCTCGGCGACCGCAAGCATGAACTCGTCTTCGTCGGGGCAGGCAGAGGTGTCTATGATTATCTGGCCTTTCCTCTCGAACTGGAAGGCAACCGACCCCGAGGTGCCCAAGTTGCCCCCGGAATGCGAGAAAGCGCTGCGCACGTCGGCAGCAGTTCGGTTGCGGTTGTCGGTCAATGCCTCGCAATAGACCGCTACCCCCGCAGGCCCATAGCCCTCGTAGATGACTGTTTCATAGTTGGCTGCATCCTTACCGCTTGAAAATGCCTTGTCAATGGCGCTTTTTATCTTATCTTTGGGAAGTGAATAGCTTTTTGCCTTTTCAACGGCTGCCGCCAAGGAGGCGTTGTTCTCGGGGCTTGGGTCGCCGCCTTCCTTTGCTGCCACCGTGATGTTGCGTGACAGCTTTGAGAAGAGCGCCGAGCGCTTGGCGTCCTGCGCCGCCTTACGGTGTTTGGTTGTCGCCCACTTTGAATGCCCTGACATCGTTTTCCTTTCTGTGCTTCCAAGTTGCTCCGCATCATTGTACCACACCTGCAAGCAGTGCCCGTGACAGCCAACCGCGATGGTGGCCGAAGCAGAAGGCCAGGGTGCGGGCGGGGTGCCTGAGTGTTGGGTGCGGGCGGGATGAGGGGTGCGGGCTGGTGCTTGAGTGCTGGGTGCGGGCGGGGTGCGGGCTGCCGGCCAGAGTGCGGGCTGTGTGCGGGCTGCCGGTCAGGGTGCGGCGGGGTGCGGCGGGGTGCCTGAGTGTTGGGTGCGGGCAAGTTAGGGCGTGGCCCTTTCCCAAAGGCCTGACTTGCCGCCTTCCTTTCGCAGCAGGCGCACTTCTGTTATCTCCATGCCTCGGTCTACGGCCTTGCACATGTCATAGATGGTCAGGCAGGCAACGCTGGCAGCAGTGAGGGCTTCCATCTCGATGCCAGTCTTGCCGGTCACGCCACAGGTCGCCAAGACACGGATACCGACTTTGCCATCACCACGTTCGCCTGCATCGACCGGTTCGCAGCTTATCTTTGCCTTGGTGATGTTGAGGGGATGGCACATAGGGATTATCGATGCCGTCTGTTTGGCGGCCATCACCCCCGCCACCCGGGCACAGGCAA
This sequence comes from Coriobacteriaceae bacterium, assembly GCA_031256895.1. Classification (GTDB taxonomy): domain Bacteria; phylum Actinomycetota; class Coriobacteriia; order Coriobacteriales; family Eggerthellaceae; genus WRIS01. The sequence continues at coordinate 9,589 of JAIRPR010000101.1, forward strand.
GGACATCGCCCTTTGCCGCCTTGCCTTCAGTGATAAGGGCCAAGGTGGCAGGAGCCATTGCTATGAAGCCTTCGGCTATTGCCTGGCGCTGGGTATCCGCCTTGGCCGAGACATCCACCATGCGGACATCGCCTTTTTCGTCGATATGGGTCAGGTTCTCATCCATCTTGGGTACCTCTCATGCATTCGGGAACATTCAGCGGGATTGACGGCACACCGGCCTGAGCGGTCCTGCGGCCTTCGGAAGGCTTGTGGTCTTGCCCACAGCTAGCCGCCTATCTGGCTCATGCCGCGTTCGGTCCCCACCTTGTCGTGATGTTCGTCTGGCTTTGCCTGCAGGGCTGTCTCAAGCACCTGCCGCAGGGCGTCGTCACTGCCCTCGCGCAAAGCCTGGCGCAGGTCGTATTCCTCGTCAGAGAACAGGCAGGGGCGCAGTTTGCCATCGGCAGTCAGGCGCAAACGGTTGCACTCAGAACAGAAGTGCCGCGAGAGCGGGGAAATGAAGCCGACCGTGCCCAAGGCGCCCTTGAACGCGAAGTAACGGGCTGGGCCCCATCCCTCAGGCTTGCCGACGCCGTTAGCCGGGAGCAAGTGGCCAAGGCCTTCCGCCTGCGCGTTCCTGTTGATGTTCTCAAGCACTTCTTCGCTGGGTACGACGTCTTCCTCGCCCCATCCGCAGCCATCGGTCCCCGAGCTTTCACCAACCGGCATGTACTCGATGAAACGCACATGCAAAGGGCGATCGAGGGAAAGCTTTGCATAGGCCAAGAAGTCCTGGTTCAAGCTTCGCACCGTGACTGCGTTTATCTTGACGGGGTTGAAGCCGACCCGCAATGCCGCATCGATTCCAGACAAGACGTCATCCAGGTTTCCGCTGCGGGTTATCATGCGGTATTGGGCGTGGTCGAGGGTGTCAAGCGATATGTTCACCCGTGCAAGGCCTGCATGTTTGAGGCTGTCAGCCATGCGGGGCAACAAGATCCCATTGGTCGTCATAGCGATCCGTTCGATGCCGGGAATGGACGCAATGGTCCTGACCAGGTCTACCACCCCTTTGCGCACCAGGGGCTCCCCGCCGGTCAGTCGGACGCGCGTGATGCCCATGGTGGCAGCGACGCCGACGATGCGCTCGATCTCTTCGATGCGCAGTATCTCATCGTGCAACAGCTGCTCGACCCCTTCTTCGGGCATGCAGTATAAACAGCGCAGGTTGCAGCGGTCAGTCAAGGATATGCGCAGGTAGTCGATGGAGCGACCATGTTTGTCTTTCATAAACCCCCTTTTTACCTGTCTCGTTCTCGTCAAGTATCAAGGTCATTGTACTAGAGAATGGCCGTCTGCGCGAGGGGGAAGATTTCTGGCGGCCCGCCATCGCGGGACACAGGGACGGTTCAGGGCGGGACAGAGGGACCAGGCGGGACAGCCACGGCAGGCCATCGGTCAACAAACCGTGAGGTAGAGCTTGTCCGGGGGGATGTGGATAAGAAGCTCATCCCCTTGCCGGGGAAGCTGGCCTTCGGGCACGTTCAGGGTATCGACACGCCAGAACACGTGCTGGTGCAGGAACCTCATCTCGTCATCGCTGGCCATCACCACCGGCACCCCGAAATCCGCGCGGTCCATGAAAGCGAGCAGCACCATGCGCTCGAAACGGGCATCGGATACCCGTTCGACCCGCACCCTGAATACGTTCTCCCTGTTCATTGACGGCTCGTTCGCCGTATGGTGGGCAATCGCAACCAGGAACGAAGCCCGGATGCCCAAGTGCCTCACTTCTTCGGGAACGGGCTGGGCGGTCGTAAGCTCTATGCCCCACTTGGGCAGGCGCACGCGATGCTCGTCCACGTATTGGGCATCGGTGGCGTTCTTGCAGCCCAAAAGCTTGATGGATGCCAGGCTCTGTGGGTTGTTCACCAGGTCTTTGCCACGGCTCAGCTCAACGATGCGCCCGTCTTCGACCACCGCGATACGGTCGCAGAAGCGCAAGGCTTCGTCTATGTCGTGGCTCACATACAGGATGGTCCCGTCAAAAGCATCGAAAAGGCTGACCAGGTTCTGCTCAAGCACGCCTTTCAAGTGCGAATCCAGGGCGCTGAAAGGCTCGTCGAGCATCAGGATGCCCGGGGCGGCCGCAAGCATGCGCGCTAATGCCACCCTTTGCTGCTGCCCCCCTGAAAGCTGGGCGGGGTAGCGCTTCTCGAAGCTTCCCAGGCTGAAGCGCCTCAGTTCGGCATCCACCAGACGGTCGCGTTCCTTCCGGGACACCTTGCCCCCGATGCCTGCCGCCACGTTCTGCGCCACGTTCAGGTTGGGGAACAGCCGGTAGTTCTGGAACAACAGCGCGGTCTTGCGTTCCTGTGGGCTCAGGTTGATGCGGCGCTTCTTGTCGAAGAAGGTCTTCCCGTTCACAATGATGTGGCCTTCATCAGGCGTCTCTATGCCCGCGATGCAGCGAAGCGTCAGGCTTTTGCCGCAGCCTGACGCCCCCAGGAAGCCTAAGGTCTCGGAAGCGGCCTCGAAGGCCACATCCAGTTCGAAGGTGGGGAAGCGTTTCTTTATGGCTACTTCAAGGGTCACTGCGACGACCTCTTCATTCCTCTATCCTCCTGCGGTACTTCGTGGTCCTTCTTCCCCATAAGTTGATGAAGAGTATCACGATGAAGCTGATGATGATGATGATGACCGTCCAGAAAAGGGCGACATCGCTTCTTCCGTTCATCCACTCGAAGTAGATGGCTATGGGGATGGTGCGGGTCAAGCCAACGTAGTTGCCCGCTAGGAACAACGTGGCGCCGAATTCCCCCAAGGCTCGGGCGAAGGCAAGCACGGTGCCTGCTGCGATGGAGCTCCAGGAAAGCGGAAGCATCAGCCGGAAGAATATCTTGAGGTTCGACCAGCCAAGCGTGCGCGCCGCGTCGAGCATATCGGCGTCAAGCCCCTCGAAGGCGCCCCGGGCACTGCGGTACATGAGAGGGAAGGCCACCACGACCGCCGCGATCACCGTGGCCTGCCAGCTGAATATCAAAGGAAAGCCGATGTCGATGAACCACTGGCCAGGCGCCGAGTTGCGCCCCAATGCGAGCAGCAACAAGAAGCCGCACACCGTGGGCGGCAACACCATGGGTATGGTGAAGATGGAATCCAGCACGTCCTGTGCCCGTGAGGGCAGGCGCAGGCTGAGGTAGGCCGCTGCCAGGCCGAGGACGAAGATGAACAGGATTGCGGTGCCTGTCGTCTTGAGCGTCACCCACAAGGGGCTCAGATCGACCTCTCCCAAAAAGCTGATGAACGCCTCAAGCCCTTCCTTCGGGGCTTCGACTGTCACGCCATCTGCCTTTGCTAACAGGGCAAAGTCAGCGAAGAGAGGCTTTAGCGGGTCGGAGTTCGCAGGGTCGGTGGCATCGCTGCCATCTTCGCCTATCAGGCACAGATAGAACTCCCCTGGCCTCAATTCCTGGTCGAAGCGGATCCGGGCGCCATCCAGGTTGAAAGTCGGCTCTTCGGTGAAGTGCCAGGTACGCACATCGGCAAGCTGTGCAGCCCCTTTGGACGCAGGGCCGTCAAGGGCACACAAAAGCTGTGTGAGGGATTCCCTGTCGGCTTCCTGGCCGGTATCGAAGCCTACTGCTGCCGCCTGGTCTGCGGGGACATATACCACCGCTGTCTGGTTCACCACGATGAGCTGCAAATAGCCGGGGGCATCGGCCACATAGTAGAGGTAGCCGAAATAGGATCCGTCCAGCTCGCGGTTCGAGCCGACCTGTGCCCGACGGAAGGCGTCCAAAGCCAAGGCGCCTTGCGTCTGGCGTGCGGTGTTCCCATCGGCCGATACCTCGATGCCGGACGTGTCAGGCACCTGCGCGAAGGCAGCTGCCTGGGCAGGAAGCAGCCAGAGGAATGACACAAGGACAGCCCCCAGGGCACAGGCAATGAAAGTTGCGGCCAAGCCTTTCGGTGACGGTTTCGTCAAATCAGGTAACCTTCCCATAAAGAGTTCCAAAAAAGGCACTCCGCACATGATAGCAGAATGCCTCTTTGGTCGATCGGAGAAAGCGGTGCGGCTAGGCGGGGCGAGAAGCGCCGCTGGGCGGCCAAAGCGGCCGGGGCGGGTGCGCCGTTGGACGGACAGCCCGCCTGGCCCCGAGGGTGCGTAAGACCAAGTGGCCGACCGCACCCAGAGAAGAACGGCCGGCCGTAACGGAGCCAAGGTGCCCGAGCGGACAGCCAAGGTGCCCGGGCGGACAGCCAAGGCCGTCCTGCCCGGGCTTTCCGGGGTTTAGCCTACCAGCTCGAAGCCCCACTTCTGCCAGGCGGCCAGGGCTTTGGGATCGCTTATCGCCCAATCCAGGAAGTCCTGTGCATCCTGTGAGAACTTTGAGTCCTTGCACACGGCTGCCGGATAGATGATGGGCTTATGGGCGCTTTCGGCCACGGTGCCCACTATTTTGACGCCCTCGAAGCGGTATACGTCAGAAGTGTACACAAAGGCTATATCGACATCGCCCGACTGTGCCTTCTTGCAGACATTGCCGACCGAGGTGTCCAGCACTACCTTGCCTTCTTCTGCCAAAGCGCCGGTGAAGGTGCCGCCGATGCCCGATGCGTCGGAATAGCAGCCCACGGTGTTGAGCGCCTGGCAGGCATAGTTGCCGGCAGGGACGGATTCATCCCCCACCGCCACCGTGTACTTGCCAGCCGCGACGTCCGCAAGCGTGACATCAGAAATCGTGGAGGAAGACGAGGTCACGATGACCAGGTCGTTCCTGAACATGTCAAAACGGGTGGCGGGGTCGATATAGCCGGCCTTGTCGGCATCGTCCATCTTGCCCTTCGAGGCTGATATCAGGATGTCAGCATACGAGCCGGCGGCCAGAAGCTCGTTCAGCTCGCCGGAAGACTTGTACTGGGTGTCCTTGAAGGTGACCCAGGAATGGTCTTCCTGGTAAAGGGCCTGGACATCGGCCATGGCCTTGGTCAGTGAATTGGCTGCGAATATCTGGAGCTCAACGGGGTCGTGGCTTTCTTCGGCAGGCGGCGGGGTATTCGTCTGCTCGGCCGGTTTGTCTTCTGTCTTGGGGGCTTCCTGGGTGCATCCGACCAAGGCGAACCCTGCGACAAGCGCGAGCGCTGCCATACAGGCTATTGCGACCTTCGTCATTCCTTTGAGCCGAGATCTTTTCTTCATGCGGACATCCCATCCTTTCGTTTTGTCCCAAACAGCACCTGCGAAGGAAACTCCAACGCAGCTGTCTTGAGACCGCTTATTCTATTCTTGCATTCATATAATATCCTTATCACACCATAAAGTCCAGTACCGGCTTCCCGAAAACAGGTTCAATGGTACCGTTCAATGGTAGCTGCTGGGCTACCGTTCACGGGCTAGCCTGTGACAATATGCTATTCTGAAAGCCTTTAGTCAATCGGGAAGAGAATCTTGCAGGTGAAACATCTCCCCCTGGCTAACCCGTGAATAGGAGCGCTGCTGGTTACCGAGCTAGTTGCCGTTCCCTATTCTATGACCAGCTTCGCGTATTCTTTCCCATCTTCCTTCGTATAGTAGGTGTTGTAAACCCGCTTGCCAGCCAAGGCCGTCGCTTTACGCACGTCGTCTTCCTCTCCCCCCAGTTCCAGGGTTACCGTGTCGCCAGGCTTGAGCGAATCGATATCGGTCCCAAGGAAGTCTGAGACATAGAGGTAGTATTTGTCCAGCACGTCTTCCAAGGGATATTGACCGCTATCGCCTTCCTCCAGCTCATAGGACAGGGCGATCCGGTAGCACGTGTCGCGGGTGTCCTGGAGGTCCCTGAATACCCCTTCACCTGCTTCACTGAACCTGTCCTTGTCGTTGTACTTTTCCAAATACAAGGCTTTGATGTCCTTCATCGCACACCCTTCCTTCCTGTGGCTGCACCTTCTACAAACAAATTACCCGAACAAGTGCTGATTTGTCAAGGATCCCCCTGTCCGTGGCGGAAGATGTGACGGGGGCGGGCACGGGGACAGGTGGGACGGCGGCGCAGGGGGCACGGGGGGACAGGGGGACGGTCCAGGCGGGACACAGGGACGGTTCCTCTGTCCCGCTGAGCCCCCTGCGCCGCTGCGCCCCCTGTCCCGCTGAGCCTCCTGCGCCATGGCCGAGCCCTTGTGAATGTAAAGCTTTATGCCTTGAGTCGCCAAAACAAAGCGTGACAAGGGTTCTTCCCTTGTCACGCTTTCGCATACTTTCTCGAATTCAGAGCTCTTCGGACAGGTTGACTACCTCGCCGCCGCCGGCACCGGTCTGAGGGGCTTTGCGGTGGGGGTTCAACACCAACGAAGGGCCGGTCGTGTTCTTGGGCAAGGGCTCGACCTCAACACTGCCTTCGCCGTATTCGGCCTTGAGGGCGGCAAGTTCGCCCCAATCGAGTGCGCGCATCAGACACCCCGTCACGCAGAGGGGCTTTTCACCTTCGGCAACCAAGTCAGAGCACATGTCGCATTTGGTGAAGATGCCCTTTGACTCCCAAAGGCTGGGTGCATCGTAGGGGCAGGCGGTCTTGCACGAGCCGCAGCCGATGCAGAGACCTTCGTTTATCCTGACGATGCCCGTCTCGGGGTCCTTCTCGATGGCTGCCACCGGGCACACGCCGAAACAGGCGGGCGTCTCACAATGGTTGCATCCCATCGAGATGAAGTAGGCGAACACCCCGACCGGTTGGTATATGCCGGTTGCCGTATCCTGCTTCCATGATCCTGCCTGGTAGTTCAACACCCGGCGCCACAAGGTGTCAGCGGGCAGGCCGTAGGTCTCTTTGCAGGCAACCTGGCAGGTCTTGCAGCCGGTGCAGCGGTCAGAATCGAAATAGAATCCATATTGTGCCATGATTTCCCCCCTTCCTATTCCACGCCCTGGGGCAAGACGATCTCGCGCCGTTTGTCAGGCTCAAGTTTGATGTTTCCGGTGTACTTCTCTACCTGGACCAAGGTGGCAGTCCACGATTGGGAACCGCCGCCCGAAGCCTTCGGCGCCTGCAGGATGTTGGGGTCGCCGCCGATGTCTATGCCGGTCGCTTCATCTATCTGCAGCCAGGCGCCGTCTTGGAGGGCAACCGCCCCGGGTACCAAGGTGGTCAGCACCTTTGCCGGACGAAGCACCTTGCCGTGGGGACTGCTCATCAAAACCAGGTCGCCGTTCCTGATGCCGCGTGCCTGAGCATCGACCATGCTGATGAAGCATTCCTGTGGGTATGCCTCGCGCAGCGAGATGACGTTGTCGTCCACCGTGTGGGCGCGCCGCAGTGAATGGGGGGTCCAAAGAAGCAAGGGGTATTCCTCGGTCTGGGTGCCATGGCCATGCTGGGGATCGCCTATCTGCCATTTCCCGATGGGGGATATCTGGGAATAGCCCACCGAGTTCACCATGAAGGCAAGCGCCGCGCAGTATATCTCGAACTTACCTGAGGCCGTCTTCAGGGGGTTTGCCACCGGATCTGCATAGAACGCGGCGTAGGGCACCGGTATCGCATCGCTCTTGGGATCAACCGGGTACTTGTAGTAGCCCTTGGCCTTGAGCTCGGAGAACGTTATCTTGCCTTCCTGCGGCTCGGCATCGACACCGAATTCGGCGATGTCTTCCTTGGTCAAGCCGATCAAGGGCATCTTTTCGCCGGTCTTCACATCGGTGAAGGTGGCCCCTTGCACCGAGGCGAAGCCACGTTCCTTGTAGGTCATGGTGTTCACCTTGGCCGGATCCACGCCCATGCGCTTCGCGAGCTCTTCGGCAATGTGGCCTTCGGTCCTGGCCTCAAAGAGCGGCGGCATTATCTGATCGTACCAATAGACCACCTCGGCCATGCCGCTGTTGGCCACATCGGCTTTTTCCCACCAGGCGGCTACCGGCAACACGATGTCACAATACTGGCGTGAGGGGTCGAAGAAGGGGTTCGCGCCCCAAACGAAGTCCATCTTGCGGACGGCCTTGATGCCCGCATTGGCATTGGGCAAGGCGTTCAGGCCGTTGGCGTAGCCGCCGAAATAGATGGCATGGATATCAAGGGGTTTCTTCCCGCCAGGCCATATGTCCCTGCCATATTCGCCATCCAGGATGGATTGCCAACATTCTGATGGCTCGAGGTTCTCCCATGCCGAGGTGTCCTGAAGGGCAGACCATTGAGGGATGGGGTAGGCCATGTAGACCGGTGCCCCCGTCGGGTTCAGGGGGTTCACAGGATGTGTGGCCTTGCCCAAGGGGTCACCGATGGAAAGGCCGGCGGCGCCTACCTCGCGCATGCCTGCCCAACCCATGCAGTTGCCGCGGCTCCCGATGCCGCCATGCATCAAGGCCATGGTGTAGAAGCTCTGCACGAACTGCTCGCCTGCCGGTATCTTCGAGGTCGATTGGGCTGCCGCGAAGTTGACCGTTTTTGCGGCTGCTATCTGTTCTGCCAGCTCGCGGATGCGTGCTGCGGGCACGTTGCAGCGCTTCTCAGCCCATTCGGGCGTCTTTGGCTCGCCGTCGTAGGTGCCCAAGACGTAATCCTTCCAGTTCTCTTCCTTCGGGGCGCCTTCGGGCATGTGGTCGGCATCGAAGCCTATCGTGTATTTGTCCAGGTATTCCTGGTCGTACTGGTTGTTCTCGATCCAATGGTAGCAAATGCCTATCACCAAGGCGGTATCGGTGCCGGGAAGGATGGGGATCCATTCGTCTGCCAAGGCCTGTGCGGTCTGGTTGAGCCACGGGTCGATGATTATCACCTTGCTGCCCTGTTCACGTGCCCAAGAAAGCTGATAGGCCGTGTTGCCGCCCTTGTTGGACACCCAATTGCAGCCGAACAGCACATGCAGCTGGCTGTCCTTCATGCACAGCGGGTGCAGCCCGTTCATCATGCCCCAGCCGCCTATCATATGGGTATCGGCAACCGACCAAGAGCCGAAGGAAATAGTGCCCGCTTCGTTATGAAGGGAGCCGCCCAACGCGTCAAGCAGGCATACGGTCTGGTCGAAATAGGTGTAGCCTATGGCGCTGGAAGCCGAGCACAGGATGCCCTTTGTGCCATATTGGTCGATGACCTTCTTCATTTCGGCCGCGATGTAATCGAGTGCCTCGTCCCAACTGATGCGTTCCCATTCGTCCTTGCCGCGCATCTGGCCGTTGGGATTGCCGGGGCTCCAGCCTTTGCGTTTCATGGGGTATTTGATCCTTGCCGGCGAGAGCATGTTGTTTATCTGCGCACGCCCCCGCGGGCAGGCACGCCGCTGCAGCACTTCGATGCTCTCGGTGCCTTCCTCGTCGGTCCGCACCTTCAAGGGCACGCCGTCTTCGACGTACACCCGCAACAGGCACCGCGAAGACCCGCAACTGCAGTTGTTCATGCAGGCACCCGTCTTCCAAACGCCCGCAGGCGCCTTTCCCCCGGTCTCTTGCAGGCTGGGTCCTGCTGTGGACAGGTTACAGCCTGCCAGCCCTCCGGCCAAAGCGGCTGTACCTCCCGCCAACGCACTCCAGGCAAGGAAGCTGCGCCGCGTGAGCGCCCCTTTGTTCCTGGGTTTTTCCTTTCCTTGTTCCATAGTACCCCCTTTGTGTACTCGTCTTGTTCAGCTTCGTGCTGATTTGCCTAGCTTATCAAGGCGGCACAAGGAATTGAATTGGCGGCGTTTTAATGTTTCTTAAAGATTCCTTAATGTTGCCGCCGGGCGCACCCCCCGCCCTCGCACTGATCTTGGGGCTCCCCTTGTCGCATCTTGCCGCCGGGCGCACCCCCTGCCCTCGCCTGGGGCTCCCCTTGCCCCCCGTCCCCTGTCCCCGCCTGGTCCTGTGGCGCATCTTGCCGCCGGGCGCACTCGGCACCCCCCTGTCCCCCGCCCTCGCCTGTGGCTCCCCTTGTCACCGGGCGCACTCCTGTCTCCGTCCCTACCCCGCCTGGGGCTTGGGAACCTCAGCCCAGGCCGAAGATATAGCCGATGTTGCGGACGGTGCGCAGCAGGCAGGGGTGCGATGGGTCGGCTTCTATCTTTTCCCTTATCTTGCGGATGAACACGGCAATGCTGGACGTCTCGCCGCAATAGTGGTCACCCCAGACCTCCTGGGTAAGCTGTTCGCGGGTGACCACCTCGTTTCTGTGTTGGGCAAGATAGCTCAGCACCTGGAACTCCTTGGGGGTGAAGGGGACCTCGGCACCCCGGCACAAGACACGGAAACGGCTCAGGTCTATTTCCACATCCCCCTCTTGGATGGAATGCAGGGCCATCTTTGACGCCCTTTCGAACTGGCGCAGGTGTGCATTGATCCGCATGAGCAGCTCTTCAGGGCTGAAAGGCTTCACCAAATAGTCGTCGGCGCCGACCGAGAAGCCCACGCCCTTGTCCACGATGTCTCCTTTTGCCGAAAGGAATATGATGGGTATGCGCAAGCCCCGTTCGCGTAAGCGGGAACACACCTGGAAGCCGTCGATGCGCGGCATCATGACGTCTAAGATCAACAGATCCGGCTTTTCGACATCGATGGTGTCAAGCAGTTGCGCCCCATCGTTGACTGCGCAGAACTCATAGCCGCCATCCTCTGCTGTGAGCCGCACGATCTTGCGCATGCTGGGCTCGTCATCGGCAAGCATGATCTTCATGGCCTTTCCCCTTCCCGTAAGCCTTCCAAGGCTTCCCCACCATGTGCCGGGATGCGCACGATGAAGGTGGATCCCTGCTTCGGCTTGCTTATGACCTGTATGGTGCCCCCATGGGCCTCTGTCAGTTCCTTGACCACCGCAAGCCCCAAGCCAGAGCCGTTGTAGCGGCGGAAAGCCGACTTGTCAAGCTGTACGAACTTCTCGAAGACCAAGGGGATGTCCTCTTCTTTGATGCCGATGCCGGTATCGCTGACCGACAGCAGGATGAAGCCTTGGTTGGGTTGGTCGCCTTCCTTCTCATAGCACACCTCTATCGACACAGCCCCCTTGCGTTTGGTGAACTTGATTGCGTTCGAGACCAGGTTCTCCACTATACGGCGAAGCTTTTCCCAATCGGCATAGAAGAGCGGTACATCAGGCCTTACCGTTGTGCTGAAGTTTATCTCGCGCCGCTGCGCCAAGGGGTGTACCGTGCCTTCCACCGTAGAGACAAGGTCTATCATGTCCACCAGCTCGTAGTTCATCTTGAGCTGCCCAGCATCGATGTAGGCGACCTCCAATATGTTGTTCACCATGTTGAGCAGGATGGCGCCGTTCTCCTTGACTTCCTTGATGGCATCGGCAGCCCTTCCATCGGCAATGGCGTCAGACTTCTCCCAGAACTCGGCAAAGGCCAGTATTGCCGTGAGGGGGGTCCGGAACTCGTGGCTCATGGTGGCCAGGAAGTCGGATTTGTAGCGGCTCTCCTTCTGCAGCAGGTCGTTGGCGTTCTCCAGGTTGATGCGCTGCTCTTCCAGCACCCGGTTCGCTTCGGCCAATTGGTGCGTGCGGTCTTCCACCTGGTTCTCCAGGTTGTTGTAGAGGCCTTTGAGCTGCCGTGCCATGGCCTGGAACTTGCGCTCCAGTTCCCGTATCTCGCCCGAGGATCCCGTGTCGTCGAAATCGATGTCGAGGTTCCCCGACTCCATCTGCTCGACGGCCTTTTCCATACGGCGCAAGGGTCGCAGCACCACCAACGACACGGCCACGAACACGATGACGATGGTGGCCGCCGAAACCATGAAGAACGAAAGCGACTGCTGCTGGATATTGGCGTTGATGCTTTCGAGGTACAGGTCGATGGGCATGATGATGCTGCTGGCGCCGGCAAGATCGCCCACTTTGAGGCCTTCCTTCACATGCCCGGTGACATCGATGTCGCCCGCAGGCTCGCCGTGGCAGGTCAAACAGGATTCCTTGATATAGATGGGCGAGACATAACGAAACACATTGCGCTCTTGATAGGTGGTGATGTCGTAATACTCGAAGGATTCACTGTGGGCGGAGAACTCGTCGATGGCCGCCGCCTCGAAGGCGTCCGGATAGGCGTTGCTGTAGCGCGGGGTGAAGCTGACATAGCGTATCTCGTAATCGTTCTGCTGCATGAACAGCTTGGCCACGCCCTTGCCGGCAATGGCGCAATAGATGTTCTTGAAGTTGTATTCGCCATTCGAATCGGTGTCGATGCGATGCTGGTTGATGTCGATGAATTCCCAGACCGCCCGCATCTCTTGGTCCAGGATCTGTGTTTTCTCCAGCATCTCGCGTTCGGCCTGGCGCATCTGGGAATCGCTGCTCCACGTCACATTCAGGATGACCGAAGCCACCAAAAGGCCGATGAGCAATACGGTTATCTTGAACTGTATTTTGATGTTCTTGAACATGGCAGCAGTTTAACCGCTTGCGGTTGCTCCGGTCAAGCCTTCCCCTTTGCGAGGGGAAGGCGCAGGACTAACGCACGGCCATCAGACAATCAATCGGTAACGGTGCAGCCGGTCGGCCTGTCACGGTGCAGCCGGTCGGCCTGTCACGGTGCCAACCGCCGCGACAGCAGTATGTGTCATTCGTTAATAAGCAGCGAAGCAAGATATATAGGCAGGTAGGTAACTTCGCCGCGCTTATGGATGTTGGTCTCGGCAAGCACCCATGCCTCAGAGATATCGTAACTTTTCGCTTGCAGTGCGTTTGCGAGCGCTGCATGCGTCATGTAGTTGTTGCCCGATTTGACTTCAATCGCGATAATGCTGCCGTCTTTGCGTTCAAGCACAAAATCAAGTTCGCCTATCTTCTTGTTTGTGAAATAGCGCAATTTGAAACCGTGCGCCATAAGTTCCTGTGCAACGAAATTCTCATAAACTCCGCCCATGGCGGTAACAGGCTTGCCATCGAGCAAGTTGAGCGATACCTGTCTGCCATACATGCATGTGAGCAAGCCGATATCGGAGAGGAACAACTTGAACAGGTTATGCTGCTCGTTTACCAACAATGGCATGATGGGAGCCCTTATGTTGAATGAAGGCAGTGCTACATTTGCTTTGGTGAGCCAGAGAAACTGATCCTGTATCTGTGTGTAGCGCTTGACTCCTTCGATAGAGCTGAATCTGAAACGCCTGTTCTGTCGCAGAAGCTCGCTGGGAATCAGGTCGTAGATGTTTTTTATCACCAGGCGATCTTCTTTAGGGGCGTACTTACTGATATCGCTTTTATAGTATGCCATTATGTTGTTTTGTATTATTCGCGCTTGATCCAAGGAGTTGTCTTGCAGATAGGCAACTATGGCATCTGGCATCCCGCCAACCAAAAGGTATCGGTGATACAGGTTTAAGAGGTGTCGATGGACATAATCTGGAACTGCCGTCTTGTTTGAAAGAGACTCGCCCAATAAATCAAAAACCTCACTGCTTTGCCCAGCAGCCCAGCAAAACTCCTCAAAATCGAGAGGATACATCATCACTTCTGTGATATATCCGACAGGGTAAGAGCGAATGTTTTCAAGCTCTACACCAAGGAGCGAGCCTGACAAGGCATAGTCGCAACCCCCCTTCTCTACCAGGAACTTGATGAATGTGACTATTTCCGGGCATTCCTGAATCTCATCAAGAAAGACAATGGTATTGCCGGGCACCATGGGGCCGTTTCCAACTAACGACATCCTGAACAGCAGATCTTCGGCATTGACAGCATTCTTGAACGATTCCCTTGCCTCGGTGTTCTCCACTAAATTGAACTCTATGATGCAGTCATAATTTGACTTGGCGAATTCTCTGATCAGGAAGGTTTTCCCTATCTGGCGCGCCCCCGTGACAAGCAAGGCCTGCTTAGTCTTGTGCTGCTTCCAGAAGTTGAAACGTTCCATTGCCTTGCGCTTGAGCATCGGTTTCCTGTCTGATTGAGGTGTTTTCTGTTTCTCTTGGAAACAGTTCTGGGATTCAGTGTGATGAACACTTTATCGTAATTTCGCATGTCATTGTACTACACTTATTCGTAATTTTTGATTAGGAATATTGACATTTTTTCGGAATTCCGAAAGCCCGTGTCTACGAATACTTTAGCAGCAGCCGGTGCCGGCGGCACCGGTGGCCTTGGTAGCACAACTTTAGCAGCATACTTTAGCAGCACAGCAACTTTAGCAGCAGTCTGCCGGCACGGGCGGCACCAGTGGCCTTGGTAGCACAACTTTAGCAGCATACTTTAGCAGCACAGCAACCTTAGCAGCATACTTGCAGCAACCTTAGCAGCAGTTCTTGAACATGGCAGCAGTTTAGCCGCTTGCGGCTGCTCCGGTCAAGCCTTCCCCTCTACGAGGGGAAGGCAAGGGCCAGACGAAACAGTAAAAGACCTATCAGACGCAGCAATTGGGTGCTTCTTCCTGAGTTACTTCTTCCTGAGTTACTTCTTCCTGGCATCGTTTATCATCATACGCCCAACGCGGTTATAGGAACCACGAACACACCGTCTTCGCGCTGATACGAGAAGTCGCATACACCGCACACAACTGCTTTGAACGCAGGGGGGTCCCCGCCTGCTTCAACAACTTTCTTCTCCACATTCTTCAAGGACTTTGCCGCTTCTTCTTCTTGGGCTGCCCCCAGCTTGACCTCAAGAGCCGCCCATCTCCCGTCTGGCAGTTCGATTATTGCATCAGCTTCAAGACCTGTTGCGTCATGATAGTGATAGACCTTGCCGCCAAGAAATTCTGCATATACCTTCAGATCACGGACTACCAGGTTCTCGAACATCAAGCCGAATGTGTTCAAATCGCCGCGAAGCGCTTCAGCGGTGGCACCTAATGAAGCTATTGCCAAGGATGGATCGACAAAGTGCTTTTTTGGGGTTGTGCGTATTCTGCTTCTTGACCTGAGCTTGGGAGCCCAACCGGGAAGGTCTTCAATCATGAAGATTTTCTTTAATGCTCCCAGATAAGAAATCATGGTAGGCTCAGAGAACCCCTTGACTGAGCCCTTTTCAAGGACATCTTTCATCAAGGTGCCGTTTGCAACCATAGTCATGTTGTTGCGCGCCAGCGAATACAGTAAGCGCTTGACCTTGCGGGCATCACGTTTTCGATTGTCCACCCTGCTCATATCACTGTTGGCAGCCTCTTCAACGTAGTGTGATGGAATCTCCAACGCGCTTTTCTCGTCCAGCTCTAATGCTCCTGGCCAACCGCCGCGCATCATGAGCCAAATTATCCTGCTCAAACCCACGGTTTCGTGACACCTGCCAAGCTTGCCTGCGAACAAAGCACCAAGCGATACCGAGGCGCTGGAGTCGCCCGACTCGGCAAGTGTCATAGGTCGCATCGTGAGCCTTATTATGCGCCCTGTTCCCGAATGCATCGTAGAGGCTTCTGGTGGCACCGAGGAACCCGTGAGCAAAAATCGCCCTTTCTTGCGGGATCTGTCAACAGCGAACCTGGTTGCGTCCCAAAGGCCCGGCACCTCTTGCCATTCGTCTATCAGGTGCGGTGTTTCACCTTCCAACGCATAGGGTGGGTCGAGTTCAGCTAACCTCTTATTCTGAAAGTTGCCTGATGGGTCGCCCACATAAAAGACGCTGTTTGAATGGTTCAGACATGTCCAAGTCTTACCACACCATTTGGTCCCCTCAACACAG
>JAIRPR010000009.1 GCA_031256895.1 Coriobacteriaceae bacterium
AGCCCCCACGATATGTCAATCGACATGGCTACCTGCAAGCAATAATTGAGTCCACGCAGAAACGCGTTGATGCCGCCAAACAAGAAAGATCATTAGACGATCTGCGTTGGCGAGCCGAAGAGCAAGCTGCCGGCGGGCAAGCCGGGAACGCGAAAAGGCGAACCGAAGAGCTAGCTGCCGACGGGCAAGCCGGAGCCACGAACGGGCAAGCCGGGCCCGCGAGCAGACAAGCCGAAGAGCAAGCCGCGAACAAGCAAGCCGGAGCCACGAACAGGCAAGTCGGGCCCACGAACAGGCAAGTTACGAACGGGCAAGCCGTAAAGGACGAAAGCCGACCTTTCCTTGATGCCATCAGCAAGCCAGGGCTTTCCTTCATCTGCGAAGTAAAGCAGGCATCACCTTCAAAAGGCCAGATTGTCGCAAACTTCGACCATCTTTCCATTGCACGCGATTACGAGGAAGCTGGGGCAGACGCCCTTTCGGTCCTGACAGAACCTGTTTATTTCAGGGGCGACAGCCGTTATCTTGCCGAGATTGCCAAACAGGTCAAGATACCTGTGTTGCGCAAGGATTTCGTGCTTGATGAGTACCAGATCTACGAGAGCCGGGTATTGGGTGCTTCAGCCATCCTGTTGATAGTTGCCATTCTGGACGATGGGCAGCTTGGGGCTTTTCTGGAACTGAGTGAGCGGCTTGGCATGGAGGCCTTGGTCGAGACACACAACAAAGAAGAACTGCAACGGGCATTGACAGTAGGTGCACGAATCGTGGGGGTGAACAACCGCGACCTAAAGACCTTCAAGGTGGACATAGGGGTGTCGGAACGCCTGCGCCCGCTGGTGCCATCGGATGTGGTTTATGTTGCCGAAAGCGGCATAGGCACTGCAAGCGATTTGCAACGGATGGTGCGAGCCAAGGCAGATGCAGTGCTGGTGGGCGAAGCCCTCATGCAGGCAAGTGAGCGTAGGGACAAGCTGCTTGAATTCAGGGAGATTGCCGGGGGAACAGAGGTTCACACGGTTGAAGGCGCAGGCAAAGCCACAAGCACAGCAGCAGGTAAAGCCGCAGGTAAAGCCGCAGTCACAGCCGCAGTCACAGGCGCAGGCAGGGGAGAAGGAAGATGACACTCATCAAGATATGTGGGCTTAGCCGTGCGGAAGACATCATTGCTGCAAACCGGGCGCGCCCTGATTTCATCGGTTTCGTGTTCGCCCCCAGCAGACGCCAGATAAGCGAAAGGCAGGCTGCTCGTTTGGCAGAAGTGCTTGACCCCAAGATCAAGGCGGTCGGGGTATTCGTCAACGAGCGTTCTGAGCGCATTGTCAGGCTTTTCGAGCAGGGGATCATCCAGATGGCGCAGCTGCACGGCAACGAAGATGTGCCGATGCTTGCAGAACTTAAGGCGATCTGTCCAGACCTCGGCTTGATAAAGGCATATCGGCCACTACCAGGGGCTGATTACCTGCTCTTAGACAATGCGAAGCCTGGTAGCGGCATCTCCCTGGCTAACAACGGTGCCGCATACGCGCACCTTAAGCAACAGATTGATACTTCACCCCTACCGGTCTTTTTGGCTGGAGGGATAAACCGGGAAAACATCGACAAAGCCCTTACGCTTGACCCTTACTGCATCGATATCAGCAGTGGCGCAGAAAGTGAAGGAATAAAGGACCCTCAGAAGATGGCGCAGCTGGTCAATGCTTGCAGGCGCCCACGTCAAAAAAACGGGAAGGAAGGATAGGATATGGGAAAAGGACGTTTCGGGGATTTCGGCGGGCAATATATCCCCGAGATCCTGATGAGCGAGCTTATCGGCCTTGAAGAGGCCTATGAGAAGGCAAAACAGGATAAACACTTTCAAGAAGAACTAAAAGGCCTGCTCAACAGTTATGCCGGCCGCCCTTCGCGGTTGTATTATGCTGCCAAGATGACCCAGGATCTGGGAGGCGCGAAGGTTTACCTCAAGCGTGAAGACCTCAACCACACGGGCTCGCACAAGATAAACAATGTGCTGGGGCAATGCCTTTTGGCAAAGCGAAGGGGCAAGACCCGCGTCATAGCCGAAACAGGCGCCGGCCAGCATGGTGTTGCCACCGCCACAGCGGCAGCGCTCATGGGGCTCGAATGCGAGGTGTTCATGGGACGGGAAGACACCATTCGCCAGGCCTTGAACGTGTACCGGATGGAGCTTTTGGGCGCACGTGTCCATGCGGTCACCAGCGGCACCCAGACCCTGAAGGATGCCGTGAACGAGGCGATGCGCGAATGGGCGGGCTGCATGGCCGATACGCACTATGTATTGGGTTCGGTGATGGGGCCGCATCCCTTCCCTATCATGGTGCGCGATTTCCAGGCGGTGATAAGCGCCGAGGCGCGGGAACAGATATTGGAAAGCGAAGGAAGGCTGCCTGCGGCGGTGGTGGCGTGTGTCGGCGGGGGCAGCAATGCTGCGGGCATGTTCCACCACTTCATCGCCGATGAGGATGTCCGCTTGATAGGCTGTGAGGCGGCTGGCCTTGGTTTGGACACAGAACACCATGCTGCAACCGTGGCTGCCGGCAGGATAGGCGTGTTCCATGGCATGAAGTCGTTGTTCTGTCAGGATGCAGACGGCCAGATAGCTCCAGTCTATTCCATTTCCGCAGGCCTTGACTATCCCGGCATCGGCCCAGAGCACGCCTATCTCCATAAGACAGGGCGTGCCAGCTATGTGCCGGTGACTGATGAGGAAGCAGTCAACGCATTCGAGTACCTGGCTCAAACCGAAGGCATCATCTGCGCCATTGAGAGCGCACATGCTGTTGCGCACGTCATGCAGCTTGCGCCCCGTTTGGGGTGCGAAGAATCGGTAATCGTGTGCCTTTCCGGCCGCGGCGATAAGGATGTG
This sequence comes from Coriobacteriaceae bacterium, assembly GCA_031256895.1. Lineage (GTDB taxonomy): Bacteria > Actinomycetota > Coriobacteriia > Coriobacteriales > Eggerthellaceae > WRIS01. The sequence goes on from JAIRPR010000009.1 coordinate 2,888, forward strand.
GCGGCTATTGCCCGCTATCAGGGAAGGAAGATAGATGAGTAGGACAGCACAGTCATTCGCACACGGTAAGGCCTTCATTGGCTTCATCACGGCAGGGGATCCATCTATTCAGCAGACCGAGGAATACGTCTTTGCCATGGCAGAAGCAGGGGCAGACCTCATCGAGCTGGGCATCCCCTTTTCAGACCCTATAGCCGAAGGGCCCGTCATCCAAGGTGCCAATGTGCGGGCCCTTGCAGCGGGCACAAGGCTACGTGATGTGTTTTCGCTGGTAGAGCGCATTCGAATGAGGACAGAAGTGCCTCTGGCCTTGATGGGTTATTTGAACCCCTTGTTCCATTATGGTTACGAGGCCTTCTTCACGCAATGTCAGAAGGTTGGTGTTGACGCGGTGATAATAGCCGATCTGCCCTACGAGGAAAAGGCAGAGCTTTCTGACATAGCAAGCCGTTATGGCGTCGATGTCATATCGATGGTTGCTCCGACCAGCCTAGAAAGAGTGGAAAGGATTGCTGCTACAGCCACAGGCTTCATCTACCTGGTATCATCATTGGGAGTGACAGGCGAGCGCCGCACCATCGACACCGACCTAGAAGAGATAATAGCAAAGATTCGCGGGGTCAGCGACGTGCCCATCGCTATTGGCTTTGGTGTGCATACCCCCGATCAGGCACGCGAGCTTGCCTCCAAGGCCGATGGCGTGATAGTGGGCAGCGCCCTGGTGCGCATGATTGCCGATTCCCAGGAAGGTTCCCTTAAACACGAGGCCCAAGAAGGCGCCCCACAGCAAGAGGGCGCCCTACAGCAAGAGGGCGCCCAGGAACACGAGGCCCAGGAACTTGCCCCGCGACGCGAGGATGCTCTTTCAGCAGGTATACCCCGCCAAGAAGCTTTCGTCCGGGGATCCGCTTCGGCCGTCAGGCAGGCAATCGGCGATTATGTCCGCACCATGAAGGCAGCACTCAGGGATTGCTGATTTCGTCATACCAGATCAGCACCGTTTTCGAGGGTCTCATGGTTTCCGTATTGCTTGTAGCAGGCCTCGTCGAAAGCCATCTCGATGATGAAGATGTGGGCATCTTTGTCGGCAGTGATGCCAATGTCTTGCTTGACGACCTCAAGGGAGTCGCGTTCAAAGAGCTTCACGCCCTCGATGGTGGCTTCGCCTTCCAATACCGTCAGATATGCCTGTCTGTCTGCCCCTACCTTGAAACCAAGGCTTTCACCTTGCGAGAGCATGGTGGCATACATGTTGACGTCTGCATGTATCTTGATAGGTGCGTTGTTTGCGGCATTCTGATAGCTGGTGGCGATAGGAAGCCAAGTGTTGATTCGGTCTTCCCAGATGAAGCGGTGATCGCCATAGTTGGGCTGATAGCCTTCCCTGTCGGGCAACACCCATATCTGCATGAAGCGGAGGTCATCTTCGCCCCAATTGAATTCGCTATGGGTCACACCGGTGCCCGCGCTCATGTATTGGGACTGTCCTCTGGTCAGGGTATGCTGGTTTCCCATGCTATCTGCGTGGGAAAGTTCGCCTTCTACCACATAGGACACGATTTCCATGTCTTGGTGCGGATGGGTGGGAAAGCCGGTTCCTGACAGCACGGTGTCATCGTTCCATACACGCAAGACACCGAAACGGATGTTTTCCGGATTCCAGTATTCTGCGAAAGAGAAGTGGAAATAGCTGTCCAGCCAGCCGTGTTGTCCGTGTCCCATGTTCTTGTGGTCGAGATAATGGATCATGATGCGTGTTCCTTCCTTTTCTACCAATACGCTTGGGGTCTTATGGGGGCTGCTGCCGCAATGCGTCGGGATAGGGTATCCTTCGCGGTGTGCTCCTCATCTCCACTCAGAGGCCCCAAGCTTCATTTATGGCGCATACTATAGCCCTTTGCAAGCCTGTGCGCCACAGTTCGGTCTCCTAAACCTCACAAAAAATGGTATACAAGCCCTGGGAACAATTCAATCCGGGTTACAGTGCGCCACAGGTCGATCCTCTAAACCTCATAAAAAGCGCTTGGTGCACTGACAAAAGGGTGCTACTGCGGTCGACGCTTGGATCCAAGGGTGTTGCTGCGGTCGGCGCACTGCCCCATGGGTGCTATTGCGCTTGGCGTACAGGCCAATGGGTGTTCAAGTGATTGTCGCAACGTTTCCCCTGGTGCTGTTCCCTCGCCTATGCGGCGCGGGTGGTCAATTAAGCCTTATGAGCAGTGTCATCTTTGGGCAGTGCAGCTTCTTCGGGCAAACCGGCTCCAGCTTCTGCGACTCCAGCATCACCGGCCACTGCATCACCGGCTCCAGCTTCTGCGCCCCCAGCATCACCGGCCACTGCATCACCGGCTCCAGCTTCTGCGACCCCAGCGACACCGACCTTTGTGTCACCGACCGTTGCTTCTGCGACCCCAGCATAACCGACCGTTGCATCACCGGCCGGTACAGCCATCATGCCGGCTTCACGGATGTGGCGGTTGCCCAGGATGTAGAACACAAGTAGCGCAATCCCGGTGCCAGAGGCAACAAGCAACCAATCAACAGGCACCACTTCAGCAAGGGGCCCAAAGAACAGCATGCCGAAGGGCATTGCGAACGAGCCGATCATCATGAACACCGAGAACACGCGACCCATGAAATCAGGGTCTATCTTCTCCTGTAGGATTCCCATCATGGGGGCGTTGAAGATGGGCATGGTGATGCCCACGAACAACATACAGGCCAGATAGACCCAGAAGTTTCCCAGCAAGCCTAGTCCTATGGTCCCCAAGCCGAAGAACAGGGTAGAAAAGGCCAGAGTGTGTGCACGGTTCTTGAAGCCGCCCCAAACGCCTATAATAGCGCCCCCTGCCATCATGCCCACCGAGAACACCACCTCGATGGCACCAAGCCGCCAGGGGTCCTGCCCAAAATCAAGTGCTACCTGCAACGGTGTCAACAAGGCGGGTGGCACGGCAAGGATGTTGAACACAACGCCCATGGCCATAAAGGCCAAAATGAACTTGTTGTTGACCACATAAAGCAGCCCCGCCTTGAACTCGGGGAAGAAACCGGGCTTCAGGCCTTGGTCGTTCCCACCAGGCAGGGTGGCGCTGGCCAAGCCTTCGCCAGCAAGTCCTTCGCCAACCTCGGCTTCGCCCGACACCGCAGCCCCAACTACGCCCGAGACCGCAGCCCCGGCTTCGCCTGGCACATCGGCCCCAACTACGCTTGGCACCGCAGCCCCGGCTTTGCCTGGCACATCGGCATCAACTACGCCCGAGACCACAGCCCCGGCTTCGCCCGGCACATCGGCATCAAACAAGGGCACAACGCCTGCGGCAGGCGCTTGCAAAGGCCTTCGCCAGCCTTTGTGCGTATGGACGCAGAAGAACACGATAAGGATGCCGATGGCCGCAGTGATCACATCGATGAACATCAGCACCTGGATGGGGAAGAAGCTGAGCAGGCCGGCAGCCACCATGGGGGAGGCAAAGGTTGAAAGCGACTGGATGGCCGAATTGAAGCCATTCACCC
>JAIRPR010000023.1 GCA_031256895.1 Coriobacteriaceae bacterium
CAAATGGACCCCCCCCCCCCCCCGGAAATTTCACATTTTAGTCACAGTTTGGCACCGTTTTGTTTATGGTGGCTGACTTATTCTTGTGCCCAGCCTTACAATTCTGGTATGGTTTTCCAGACTTTCTTGAAGCCTGGCCTTTTTATCCCCCAAGATATTCTAACCCGCCGGCGCAGCCTCTTCGAAGCCCAAAGGAATGCCCGCACTCCCTTTGGATGCGGGCATTTTCTCGTGCCATCAATGGCCTGGGCCTTTTTTGGACAGATGGTGCGCTAGATCAGCCATGCGGGAACCGCCCAGTTCCTGCGATCCAGTGGCAGGAGGTCTTCTGTCAGGCAGACCAGCGCTCCCGGCCCAACCTTGGTCTTAAGCCCTTCTATCCCGCTGAAACGCTGTGGGTCGTCAAGGGGATCCAAGGCCTTGAAATGCCTGATGGCTTCTGCCCGCGGCGAAGCCGTTTTTTTCACCTCTATAGGGCAGAGGCTTCCATTTGCCTCTATGAGCAGGTCTATTTCCCGTTTGTCGCGATCGCGGTAATAATAGATTGTCGGCTGTAGCCCCGCATTCAGGTAGCTTTTATAAATTTCGGAGAACACGTAGCTCTCGAAGAACGCGCCTGATGAGGCTCCGCTTTCCAACACCTCAGCGTTTCCCCACTTCTGCAGGAAAGCGCAGAGGCCAGTATCCATAAAATGGACGAGGGGCATTTTAACGATCCGCTTCAATATGTTGTTGTGGTAGGGCTGCACCAACACGATTATTCCACTCGACACAAGCACGGAAAGCCAGCTTTTTGCCGTAGGCGAAGATATGCCCACTTCTCTTGCAATTTCCTCGTATTGGATCGGTCTTGCTGTGCGCGCAGCCACAACTGACATGAAGTTCATGAATGCCATCTCATCGGCGACTTGCGTGAGGTCTTTTATGTCGCGCTGCAGATAGGTGTTGATGTAGGAACGGTAGAAATCAGAGGGCGATGGCGGGTTCAGGCCGAACATCACCGGCATAGTGCCCGTGAAGATACGCACAAAGACATCTTGCAGCCCTTGTTTCGGGGCAATATCAAGCCTTTTCAGCAGCCGGTCTTTATCGGTTGTGAAGACCTCGGACGGCGTATTGCTAATCTCGCTTTGCGAAAGCCCGAAAAGGTTTACGATTCCAACACGCCCGGCAAGCGATTCGCTGACATTCTTCATCATGTGGAACATCTGTGAACCAGTAAGCCAGAAATCCCCGTTCGCACGGCTTTTATCAACATTCATTTTGATATAGGGGAGAACTTCTGGTGCATACTGGATCTCATCAATGATGAGCGGGGGCTTAAATCTTTGCAGGAAAAGGGCAGGGTCGGCCTTGGCCAGCATGCGCACATCGGGATCGTCGAGCGTCACATAGGTGCGATCGGGTTTCGCGAGGTGAGTGAGCAAGGTGGTCTTACCCACCTGTCTCGGTCCCGTGACCAGCAGCACCGGAAAGGTCTCCGATATTCTTTGGACTGACCCTTCAATCGCTCGCTGAATGTACATGGTGCATCCTTTCGGCAGTTTTAAAATCTGATTTTAATATAGCCGATTTTCGGTGGATTGTCGAGTCTCAGGGGCAAACGAGCAGCCGACCAAGGCTAAGCCGCAGTTCCTCATGTCTTTTCGCGGGGGAACAGCGCCCGGGCACTGAGAAACGCAAGAAGCAGGCAGGCAATGCCGCCTATGAATATGGCCGTAAATCCCGAGAAGTCCATGAACAAGCCCCAGGCGATGGATCCGAAGCAGAAACCGATGTCATACATCAGGAAGAACAGGGCGTTTGCCGCCCCATAGCGGTCAATCGGGGAAGCCTTCACCGCGACTGAGCTTAAAAGAGGAATGGCGATGCCCACACAGATGCCATAGCCGCAACCGCTGAGGTAATAGACGGCTTCGCCAAGTTCCAGGCTTATCAACAGCAAGGTCCCGCTTCCTGCGAGCACCGGAACCATGAACAGCCCCAAAGGCGAGAAACGGTCTATCAGCTTGGAGGACACCAAACGCACCAGTATGGCCGTGGCTGCGGCGGCGGCAAAGAACAAGCCGGGGTTCGAATACCCCTTGTGCTGGGCATACATGGCCGCATAAGAGATGAACACCGCTGTTGTCGCCGAAAAGAACAGGCCAGGCACGGCACCGCGCAGGGCTGCCTTCTCAAGTGCGTTGTGGAAGGCCTTGCGCACCTTACCCTGTTTACGATGCATCGGGGCAGATGACGCACCGAAGGCTTTGCCTGCCTCGAAGGTGGCCAGGTTGCCCGAGGCTTGGCCTTCCTCGTTCACCATGGCCGCAAGCTGGGCAGCCTCCTTTTCCCTCCTTATCCGGTAACTCGCACCTTCCGGCAGGCGGAAAGGGTGTTTCTCGTAAGTCAGGAAAACCGTTATCACGATAAGCCCCACGGCAACAACAGCCAAGCCGCACGACAGGGCTTCGACATATTCAAGGCTTACCAACCAGGTGGCAAAGGCGGGGCCTGATGCCATGGCTATAGCCTGCCCAAGGCCAAAGAAGCCTATGCCTTCGCCGAGACGTTTGAAGGGCAAGACATCGGCTGCGGCTGCATTGATGGCGGTCTGTGCGCTGGCGAATCCAAGGCCTTGCAAGATGCGCACAAGGACCTGCACATGAGGAAGGGCAACCGCCATAGAGACCACCGAGCCCAAGATGAAGATGCCCCCGCCCAGGAAGATGACCATACGGCGCGTGCGCACGTCGGACATACGGCCGCTGAAGAAACGTGCGAACATGGCCGAAGTGACATAGACCGCCACTAAGATGCCGCTATAGGTGCCCGTGCCGCCTATCTCTTTGATATAGAGGGGCGTCCCGGCAGAGACCCCTTGTCCTATTGTGCAAATGCCCACATTAAGCACGATGACGGCTACGAAGATACCTGACCACAGGCGGTCTTTGCCCTGCCCTGCTATCTCTTTGGGGAAAACATCCCTTTTAGGGGAGGCAGTCTTTGCCGCCTTCTGGCTGCGGCTCAACCCTTCTGTCCTTTTTCCGGGGAAGACATGCCAGCCTCATCGGTGTGGATGCCTTCGATGCGCAAGTCGATCTGGTCGACCCGGTGCCCGTCCATCTTCAGCACGGTGAAGGCCGCCTGTGTTCCCCCTTGTCCCGGTGCCGGAAGCGTGATGGCATCGCCTTCTTCGGGAATCTGCCCGAACAGGTCGAACAGAAGGCCGCCTGCCGTTTCGAAGCCTTCTTGTTCGGGCACAAAACCCAAAAGCTCGTACAGCTCGTCCACCGGCAGGGAACCCGCTACCTGGTAGTGGCCTGCTTCCAGCTTCTTTATCTCTTCATCTTCATGCACGTATTCGTCATCACAGCGGCCGACTATCTCGTCCATGATGTCGCTCATGGTAACAATGCCCGCCGTACCTCCGTGTTCGTCAACCACGACCGCGATCTTCGTGTGGTTCTCTTGCAGCGCTCCCAAAAGCTTCGCGACCGATATGCTGCTCGGGACCGCCTTGATGTCCCGGACAGGCAGATCGTGTACCGTGGCTGTCTCTGAAAGCCCGTACAGATCCTTTATGTGGACAAAGCCCACGATGTTGTCTTTGTTGCCCCGCATGACCGGGTAGCGCGTGTATTTGTATTGCCGGATCTTCTTCAGGCTGTCTTCCAGGGGATCTTCCAAATCAAGGCAGGCCAACTCAATGCGCGGCGTCATGATGGCTTCGGCGTCTTTGTCGCCCAGGTCGAAGATATTGCTCACGTATTCACTTTGCGCGGGGGCGACCAGTCCGCTCTCGACGCTTTCTTCAATCAGTATGCGCAGCTCGTCATCGGTATAGGCTTCGTGTTCCTTCGCGCTTCCGTGGCCCAATAACCGCATGACCCCAGTGGTTATCGAGTTGAACAGCCACATGATGGGATAGGTTATACGGTAGAACCACACCAGCGGCGTTGCCGTGAAGCGCGCATAGGGCTCGGTGCTGAAGATGGCCAAGGATTTGGGGATCAGTTCGCCCACCACGATGTGCAGCGCCGTGATGATGATGAAGCCCAAGGCCACCGCTATGGCTGAGATGGCGGTCGCCGGAAGCCCGAAGACGTCGAGCAAGGGATGCAACAGGTGCGAGACCGCCGGTTCACCGAGCCAGCCAAGAGCCAGGGAAGCCAGGGTTATTCCCAGTTGGCAAGCGGAAAGATAGGCATTCACGTTTTCGGTGATGAGCTTTGCGTTGGCGGCACCAGGCCTTTTATCCTCAACCGCCAAATCGATCTGCGACTTGCGCACCCTGACAAGAGCGAATTCGGCAACGACAAAAAACGCGTTCATCAACAGGAAGAACACGACAAGCAACAGGCTAACGGCTGCGGGCATATTAAACAGGTCTCCTTCGGTGACTCGTCCAACGCATGAGCGGGATTCCTCGCATTCTACCACGAAATGGCTCTTTGTGGCTTTCTCGATAGGATATGCGGAAAGAAGCCCTCTGGTACAAGCTGGTACGGTAGCGAGCTGTCAGAAAAGGGCCGTGCCGATGGCACAGCCCTTTAAGGTCTTCGCAGTTGTAGGCAGGCTATGCCTTGATGTCCCTTCTGCGATAGGCGAACAGGCCGACTGCCGCTAACGCGACAGAAGCTCCCAACAGGCCGATGAACACCGCAGGGTCGAAAGCCTCCAGGGGATAGCTTGGCAAAAGGCCGAAAGGCGAAAGGTCCTTCACCCATTCCGGAAGGTCCGACAAGCCCCCCAAATATATCATCAGGAATGAAAACACCAGATAGACCCATACTAGAGGAGACAATTTAGGAGCAACACCCACCAGGAACGCACAAAGCCCCGCAAAGATCACAACTGCTGGGGTGCAGTTCAAGGCCGTCTTCAGACACATCTCAAGGCTGATGGGGTCTTCCATCACTGCTTGCGCCGCACTCCACAAGCCTAAGGCGCAGAGCAGCTGCAGGATGAAGGCCAGCACAAACGACACAGCGATGTAGCCGGTCATCATGAACACCCGCGATTGCGCCTTTGCATAAACCTGCTCTATCCTGCCGTGGTTTTCCTCAGACTTGAGCCTCAGAACCACCATGGCCACCGGAACTGCCGCTATGATCGAAAGTATCATGATGAGCATAGAGACCACCGGTTCTATCATGGTAGCCTTTTCTGCCCCTTGGCTCAGCATTGCCCGGAACAGATCGTTGCTCTCATAGAACGCCGAAAGGTCGCCGAAGACCGATCCATAGGCTGCCGCGAACGAGAAGATGATGATTGCCCACGCAAGAACCGTTCCGCGTGTCAAACGCCACACCAGGCCAAAGCCGCTTTGGAGCGCAAATGAGGCATGGGCTTTGCCTTTTCGGGCAGGCAGCAAGCCTGCCCCGCTATCGCGCACCAGGTTAAGGGCAATGGCTCCTGCGAACAGCACAAGCCCCAGCAGCAGCAAGACGGCGATAGGCCATACGAGGTTCGAGACAAATGATTGCGCCCGTTCTGCCAGGCCGATTGGGGATATAAGCGCCAAGGCTTCGGATTGCGGGTCAACATCGCCCGCTGCCCGCATAAGATAGCTGAGGCCCAGCACGGTGAAGGAAAGGCCGTAAGCCCCCTTTGATGTATTTGCCAACTGCGAGAACAATGCAGTGACGGCGGCAAAGACGAAACCGGCTGCGCCGATCACAGCCCCATAGGCCAAAGAGCCAGGATAATCGAGGCTCTCGACCCCGAAAAGGGGGATGACCACCGCAGTCAGAAGCGCAATGGCCAGGTTGGCCGCAAAAGACACCTTGAGCACCGCGAAAAGGTTGGCAATCCGTCCTACCGGCAAGGCAACCAGCATTTCCAAGCGGCCTTCCTCTTCATCTTTGCGCGTGTGGCGCACGACCAACATGATGTTCATGATTCCCAAGACAAGCACCGTCCATACCAACATGTATTGGGCATAGGCAGCCCCATAGGTGTATTCATCACCATAGGTCACGCCGCACATCGCCAACATGGCAGGGCTTTTCATGGTCTGTTCCAGGACTGCCCGCGATGCCTCATCTCCTATCATACTTGGCATCACCGGCGCAAAGAAGGTGGCCAGAGCAACCATGCCCAGAACCCAACAAGAAAGCCATACGCGATCCCGTCTCAGGATGAAGGCTATCAGCCTTGTGAAATTGTGAACCGAGGCCATGGCAATCACTGTTCCTTGTTGCCTGCGGAAGCCGCTGTGGAAGTTGTTTCAGAAGGTGTTCCGGAAGGTGCTTCGGAAGCCCCTTCTGAAAACTCTCCGGAAGGTGCGGTCGTGGAAAGCGCTCCGGAAGGTGCGGTCGTGGAAGCAACGGCAGCTGTGGCGTGGGCGTCTCCCGTTGTTGTCGCGTTTTCGCCCCCTGCATAGTGGCTCATGAAAAGCTCTTCCAAGGCAGGTGGCACTGATGTCAGGTGGGTCACCTGCTTGTCGGCCAAAAACGCCAGCACTTCAGCAGTTTGCGAGTTTTCCAAGCTGAAGCTGGTGGCAAAGCCCGCAGCACCATGGCCTTCCGTGGGGGCTTCAGCATGGATGTCGAAGACGCCCGCAACCCGCTCAAGCCCTGCCAGTGAAACCATAGAATGCACGCTTACCTTGTTACGTGTCAGATGTCGCATCTCGTCCAAGGTGCCGCTGTCGATTATCTTCCCCTGCCGGATGATGCTGATGCGATCGCACAGATGCTCCACTTCGCTCAGGATGTGGCTCGAAAGGAACACACAGGCGCCGCGCTTCTTCACTTCGGCAACACATTCGCGAAACACCATTTCCATCAAGGGGTCCAGGCCAGAAGTCGGTTCGTCAAGAACGTAAAGGTCTGCGTCAGCCGAAAATGCTGCCACCAAGGCTACCTTCTGACGGTTCCCCTTTGAATAGGTCCCGCACTTCTTGGTGGGGTCGAAATCAAATCGCTCGATAAGCTCGTTACGATAAGCGCGTTCCCTTCCCTTGCGCAGGCGCAAGAACAGGTCGATGACCTCTCCGCCAGAAAGGTTCGACCACAAGTTCACGTCTCCTGGCACATAGGCGATGCGCTTGTGGATATCAACGGCTTCCTTCCACACATCCTGCCCAAAGATTGTCGCGTGCCCAGCGGTTGCCTTCAAGATTCCCAAGAGCACCCGTATGGTGGTCGATTTCCCCGCACCATTAGGGCCGATAAAGCCGTAGACCTCGCCTTCGGCGACCGAAAGGTCTACACCATCAAGCGCATGGACCTTCCCAAAGTGTTTGACCAGGCCTTCTGTTTCAATTACGCTCATTTTTCTTCCTTCCTTCCCCGGGGGGGTTCTTGCTGCTCTGTCTGTTGCGACCTGCCTTTACTCGTTACCTGAGCCGTGCTGCCCGACTTCTGATAGAAGAGATAACGCAGAAAATCGAGATAGTCCCCGACCTCTGCGGTCATCCCCTGATAGTTTGCATCGACGTTCTGCGGGTCGATGCCGCTGATGATCCGATTGGTCATGCCCTCCAATGCCCAATTTATGGTGTTTACGACCTGCGTTTTTTCAAGCCCTTCCCGTAAGAGGCCTTCATCGAGCCGGTTGGTGATGTACGCCAGCATGTCCGTTGCCTGGTTCAAGGACCGGTTCATGCTGGACCTTATCTCTTCAGGAAGCATGGTTGTCAGTGCCCGCACATAAAATGCCGTCTCTTTTGGGTAGCGGAGGGCAACGACAAGCTTGTTCCCGGTTATCTGCCGCAGAATGTCAAAGACATCGCCTTCGTCAATGCTGGTGATAGAGAGCACCTCGCCAACAATGGTAGCCTGAGCATAACTGAGCAGGTACAAGAACAGCCCTGCCTTGTCATTGAACCAATGGAACAAGGCGCCCTTGCTCACGCCCGCCTTCGTCGCAATGGCATTCGTCGAGGCCTGCGTGTAATCCTTGGTCGAGAATTCCTCAAGTGCCGCATCGATGACGCGTTTCTTCTTCTCAAGATCAAGCTTTTCAAAGTTCTCAAAGTTCCGGCAGGTTTGAAGCCTTTTCAGGTCTTCAAAAGGGTGCTGATCCAATGTTGGCTCTTTGGGCACGGTGGTGAACCTTTCATCCTGTATGCTTCTTGTATGCTTCCTGTATGCCCTACAAGCTACAGCTTTTGCCTTACGGTGACGGCTGTCCGGGCAAATCAAGGCGCTCTTTGAAGCAGCTACCATATTGACCGGGTGGTCAATGCGAAAGTATAGCGGCTATTGACCGGGTGGTCAATAGCCGTTTGGAGTTTTCTGGTTTTTCCTGCAGTGGTTATTCTGCGTTCAAAGGTTTACCCGTGAGGATATGGTGCCTGCAAAAAGGTTTTGGCATGCCCTTATGCCTTGGTTTCCTCAAGAGGGATGAATAGCTCGCATTTGCAGATGCCCTCTGCCACGAATTCGTCGCACGGGCAAAGCGTTGTGTCATCCTTGTTGACGCGGCAGGGGCAATGGCCTTCACGTTTTTGGATTCCTTTGATGATGCCGGCGACATAATCTGCATCGGGGTTTAAATGATAGCCTTTCATAGCGGATCCCTTCTCTCGGTTTCAGGACACCCGAACCTGTCCACAATGTTCGGGATGCCCCTATTATACTCTTGACTTGTATCCCTCATACGTTGCGGAATGCAGACTCCCTTTGGGATCTGCGTGGAATTCCTTTCCCCTTTCGGGGTTTGGATGTGCCGTACCTGTTCATCTGAAATTCCCCGCAAAAAATAGTGAGGATGTTTTGAACTGCGGTTGTAAAAAATTCCTCCTATAAATCAAAGTCTAAAACTACTGGTTAATCGGACTGCCTGTATTTTGTGGGGAGTTTCAGCTTCGTGGGTTAGCCAGTGACGTGCCCATCGTAAGGGCAGCCCCTGCCCGGGCATATGGCCTGGTGGCGGGTTTGGCACCGCATAAGTGCCGGTGCCTATCTTCCACACAGCCCCTGCCCGGGCATATGGGCAAGCGACACCGCCGACACAGCAACTCACGGTGCGTCCGTTTTCGTAAGCCCGCACAGCCCCTATCAGGGCATATGGGCAAGCGACACCGCCGACACAGCAGCGCACGGTGCGTCCGTTATCGCAAGCCCGCACAGCCCCTGCCCGGACATAAGGCATAGTAGCTGGTTGAATCCCTCAGCGGAACCGGCATGAAAAAAGAGCCCCCGAAGGGACCCTTTTGGCTTACGTTATAGGGAATAAGCCGAGTGACTTATGCTTTCACTACATTGCTTGCCTGAAGCTTGCCGTTCTGTCCGGTGGTGACATCGAAAGAAACCGCAGCTCCTTCTTCCAATGTCTTGAAGCCATCCATTTTGATCTCAGAGAAATGGACGAAGAGATCTTCGCCATCAGCCTGAGACACAAAGCCATAGCCTTTTTCCGGGTTGAACCACTTCACAGTACCTTCCGCCATCTTGTTCCTCTTTCCTCATCTCTTTCCAGAGAAGATAACTCTTCGTGCCGCATGGCGGCGACACGTTTCGCCCACGTCTCGTGGGGTTTTGCTAAGTATAAACCAAGGAAGAAGGAATTGTGCCGGGGTTCTGCTTTTTTGTTCACGTTTTCAACATTTTTCAGTAATTTTCTCGTTGCCGTCCTGTTTACCTCGCTCATTCGGGCTTATTGCTCAGATTCAGGCAATAGCACGAAGCCTTCAAGAGCACGGGCATCATGTTAGGCTTGTTGCCCATCTGCTTCGCCCGGCACACCGGAAAAGAACTCTTCCCATTCTTCTTCGCTGAGAATGTCGAGCTCGGGGTCAAGCCCAAAGGCGAAGGCTTCGGCAATGGCGAAGGCCTGCCCCCTTCGCAGCTCCGCTTTTTGCGCAAAGCCAGCCTCATCGAGATACTGCGCCTCAAGCAACAAGGTCCGTGCGATGTATTCTGAAACCTGAGGGTCGGTGCCCGATATCTGCATGACACCGGCAATGGATTCGGGGGCAAGCGAGAGCAGCACGCTGCCGTCGATGTCGGTTGCTTCGCCGATAGAGGCCTCCAAAAGCTCTGCTGCTCCCGCCTTGTCTTCTTCCCCCGCAGCCTTTTGCATGCTGCGACGGATCGCTTCGGCGAACTGCAGGATAATGCGCATGATGTAGTCTTGCTCGAACACGGGAATCCTTCCTGGTGCTACTAAATCGTCTCGGGTGCAACCATGCCTAAATGTTCATAGGTCCTCCGGGTTGCCTGACGCCCTTTGGGGGTCCTGACCAACAGGCCTTGTTGCATAAGGTAGGGCTCGTAGACATCCTCGAGTGTTTCGGGATCTTCGCTTAAGGCCGATGCCAAAGTCGAAAGGCCTACCGGCCTGCCCGAGAACTGAACCGTCAACAGCTGAAGGATACGGTTATCAGTGGCATCAAGGCCTAATGAATCGACCTCGAAGAAGCTTAAGGCCTGTGCGGCAGCATCTTCGTTGATGCGGCCATCGCCCCTGACCTGCACCCAATCGCGCACACGTTTGAGCAGCCGGTTTGCCAAGCGGGGGGTGCCTCTGCTGCGGCGGGCGATTTCCAAGGCCCCTTGCGGCTCGATTGCCACATCCAGAATAAGGGCAGAACGCCTGATAATGGATGCAAGCTCTTCAAAGGAGTAATAATCAAGCCGAAAGGCGATCCCGAACCGGTCACGCAAAGGGCCCGTCAAAAGGCCGGTGCGTGTCGTGGCACCGATGAGCGTGAAACGTGGCAGGTCAAGCCTGATGGATCTTGCTGCAGGCCCCTTCCCCACCACGATGTCGAGCGCATAATCCTCGAGGGCGGGATAGAGGACTTCTTCCACCATGCGGTTCAGGCGGTGGATCTCGTCGATGAAGAGCACATCCCCTTCTTCAAGGTTTGTCAGGATGGCTGCCAGATCCCCCGTACGTTCTATTGCGGGGCCACTGGTCGTTTTGATCTTGGATCCTAGCTCGCTTGCGACAACCGTTGCCAGCGTGGTCTTGCCCAAGCCAGGAGGCCCCGACAGCAGGATGTGGTCGATGACATCGTTTCTTTGCTTGACGGCTTCGATAAGAATGGAAAGGGCTTCCTTCACCTTCGTCTGCCCAAGGTATTCTGCTAGCCTTTTAGGACGAAGGCTTCGGTCAAGCGCCAGGTCGTCTTCGGTAAGCGTAGGCGTCACTGCACGTGAGGGCTTTGCCTCATGGCTTCCTTTGCCCAGGAGGCCTTCCGCAGCCGATTCAGCTTCTGCGTGATAGACCAGGCCTTCTATTTCGACTTCGTATTCGTTCATGCCTTCCCTTTTATCATTGCTCCCCTGATGGTATCCAAGGTGCTAGGTGCCTAAGCGCTTCAGGGCATATTGGAGAAGCTTTGCCTCATCGGCTTCTTCAGGTGCCCCTTTCAGGGCAAGCTTGCTTTCCTCGGAGCTGAAGCCCATCGAGAGCAAAGCCTCGTGTGCTGCCGCCATCACTGCCGCCGTCTGCAAAGCCCGGGAAGCAGGGGTTTCGGTACCCCCCTCTGCTGTCACGCCCGTCAGGGTGAACAAATCCTTTTCGAGCGAGCCTTTTAATTCTAACACGATACGCGAAGCGGTCTTCTTGCCTACACCGGGAATTCTTGAGATGGCCTCTATGTCCTGTGTGGCTATTGCCCTTGCCAGTTCAGCGGTGGTGAACAGCGTTAGTGCGGAAAGGGCCATCTTTGGGCCGACCCCCGAGACCCCGATGAGCTGAAGGAAGAGCGTTTTTTCTTCGAGGGCGAGAAAGCCGAAGAGCGCAAAGGCATCTTCCCTCACTTGAAGGTAGGTATAAAGCTGCACGGCCTGCCCTATGTCGGGGAGGCGTGAAAGGTCGCTTGCCGACATACCGACGGCATACCCGATACCACCTGCCTCAATGAAGGCGGTGTCGCCCGTTTTTCCTGCCAAGATGCCTTTGATGAACGCTATCATGCCTGTTTCACCCCTTTTTCATTCATCTTTGACCCTATTCCGTCGCCCTGTGGCGGCATCAATCGACATGGACGTTTGCTCATTCATCTTTCATGGGCCTTTCCGCTATCGGGCTTTCATGCGTCGTGTAGCAGATTGCTGCTGCCAGGGCATCGGCTGCGTGATCGGGATAAGGGCTGGACTCAAGATTCAGAAGATGGCGTACCATGTATTGTACCTGGTCTTTTTCTGCTGTTCCCGTACCTACGACCGCCAACTTTATCTGCCGGGGCGAAAACTCGCTCACCTTGAGTTCATGTTGGGCACAGGCAACCAAAGCAGCGCCCCTGGCCTGGCCAGTGGCAAACGCGCTTTGGGTGTTCACTCCGAACCATACTGTTTCGATACCGACGCAGGTGGGCTGATACCTTGCGATGACCGCAGCAATCTGATTGTGGATCTTCTTGAGCCGCGAAGCCAGATCGTGTTCTTTCGTCGTCGAAACACAGCCATAGGCAAGGCACCGAAGACTGCCGCCCCTTTGGGCAACAAGCCCCCACCCGGTATGGGCAAGCCCGGGGTCTATTCCCAATATGACACGTTCAATTGTCACGGCTTCCTTTCATCTTAGCTGGTCAGACCTCCCTATAAAGCTATGCGCCAACAACCGACATCGCCCCATACGGACCCGTTCCCTCGGTCGAGCGTACGGTAAAGGTTTAGTCTCCTGCGTAAAGCCAGGATGATTGGCTGGGGCTTCAACGGTAACCTTTCATCTGCAATACAAAGGGCGGGCGGCTCTCTCTGTTTGAAAACATCCAAGAATATGTCATACACTTGTTCGTACATCTTACCATAGAATCCTTGAATGTGCGCAAGAAATTCCTTCCCGCATGAAAAACACCCTTCAAGGGCAACTTTTCACACCTCAGCCAATAAGACGAAGCGCACAGAGGCCAATCGTCATTTTGGACTTGCCCCGGAATAGGGGCGCAAGGCAATCGTTTGGGTTTAAGGCTTTCTGGCAGAATCAACGTGGCAAGGGTGCTTTATCTTATTGCCCGTTGCTTAAGGGCTCCTAAAGGCACTGAAGCGGTCCGCGGCATCTGACGACCAGAGGCTCTTGGTTGCAGGTTCGGGCAATACGTCGGAATTACCCGTAATCCAAGCGCACCACACATGGCCTTTGCAGTATCACCTGTGGCGGTTCCTGATGACCTGCCCTATGCGTTCAGGGATGCCGACGACCAAGGCATTGCCCATGCAGAAGGCACGTTTGACGGCGGACATTCCGGTGTCGGTCCATCCGATGGGGAAGCCCTGCAGTTGTTCCAGTTCCTCTGGTACCAATCTGCGGTATCGCCCATCTGTGGTTCTGATGAGGTGCTTGAAGCGGGAAGCTGCCTTGCCGCCCTCTCCCGTGAGTATCGTCCTGGAGGGGAGGTCGAGATGGTCTGGACAGGCCATGCCGCCTTCACTATAAAGGTATTCGTGCCCGGTCTTCTTGTTCACACGGGGTATCTTCTTGGTACCCTTGAGGTATTGCCATGCAGGCAAGGCGTCCTCGCTGATGTAGAAGTCCTGGGGGATCTTGTCCTCACTCACAAGAACGCTGCCCAGAGTTCGAGGCTGCCCTGTGCTGAGGGGCAAGGTTTGCGCGGTGACCACTTCGCCCTGCTGCATCACACCAGCACCAAGGAACGGCGAGGCCTTCCCATCTTTGCCGAATGACTCGCTTACCTTATAGGGGTCTTTGTCGATGCTGAACCGTGATGGTAGCGCGTCGTGCTCGACCGGGAAAGCCTCAGCGATGACGCCTTCAACCAGTAAACGTTTGTCCAAGTCCCAGGTGCAAGCGTCCTTCTCGCCGTAAAGGTATACGCGGCGGCGGCGTTGCGGGAAGCCGTAATCGGCCGCATTGATGACCCGCCATTCGACCGAATAACCAAGGCGTGCAAGGCAGGAGAGCATGATGGCGAAATCGCGCCCACGCTGAACTGCGGGTGATTTGAGCATCCTGTCAACGTTTTCCAGAAGGATGTACCTTGGATTCTTCAGATTCAGCAGACGATATATCTCCCACCAGAGAACGCCCTTCTTTCCTTCTATGCCGTCAGCCTGCGAAAGAGGCTTGGCAACCGAGTAGTCCTGGCAAGGGAAGCCTCCGACGAGCAGGTCATGATCGGGAATGGTAAGGCCGCCATTTTCCGCGTGGTCCAGTACAACAGAAATGTCTTTGTTGGAATGCTTGTCGGGATGCTTGCCCTCTGGGTCGAACCTCTTCACGTAACACCGGAATGCGAACTGCTTGCCATCGGTGCCGGGCGGCTCCCACTGGTTTGCCCAAACGACCTTGAAGCCGTGGGTTCCGTGATCCGCATCTGTGGGATTGCCTTCTAAGGCCAGTCGAAAACCACCAACGCCCGCAAACAGCTCAACCACCCTGAGCGGCTCCCCTGCTCCAGCGACAGGGCTTCTAGCCCCGCCGATATGTTCCTTCGTGTTCTTCGTCATAGTGGTATTGTAACCGAAGGATAGTCTCGATTCGGAGGAATAAACGCTTCCCGGGGAGACGAGGCTCTCGAATTGGCCGATTGCTCGGCTCCGAAAGACTGGGGAAACGCAGAGGGTAGGGCAGGTCTCTGTCGAATGGCCTGGAGGCATCGACATCTGTCCGGACGAGCTCTATCTGAACAGCCTGCCGACAGACTGAGCCCACCAAGCCAGGCGCAGAGGATGCGGTATGTCGTGCAGCCGTTGCTGCCTGTTCTCAAACGGGTGGCGCAAGCACCTCAATTTCGTCATACCGATATGGTATACTGAATAGAAAGACGGAAAGGAACGCACCTGTGAGGACGACGGTCCTAGC
>JAIRPR010000037.1 GCA_031256895.1 Coriobacteriaceae bacterium
CGAAGACTTACCCGAATGCGAAAGGCGACGGCTACTACCTCTACACCGACCAGTGGAACCGCTTTGTCACCCAGGACAATTCCCGCGCGGTCTTCCAGCCGAACGCAAGCAACCCCTCTTACTATTATGTGGGCGATGATTCCACGCAGGGGAAGACCTACCTCTACACCTTGGATGCCGGAGGTATGGGCTACACGTTGGCCACCACCTACACGCCTGGCATCGATTACTACACCGCGACCACTTATTTCGATCGGAATGCCGTGGCGACCGGCTATATCGCCACGACGTATGTGGCCATCGACCAGAGCACCACGCCCCTTTCAGGCACGGATGCCCAGCCCTACATCGCCTATGGCACCCCCCGTCCTGCACAGACGACCCTCGACAAACGGGCAAACCCCACAGGGACCTTCACCTATGCGGTCAATGCTGCTCCGGTGACCCTTGCACATGGCGCCCAACAGTTCTTGGGCAACAATGGGCGCTTCGAGGTGTTATTGACCTCGGTCGAGGTGCAGAAAACCTGGGAACCCGCCCCCCTGGCGGAAGAGGTGTGGATAGGGCTTCTCCATTACGATGGCGGCTTCATCCCGGTGCCGGCGCCTCACGACGCGCCGCCGTTGCGCCTGGATGCATCGAACGCTTGGAGGGGTTCTTTCGAAGGCCTTCTCCGGTATGCTTTGAGGCCGGTCGGCGACGCATTGCCGCTCGTCCAATACACCGTGCTCGAGGGAGGGTTTGATGGCACAGCCTTCACCTCATGGGGAACCGAGGGAAAAGGTTCCCAGGGCGATTTTTCCATTGGGATTCTCCAGCCACAGTGGGACGAAGCAAACGGCACCTGGTCTTTGGCACGGGTCACCAACACCTCCACGACCACTACCTATGGCTTTGACCCGAGGCCTCCCTCAAAGATCCCCTCTGTCGGAGATGGGGCGGCAGGCGCAAGAACGGCTGTTGCCGCACTGGTTGCCTTGGTGGCGCTGGGCTGTGTGTGCCTTGTGCCTATTCGCTGCGCAAAGCCTCCACGGGATCCTTGCGCGAGGCGGCAGACGAAGGGATGAGGCCGGAAACGAAGGATAGGAACATGCTGATCAGGACCAGGACGGCTGCGGCTTCCCAAGGGAGCTGGGCTACATTGGCCACCCCGAAGCCCTCGTAGACGATGATGTTTGCAGGTATGCAGGCCAAGGCAGTGATTCCTATGCCCAAGGCACCTGCGACAAAGCCCACGATAAGGGTCTCTGCGTTGAAGACATGGCTGATGTCCTTCTTGCTGGCGCCGATAGAACGCAGGATGCCTATCTCTTTGCGGCGCTCAAGAACCGAGATATAGGTGATGATGCCTATCATGATGGACGAGACCACCAGGGATATGGCCACGAAGGCGACCAGCACATAGCTTACCATGTTCACGATGTCGGTCACCGAGGACATCAGCGTGCCCACGATGTCGGTGTACACGATGACCTTCTCATCTTGGCCTTCGGCCTTCATGCGGTCGTTGTAAGAATCGAGTATCCCGATGATCTCGCCTTTGCCTTGGAAGTCCTTGGGGTAAAGGCGGATGGTCGAAGGCTTGGCGAAGTCGGCGTAGCCAAGCTTCTTCAGGTTTGACTCGTAGCTGGTCTCTTCGACGGTCATAAGGCTGGTCATGAGCTCAAGAAGCTCTTTTTCATCCACATTCATCTTGAAGGCGTCCTTGAAGGCCTCCTCATCGATGCTCATGGCGCCCGCCATGTTGGCGCTCAGCTGGCTCATAGTGGTGGCCATGGCCGAAGAGAGCTGCCGTTGCATGCTGGACGCGAAGGCGCCCAGGTAGCTCTGCATGGCTGTTTGCATATAGCCTTGCAAGGCATTCTGAATCTGGCTGTTGATGCCGCTTGCATCGACCATGCCGCCAAGCCCCGCCATGACGAGCGCCTGCGTGGCGGGCGACGAAAGATAGGATTCCAAAGCAGCGGAGATTTCGGCGGGATCGAAGGGGTTGGTGGGGTCTGAGGGCGCATAGGATGCAATGAATCCAGTCAGAAGGTCGTTCACCAGGGCGTTCACTTGGTCTTGGGGGATGTCGACCGAAAGCCCCGTCAGCAGGGAGCTGATGTCGAAGGGGGGGAGTGCCGGCACGCTGCCCGGGTTGAAGCTCAAATTCGAGAAACCCGAGGCATCCACCTGCAGAGCGGAAGGGTCGAAGGAGAACGCGCCAGAGATGGCTTCTCCATCGATGCTCACCATGGAGCTGAAATCCAGCGTGGGTCGGTCGGGGTTCTCGCGTTCGTCTGCGAAGGTGCGCCCGGTGATCACGTCAAGCTCGGGATTGGCCAGTTGTTCTTTGACGACGGGCGCTTGGGCGGCTTGTTCGATGAGGTAGGTCTGAAGGCTTGAGGTATAGCAGATGCCCGGGGAAAGGGCGGTCGTCTGCGCATCGGGCTTCGGCGCGATGATGCCCACGATGCGCAGGTCGGTGCCTTGCGCAACCAGCTTCTTCATGAAGGCGGTATCGTCGGACTTGTTCTTCCACACCTGGTACTGTTCGTCCTTGACATAGTAATCGGCTGCGTTGACCAGCTTGAACTTGACAGCCAAGATCTCATCATAGGTGAATTCCAGCTCATCCAAAGGAACACTGACCTCCACGTTATCGGCCACTTCGCTGACCATGCGGTCGAGCTCGGCAGGGTCGCGCAAGCCCATGGCATACAAGGTGAAGTCGTTTATCCTGTTCTCGAAGTTGAGCACCAGGACACATTCGTCATAGGAACTGGGCCAAGCCCCCGCGACCACATCGTACTGTACTTCCAACAAAGGAGGGTTGTTCAGCATCTCATGGAAGATGTTCGTGTTGGATCCGCTGGTCATCATGGAAGCATAGTTGCCTGCCGTGCCGGTGAGCGAACCTTGGGACAAGGGCGTGAAGGCGGTGTTGGGGTTTATCTGCCGCACGCCGTCAGAGGTGTCCGGATTGAAGATGAGCGGGCGGATGCCGTAGGAATACGACACCATGTTCACGTAAGGGTCTATGCCACTCTGATCGCTATCGAGGAAGCTTTTGAGGGAGGCAAGATCGTTGCTCCCGATGTGGGAGAACATATCGGAAAGCGTCTTCGTTTCGCCAATGGTGCCCGTATGTGTTCCTTCGCCTTCTTCCCGTGAAGCGCTGCCTTGCCCGCCTTCCTGTTCGGCGGGCGTCGCAGAGCCTTGGGCGGAAGACATCATGGAAGCCATCATGGCGGTCATGTCGATGCCGGTGCTTTCGATGGAAAGGGGGTATACGGTCAGGGTGTCTTCCTCGACGCTCTTGATATAGTTGTTGACGCCGTTGGCAAGCGCCAGAATGGCCGCAATGCCGATGATGCCGATGGATCCGGCAAAGGCGGTCATGATGGTGCGGCCCTTCTTGGTCATGAGGTTGTTGAACGAAAGGGCGATGGCAGTGAGGAACGACATGGCAGTGCGACGGATGGACTTCTCGCTGAGCTTGTCATCTTCGGCGGCAGGGGTGAAAGGGTTGCTGTCATCGACGATGTTGCCGTCGCGTAGGTTGACGGTACGGTTCGCGTAGGACTGTGCCAGTTCGGGGTTATGGGTGACCATGATGACCAGGCGGTCTTTGGCAATCTCGGTCAAAAGCTCCATTATCTGCACGCTGGTGGCTGAATCGAGTGCGCCGGTCGGTTCATCGGCCAACAGAATCTCCGGGTCGTTGATGAGGGCACGGGCGACCGCCACCCGTTGCATCTGGCCGCCGGAGAGCTGGTTCGGCCTTTTGTTGATGTGGTCGGCAAGGCCTACCTGGATCAGTGCCTCGCGTGCCCGCTTCTTCCGTTCGCTGCGCGAGACGCCTGAAAGGGTCAAGGCAAGCTCCACGTTGGCCAGCACCGTTTGGTGAGGTATCAGGTTGTAGCTTTGGAACACGAAGCCGATACGGTTGTTGCGGTAGGTGTCCCAATCCCGGTCCTTGTACTGCTTGGTCGAGATGCCGTCTATCACCAGGTCGCCGGAATCATAATGGTCCAAGCCGCCGACGATGTTGAGAAGGGTGGTCTTGCCCGATCCGGAAGGCCCCAGGATGGCAACGAACTCATTGTCGCGGAAAGCCACCGAGATGCTGTTCAGGGCGGTTTGGGAAAATCCCGCTGTCTTGTATGATTTGCGCACATTGAACAGTTGGAGCATGGAAGCCTCTTTCATGGGTCGGCGGGCTTGCCCCCTCTGAAGCCGTAGGGCTTGAAAGGGCTTCGTGCAAGGGTCTTTCGGGCACCGGCCGGGCATCGGCCGGGCACCCTCTTGCGGCGGGCAGCGGGAGAGCACCCTCTTGCGGCGGGCATCTGCCGGGCATCAGGCGGGTGTCGTGCGGGCACCCCCTTGCAGCGGGCAGCGGGAGAGCATTGGTGGAGCATTGATAGAGCAGAGGTAGAGCAGAGGTAGAGCAGAGGTAGAGCAACAAGGGAACTGCGTTTGAGCCGTGGTGGAGCACTTAATAGTTTAGAAACTAAACTATTAACGGAATGAGGATAAGGCAAGAAAGCATACTGCGCCCTAGATGTTACAGGATTGTTGATTAACCGCCCCTCCGTCAACCCTTCGTCAACTCAGTTGAAAGCAGAAAGACCACCTTGGGCTTCAACGAAGGCCTGCCTAGGTTGCAGTTTACGGGTCGGTTTCGACGAAACCTGCGTCCCAGATTGCTCTACCCTGATCGATTAAGAGCATTCAGGGTACGGTATTGCCATTGGCTGACCCGAGAACAGTAACCACGAGTCCAGGGGGGTGCATTCGCATTCTTGATATCTGCATTGCAAATATCGTACTTGCGCAATATAATATTCCGAGCATGTCCCAGACAAAACAAGAACGATTTTCCTATCGAAGGACACATATCATGGAATGGATTACGGTAAAGGAAGCCGCTGAGAATTGGGGGGTCACCGTGAGACAAGTCCAACTTCTTTGCGAAAAAGGACAGGTGGAAGGTGCCATTAAATTCGGATTTGTCTGGGCAATACCAGCAATGGCCCTCAAACCGATGGATGGCAGGACCAAGGCGGCAAAAGCAGCAAAAGCGGCAAAAGCGACAAAGACAGACACAATGATGCGCCACAAGGGGGAAAAGAAAAATGGTTGACGGGCGGAAAAAGGCAATCACTGACCTGAAATCCAGGGATGGCTGCGTCATTGCCCGCATGTGTGTGCTGCATGAAGTGAAAGGGTTCCCTTTTGGGGGACTTCAGAAAAGGAGCTGACAGGTGGGCGAGTTCGGCTACTATATCAGACAAGGCGAACCAGGACAAAGTGAACTGGCGAAGATATGGCAGACGGCCATCGGCCTCCAGGATGTCGATGGGTTAAAACCTTCCAACCATCTCCTGGAAAATGCCCGGTCGAACATCGAAGGCAAGCTTTCACTCCCCGAAGTCAGGGAACGTGTCTATGCCTATTACCAAACGCAAGAGGGACGCAGTGCCGATAATGGGACGATTGAGGCGGACAAGGTTGCCGCAAACATCGCTGAAGTCCTTTCGGAGAGGAGCTTCTCTTTCACACCCGAAGCGTATATCGGCATCCATAGGCGACTCTTTGCGGGAGTCTATGAATTCGCTGGACATATCAGGGATTATAACATCAGCAAGTCCGAATGGGTGCTTGACGGAGCAAGTGTGTATTATACTGGACTTGATGACATCAAGTCAGCATTGGAATATGACTTCAATCAAGAGCGTGCTTTTGACTACTCGACACTGAGCAAGGAAGCGACAGCCAGGCATATTTCCCGCTTCATCTCTGACATATGGCAGATACACCCATTTGGAGAGGGAAATACCAGGGCAACTGCAATTTTTGCGATTAAGTACCTGCGAACCTTCGGTTTCGAGCTGAACAACGAGCCATTCACCAGCAATTCCTGGTATTTCAGAAACCCGCTTGTCCGGGCGAACTACACCGACCTTCATCGGGGCGTCAGGGCGACTCACATATACCTCGACAGGTTCTTTGATAACTATCTCTTAGGCGCGACGCATGAGCTGAAGAACCGCCACCTCCACATTTTCACAGAGAACGAAGGCAGCGAGCCGAGAAGAGGCGATACCAGAGGCATGGCATTAAATGAGGGAATAAATGAGGGAATAAATGAGGGAATAAATGAGGGAATAAATCCAGGCTTGAATAGCACAGACCTTGCCGTGCTGGGTGCCATCAAGAAGAATGGAAGCCTTACGGCAGGAGAGATTGCTGCTTTGGTAGGTAAGTCCACCGCAACGGTGGAACGTTCGCTTGCCAGACTGAAAGGCAACGTAGCAATCAAACGTATTGGATCCCGAAAGACAGGCCATTGGGAAGCAACTGACTATAACCGAGAGCGCGAAGGAGAATGACCGAGACAGTGCCTCCTTCTTACCTGCATGCACGAGATTCGGTTTATTCAGCTGAAAATTAAGATATAATACGATGAATCGAATATTATCTTAAAATGAAAAGGTACTCAGGTTATGAACTATCTGAAACGAGATTTGGAGCGTAAATTCCAAAAGGCAAATGACTTCTTTAAGGCGGTATTGGTCACCGGAGCGCGTCAAGTGGGCAAAACCACGATGTTGCGCCATTTAGCTGAAGGTCAAAACCGTACCTATGTGACCTTGGATGACACCGGAGTACGTGACCTTGCCAAACGCGATCCTGCATTATTTTTCCAAATGTATAAACCGCCCATCATCATTGATGAGATCCATTATGCTCCGGAGTTGTTCCCCCGGATCAAGATGCTTTGTGACGAGAGCCAAGAATCCGGCTTGTTCTGGCTTACCGGCTCTCAGCGGTTCCAGATGATCAAGAACGTTCAAGAGTCGCGTGCCGGGCGCATCGGTGTCCTGGCGCTCTTCTCCCTGTCCAAACGAGAAATGACGGGCCTCCGCGATGAGAGGGACTTGGGCTTTTCGTTAGACGAACTGAA
>JAIRPR010000039.1 GCA_031256895.1 Coriobacteriaceae bacterium
CCAGCTGGCCGATTTTAACCATAGCCAGACCTTCGATGATGTGCCATTCCTGTCTTGCGGCAGTATCTGGGCAGCAATTCCAAGGTGCGATAATAGCGCAAGCGAACCTTTTCATCAGGGACAGTGTGTCCGCCTTTCAGTACGCGATCGGCTATTCTGCGAATATTGATCCCAGGATCCTCTGTCGCGACAAACAATAACGATATGACATAGCCAAGTTCTTTCGCCCTATGGAGAAACTCAACCTTGCTTGGATGAGACCCCACAGTCTCAATGCCAAATGAGATGCCTGCATCAAGAAGCTCATCCCTTAGTTCGTTGCACTTGCTCCAAGCAAGCAGGTCTCGTTTTTCCTGATCTTCAATGTTGGCATAGCTGCGCGATGCAACATCATCGGGGTTAATGAAAGTAAAAGCACGGTCGATGTTTGACGTATAGATTACCGAAGATTTTCCTGAGCCATTCGGGCCAATAACCGCAATTAAATCTTTGTTGAGCTGAGGCCTTGTTGGCATACCAAATAAGCCTCAGCACTCAGCATGTTGCTGTTTTGAAGACGGCCGCTCATGTTCATCCTGTGAAGCCCGTGCCTCTTCAATACGTTGGAGGATTATTTCCACTGGTGTAGAGTTGCCAAAAGGCACAGAGTCGGATCCGACTTTCTTCATGTCATTACGAAACTTCTTTGAGGAGAAATAACGAATTGCCTTGCTAGCCACACTTAACACTCCTTAAAACTGACCAAATTTATCCTGCATTCGCTCTATGTTAGCACTATTACCTGCTGCATGGGGATGGCGATCCCATCTCTGACTGAAAACCGCCGTATTTGGTGAGGTTTCGACAGTTATCGGTAGCTATCACCTTCAGTCGATAACTACCGAAGAACCTCGTTGCTTACAATTCTACCAATTTCCCCCAATTCTACCAAGGGGGTGCGGACTGAATCTTGGACTCGCAAAAGCCGGGGGTGCGGACTGAATCTTGGACTCGCAAAAGCCAAGCCACTGTGTCTGCACAAAGGAACAACGACAAAGGGCGGCGGAGTCTTGGGGTGAGGGCATTTTCAAGCAGCCCATTAAATTCCCCGGGGTGCGTGCTTGCAGCCTCACCGCTATCCTGAGGTTTGGGTTATATGTCCTGCGTTTTGGGTTATAATGAGTCCAATGGTATAGCAATGGTGTTGCGTGTAGACATCCGTCCGTTCCAGGAAGGTAAGGTTGTGCATGGATGTGTTCGTATGCTTGAAATCAGCCGGAAGACGCAAGCCTGCGCTTGCGCGGGCGCCCTACACCTTGCCAGAAGACATCTCATCCCTGCGACAGCTCATAGAGGCTGTGGTGTTTCAAGAGGTGGAACGCTACAACAGCCGGGGTGTGGATCACATGCTGGTGCCCTTCCTGACCGAGGCCGAGACAGCCGACCAAGCCACGGGGGGAAAGGTGGGCTTCGGGCGCCTGTACTCGGAAAAGAAGGCCGACCCTCAAAAAGCCCTCAAGACCGCCCTGGAAGGCTTCGAGGACGGGCTTTTCCGGGTGATGATCGGTCGGCATGAGGCGTGCGATCTTGACGCGCCCCTTTGGATAAACGAAGGAGACACGCTCACCTTCATTCGTCTTTTCTTCCTGACCGGAAGGCTCTGGTAGGGGACATCCGCAGGAAGAAGGCCCAAGAAAACAGGAAGGCACACCAATGGCAATGATGGCAAGCAGTCAAAAACCGGAAAGGGACTCTGAACGGGTAAGGCACTACCAGGAAGCTTGGGAAAGGCTTGAGCCAGGGCGGGGCAAGGACTTCCTTTTCTCCCTTTCAAAGAACCGGACAGCACAAGAAGGCGCCTATGAGGCGCTATGCGGGCATTCGGCTGAAGGCTGTGCTTCCCCCGAGGAGCTTTTCGCCCCGCAGCTCACCGATACCCTGGAAGCCTTCTTCGGCAAACAGGAGGCATTGCGTATACAGGAGGAATTCGCCCTTGTCATGGAATGCCCCTATTCCTTTTCTCTCTATCGCCCCTCTTACCGCTCACTGCGGGCGGGCGATTATGCCAGCCAGTTCTTCGAGCTTATCACCCATGCCCGAAGCTTCAACGAATATGGTTTGAGCCTTGATGAGCTTTTGATGCATGACCTGCCCTTCCTTCATTTGGAACGCCGTTTGGCCATGGCCTTGCGCCATCACGACAAAGATGCCATGACCCTGGTTGAACAGGCAATCGGAGGGGTAGGCGCCTCGGTTCCCCTGAACCGTGCCATCATCGAAGGTGTCGTGAAGAGCGGTGAGCCTTGGGCTTTGGAGCTTCTGGGAAGGCTGCTTTTGGCTGCCAAAGGCCAAGAGGGGCTGCGCCAGGCAATCCTGGAGACCTGCGATTGCGCACAGGTGGAAAGCCACCTCTACTTCATCCGTCTGATAAGGGAAAACGGCCTTTGCCGCTTCTCTTCGGCCATAAGGGCCTTCGATTGCTGGACAGGGCTCGGCTTCAGCAACCAGAAGCAGCAGGTGGTGGAGAAATGCATGGCCCTGGCTGAGAAGTTCCTTTCCGAGAGAGGCATGATTGCCGCAGGGCTTGCATCCGCTGACAGCACCGAGGTGTACCTTGCCCTGTGGGCTTTGGGCTCGCGTGATATCCACGAGGCCTCCACGAACGCCCAAAGGCTCCTCGACTGTCCCGAGCGTCACAAGAGGCTGGTCGGATGGTATTTCACGACCAGCGCGAACAATGCGTGGACGCGACACAGGGTGGCGGCTGCCCACCTGGGCCTGCGCGATCCCGAGGAACTGGCCTGGGCATGTTCTAACCTCTACCACAACCACGAGATCCGCTTCAACCGCTACACAAGGAACAAGGACCGGATAAAAGAGGAAACGATACCCCTGGTCGATAGGATGTATCCAGAAAGCCCAAACGATCGCGTAAGCCTGTTCGACAGTCTGGCCGCCGTGGTCGAGTTCATCGGGAAGAAGGAACAACGGTTCACGGGAAGCCCCTTCCCCGGGGCATCCCCGGTCCTCAACAATGCGGCGCCTGCTGACTGCCTGATGGCACTTGCAGCATACGACCAAGACGAGGCTTTGGTGCGGCGCGTGGCTGCACTTTTGCCCCAGCTCGATGTCGACCAGCGGATGTCTTTCTATATGCTGCTTCTGGACATGAGGAAGCCCGAGCAGATGGCAATGCTGCGGGAGGGGCTTTTCGACAAGAGCCGATCCATCCGCGAGCGCATAGTGGAACGCATGGGCTGCCGCCCCCTTGACAAGGAAGATGCGCGGTACCTGGCCGACGCACTGAAGACAAAGCACGATGACGTGCGCAAAGGCATCATCGGCCTTTTAGAGGGGCAAGAGGCTGCCAACCTGGGCGAAACGCTGGACACCCTGGTCGAATCGCAGAACAAAGGCCAGTTAGCGGCCGGTATAGAGCTCTTGGCCATCTTCGGCAAGAAGGATCCCGCCATTCTGGAGGCCTATCGCGAAAGGGTGGCTGCAGTTGCGGCACGCCCAGACCTGCCCCCCGATGTGGCCATCCTGGTGCGTGCGATCGTGCCACAGGATGAAGGGGGGGTATCCGGGGAGCAAGTGCGCGTGATCCCGCTCGTCTTAGGCAGCCAGCAAGCCCCGGGCAACCCCGGAAGCCAGCAAGCCCCAGGCAACCCCGGCAGCCAGGAAGCCCCGGGCAACCCCGGAAGCCAGCAAGCCCCAGGCAACCCCGGAAGCCAGCAAGCCCCGGGCAACCCCGGAAGCCAGCAAGCCCCAGGAAGCCAGCAAGCCCCGGGCAACCCCGGCAGCCAGGAAGCTCCCGGCAACCCAGGAAGCCTGGGGACCCCCTTCGATCGGGGCTTGCCCGCAAGCCAGGCCTGCCTTCCCGAGAACGGCTTCGGCCTCTTCGACCCCGAAAGCGCCACCTTCAAGAGCGGGCCATGGGCAAGCCGGCGCCCTGCCTTCCCCCTTAAAAGCGGTGAAGACCTGAAAGCGTTGCTTGTGCCTGACCTCGACCTCATTTACGACCTGTATGGGCGCTTGGCCGAAGCCTGGGTGCGCAACCGCAATCGTGAATACGAGCGTACGTTTCCCGATGGCACCCGGCGCATGGTCCTCTTGGAAGAAGATGGGGGAAACGGGCTTTTACGTTATCCGTCATACTCGAAGAGCTTCTCCGATTATCCCTTCAAGGAAGAGTGGCTGGCAGCCTGTGGCGATTACGCCAAGGACAAGGCCTTGCTCCTGTCCGTCCTGAGCTTCAACAGCTTGGGGCGCCAATCCGGCGGGGGCGGGTGGAGGCATCAGGAATGGCTTCTGCAACTGTTCGAGGGCTTCCCTTTCGAAGGAGTCGATGATGCCCGCACGAAGGGTCTGGAAGGCTTCCTCAAATCGAAGGGACTTGTCGGCAGCAATCCGATAAACAGGCTGTTGGAAGCCATTGTGCTCACCGATACGCAGGGCTTGTTCGAATTCGCGCTGCAAGCCTGCGTCAACCTGCTGCGCATGGTGCCCGAAGGGCGTTGGGGCGAGGCATGCGAGCGGGCAACAGATGAAAGCTATATCAAGACCTACCGTTTGGCCTCGCCGTATGCACGTTCCCGGTCGGTCTTGATGGCATCCTACATCAATTACTGGCGCAAGGCCGCCTATCAATGCCAAGAGAACGACGATCATTTCGCCGCCTATTTCAATGAGATGTGGTACGAGTCTGCGGTGCTCGGGATGCACCGTCTCTACGAGTTGGGCACCGAGGACGTGTTCCGCGCACATGGCCTTGGCCTTGTCCCCGATGACGCGCTCTACTTCTTGCTGCTTGCCGAGGAACGTGCGAAAGACCGCATGCCTGCTGTCAGCTCTGACATCCAGGGCGGCAGGCTCTTCGAGAAATACCCACGGGCAAAAGCTGTGACCGCCCGGGCCATCGATCGTATCGTATCCATCGAAGAGACCAGGGGAGAGCTGCCCTGCGCCACATCCCCGCTTGCTTCCCGGATACGTGGCTTTGAGGGCGGTGTACGGCATTTTACCGGCATTCTGACAGCCTTGGGGGAAGCTGGTCTGACCTGCGATCCCCATAACCATGTGCTCGACGCAAGGAGGCAGGAAACCAAGAACGACAGCCTGTGCCGCTTGCTCTTGTGCTGTCGCCCGGTTGCAGGCGAGCCCCCTTCAACACTCAAGGCTGCCTTGGAAGAGGCACAGGTAAGCGAGGGACGTGCCATAGAGGCAGCGCTCTTCGCACCGCAGTGGGCAGGCGCCCTGGAAGAGGCGTTGGGGATAGAAGGCCTGAGAAGCGGGGTGTGGTTCTTCCGCGCCCATGTGTGTGAACCGAATGCGGAAGGGAAAGAGTCCGAAGTGGCAAGGTATTCGCCCATCCCCTTGAGCGACCTTTCCGAAGGCGCCTTCGACAAGGAATGGTTCTTCGAGGCATACCAGGCTTTGGGCGAGAAGCGTTTCGGCCAGCTTTACCGAAACGCGAAGCTCATAGCCGGTTCGTCCAGCAGGCACAGGCGGATTCAGCTGTATGTCGATGCCGTCTTGGGGCGCTTGCAGGCAGATGCGGTGAAAGCCGAGGTCGTCGAGAAGCGCAACCAGGACAAGCTTGGTGCCTATGCCCTGATACCCCTTGATGAAGGAAGGCAGCAGGACGCGTTGGAGCGTTATGAGTTCATATGCCTTTTTCTGAAGGAAAGCCGCCAATGGGGTCAGCAGCGGCGGGCAAGCGAAGCCAGGGCTTGCGAGGTTGCCTTGGCAAACCTTGCCATAACGACCGGCTATCACGATGTGGACCGTATGGTATGGGCTTTGGAGGGCATGAGGATGGAATCGCTGCGCCACCTGATGGCGCCGCGTGCCTTGGGCGAAGCCGAGGTCTGGCTTTCCTTTGAAGGTGATGGCACGCCTCAGCTGAAGGTAAGCCAAAAAGGCGTCGTGTTGAAGACGCTGCCGAAGGAACTGGCCAAACATGAATCGGTCATCGAGATAAAGGAAGCCGTCAAGCAGCTGGGCGAACAGAGGCGCCGTGCCCGGCAGAGCTTCGAGGCGGCCATGGTCTCGCGAAGCAGCTTCAGTGTGTCCGAGGTCGCCAGCCTCTTGGCCCACCCGGCCTTGGGTCCTTTGGTCGCCCCCTTGGTCTTTGGGGTTGCGCAGCCGCTTGGCCAGCCCAACGGCCAGCCGCTCGGCCAGCCCAACGGCCAGCCGCTCGGCCAGCCGCTTGCCCAGCCCAGCGCCCAGCCCAAGGGCCAGCCGCTTGGCCAGCCCAGCGCACTGCCCGACGGGCAGCCGCTTGCCCAGCCCAACGGGCAGCCCGGTGGCCGCCCCGGCATTCCCCCTGCTCACCCGCAAGCCCTCAGGCAACTGGGCTTCCCTCGCTTGTTCGATGGCTCCCTGGTTTTGACTGATGCCGATGGTAGCAGCCACCGTCCGGCAAAAGACGAATGGCTCTCGATCGCACATCCCTACGACCTCATCACCTGGGGGGTATGGAGCGCGTTTCAGAGGCGGATCTACCATGAGAAGATAGTGCAGCCTTTCAAACAGGTATTCCGGGAATACTACCCCCTCACGGAAGACGAGCTGAACATGGGCGGCAGCACCCGCCGCTACGCCGGGCACCAGGTAGCGCCGAAAAAGGCCTTGGCGCTGTTGCAGTCACGGGGATGGACGGTAGGACACGAGGTGGGGCTTCAAAGGGTTTGGCACAAGGAGAACGTTGTGGTGTGCCTGTATGTCCAGGCAGATTGGTTCTCTCCCTCAGACATCGAGGCACCCACCT
This sequence comes from Coriobacteriaceae bacterium, assembly GCA_031256895.1. Classification (GTDB taxonomy): domain Bacteria; phylum Actinomycetota; class Coriobacteriia; order Coriobacteriales; family Eggerthellaceae; genus WRIS01. Next base: position 6,752 of record JAIRPR010000039.1, read on the forward strand.
TGGAAGGGGTCGAGTTCTCGCAGCGCAGAGGGTCCACGAGGCTGCTCCTCGCCGAGATTCCACCGGTGGTGTTCTCTGAGACCATGCGAGACATCGACCTGATGGTCAGCGTTGCCCATGTGGGCGGGGTCGATCCCGAGGCCAGCCACTCCACGGTGGAGATGCGCACAGCCATAGCCAAGGAGCTGCTGAGTGCCTTAGGGATCCACAACATCAGCTTCCAGAAAGCCCATGCCCACATCATGGGTGCCTTGGGAGAGTATTCCGTTCATATGGGCTCAGGCATCGTGCATAAGGCAGGCACGGGCATGTTGGCAGTGCTGCCGGTCCCGTCGCAGGCACGGGGGCGCATCTTCCTGCCCTTTGCCGACGACGACCCCAAGACAGCCGAGGTCATTTCCAAGCTGCTGTTGTTCGCCGACGACAAGAAGATCAAAGACCCCAGCATACTCAGGCAGATGAACGCATGAGGCGTAACCCCAGCATAATCGAGCAGATGAACGCATGAGGCGTAAGCGGGCATCAGCGTGTGTCCCTGGCATCAAGCCCCGGCATCGTCAAAGCCGTCAAAGCCTGCCATATCAAACAAGATACAGACAGCCGCCGCTTCGGGGCACTTCGGCAGGTGCGATTGAAATACTTGATGCCAGCCAGGGAAAGAAGTGCTATCATAGGCATCGCTTTTCAGGAATATCACACGGGCTTGTCGGCGGCACAGAAGGGATATGTTTTTTAACCAGTAAGCGCCCGCTGTGAGGGAAACGCCGAAGAGTTTGTGATAGCCTGACTGAATCGAAATTTTAGGTCTGAAAGTGTTTTGTTTGTTGTATCTTAAAAAGCTTGGAGGAATGTAGATGAAATTTTTAGGCATGGGTGTTCCTGAGCTACTCATCATCTTGGCAGTCGCCTTGTTGATCTTCGGCCCTAAGAACCTTCCCAAATTAGGGAGCGCATTGGGCAAGACGGTCAAGAACCTGCGTGACGGCATGGGAAGCGCCGATAAGGATGCCGAAGAAGAAGGCATCGACGAAGAGGTCATCGACGAAGAATCGCCGGTGAAGACGGCAGCCAAGAAGGCAGCCTCTTCCAGCCAGACGAAAACGGCGAACAAGAAATAGTATTAGGCGGTGCTTTGTGCGCGGCAGGTGCGGTTCTTGGGCACGTGCCGCGCTTTCATATCCTTGTTGGCAAGTCGGCAGGATAGTTGACAGGTCAGCAGGATAGGAACAGCTCTCAGGCCTCAGCCCGGATGCGCCGTGGTTCAGGCGGCGGGCGGCTCGTAGGCCTTATGGTTTCGGATGCGGGCAGAAGCCCGCGTTCTGTGATTGAGATTAGGTGAATGCATGGCAGATAAAGAATTCATCCTCACGCAAGAGGGGAAGGTGAAGCTCGAAGAAGAGCTCCATTATCTGGAAACGGTCAAGCGCCCCGAGATTGGCGAGCGCATAAAGATAGCGCGCGAGTTCGGCGATATCAGCGAGAACTCCGAATATGACGATGCCAAGAACGAACAAGGCATGATGGAGGCCCGTATCGCCGAGATAAGCCGTATCTTGAGCGAGGCCACCGTTGTCAGTGTGCCGAAGAGGTCGAGCAAGGTGAGCATCGGCAGCACGGTAACGGTTGAGATGGAGGGGCAAGCACGGGCATTCACCATAGTGGGTGCAGCGGAAAGCGATGCGGCCACCGGGAAGATCTCGAACGAGTCACCGGTGGGATCCGCCCTTCTCGGCAAGAAGAAAGGCGATGTCGTCAGCGCCCAAGGCCCCACAGGCAAACAGATAACCATGACCGTCATGAAGATAGAGCACTGACACGACGCCCTTCACCGAGCCATCTCGACCGAGAGGCGGAAAAGGAAACATATGCAAGATTGCGCAAACACCCTCGAAGCCTTCGACGACGACCCCATCGCTGTGCGTCTGGCCAAGCGTGAGGCGCTGATAGCCGCCGGTCGGGATCCTTACGGCCATCGCTTTGACTGCACGCACCGTATCGCTGGGCTCATCGACCGCTACCGTCCTCTCGAGGACGGCGCCTCCACCGAAGACGCGGTGTGCATAGCTGGGCGCGTCATGGCAAAGCGCGACCAGGGCAAGATTGCCTTCCTGGTCGTGAGGGACGCCGATGCCGAGATCCAGCTCTTCTGCCGGGTCGATGCCTTGGGGGAAGGCCCTTATGCCGAGCTCAAGGACCTTGATGTGGGCGATTGGATAGGCGTTTGGGGCACCATGATGCGCACGCGCCGGGGCGAGCTGTCGGTGGCCACTGAGCGCTTCGAGCTGCTTTCCAAGTCCTTGCGCCCCCTTCCTGAGAAGTTCCATGGCTTGGCCGACAAAGAGACGCGCTATCGGCAGCGTTATGTCGATCTGATAATGAACCCGGAAGTGCGTTCGACCTTCGAGGCGCGTTTCAAGATGATATCGGCCATGCGCCGCTTCATGGATGACGCCGGTTACTACGAGGCCGAGACCCCCATGCTGCACGCCATCCTGGGTGGTGCCAACGCAAAGCCTTTCATCACCCACCATAACGCCCTGGACAGGGATTATTACCTGCGCATCGCCACCGAGCTGCACTTGAAGCGCCTCTTGGTGGGGGGCTTCGAGCGGGTCTATGAGATAGGGCGCCAGTTCCGCAACGAAGGCATGGACCCCTTCCACAACCCTGAGTTCACCACCATGGAGGCCTATCGGGCATTTTCCGACCAGGAAGGCATAGCAGAGCTCACGCAGGGCGTCATCCAGGCGGCAGCCCTGGCGGTATGCGGGACCTTGGAGATAAGCTACCAGGGAAAACGCATCGACCTTTCGGGCGAATGGCCTCGCAGGACCATGTTGGGACTTATCAACGAAGCCATCGAGGAAGAGGTGGGCTTCCACCTTTCCCGTGCCGAGCTTTCCGCCATAGCAAAACGGCATGGGGTGCAGGTAGAGGCTGCCTGGGGCCCAGGCAAGATAATAGGCGAGCTTTTCGAGGCGGTTGCAGAAGAGAACATCATCCAGCCGACCTTTGTGACCGAGCATCCTGTTGAGATTTCCCCCTTGGCAAAAAGGAAACCAGGTGACGATAACGTAACGGATCGCTTCGAGCTCTTGATTTGCGGTCACGAATATGCGAATGGTTTTAGTGAACTGAATGATCCCATCGATCAGGCACAGCGGTTTGCCGCACAGGCAGCTGCGAAGGAGACAGGCGATGCTGAGGCGATGGGGTACGACGACGATTACATACGTGCATTGGAATACGGTATGCCACCGGCGGGTGGAGTTGGGATAGGGATTGATCGCCTGGTCATGCTCCTGACCGATTCCGCCTCTATCCGCGATGTGCTGCTGTTCCCCCATATGCGAGAGGAAGCGAAATAGCCATGTCATTCGATAAATTCACCGACAAGGCACGTAAGGTCCTGGTCTTAGCCCAGGATGAGGCGCGTGCGCTGCATCAGCCCTATGTGGGCACCGAGCACATCCTTCTCGGCCTCATGAAGGAACAGGACGGCTTCGCGGCACAGGCCATCGAACGTCTGAACGTGAAATACGATGCGGTCAAGAAGGCGATACGCCAGGTGGTCGCAATCGACAAGGATGCCGATGTTTCCGGGCACCTGAGCTTCACCCCCCGGGTGAAGCGGGTCTTGGAGCATTCGCTGCGAGAGGCCATGCAGATGGGCCAAAGCTATATCTCGACCGAGCATCTGCTCTTGGCCATCGTCCGCGAAGGCGAAGGAACCGCCCTGGAAGTGCTCTCGCGCCTGGGGGTGACCGGCGACAACATCCGCGCTGCCTTGAACGACCTGGTCGGCCAGAGCGCGGTGTATGCTGGCCGTGGCCCGTTCGATGCCCAAGGCCAGCAACCGGATTCCCTCTTGAAGGAGTTCGGCACCGACCTGACGAAGAAGGCACGCGAAGGCAAGCTCGACCCCGTCATCGGGCGTGCGGGCGAGATAGAGCGGGTCATGCAGGTGCTTTCCCGCCGCCAGAAGAACAACCCCTTGCTCACGGGCGAGCCAGGCGTGGGCAAGACGGCGGTCGTGGAAGGGCTTGCCCAGCTCATCGTGGCGAACCAGGTCCCTGACATCTTGCGTAACAAGCGCCTGGTCACCTTGGACGTCTCGGCCTTGGTCGCTGGATCGAAGTACCGGGGCGAATTCGAGGAGCGCTTGAAGAAATGCCTCAAGGAAGTCATGGACGACGGCAACACCATCCTGTTCATCGATGAGATGCATACCCTGATCGGCGCCGGTTCGGCCGAGGGCTCCATTGACGCGGCCGCCATTTTGAAGCCGCCCCTCTCACGGGGCGAGATACAGGTCATCGGCGCGACCACCATCGACGAGTACCGCAAGCACCTTGAAAAGGATTCTGCGCTCGAGCGGCGTTTCCAGCCTATCACGGTGGGAGAGCCGAACGAGGAACAGACCCTGCGCATCATGGAGGGCTTGCGCGACCGTTACGAGGCACACCATCATGTCGCCTTCACCGACGAGGCCTTGCAGGCCGCTGTCGCGCTTTCCGACCGCTACATCCAAGACCGCTTCCTGCCCGACAAGGCCATCGATGTGCTTGACGAGGCGGGCGCCCGGATGCGCATCCGCAATATGACCCTGCCTCAAGAACTGCGCGAGCTCGATGACGAGCTGCGTGCCCTGCGTGCGGAAAAGGACGCCGCCATTGCCGATGAGGATTTCGACCTGGCAGGCAGGCTGAAGGACCAAGAGACCGAGCTGAAGGCGAAGCGTGTCGAAGCCGAGCAGAAATGGGAAGAGGATTCCCAGAAGAAGATCCATCAGGTAACGGTGGAAGACATCGCCGATGTGGTCTCGATGACCACCGGGGTGCCCGTCTCAAACCTCACCGAGGCCGAGACCGAGAAGCTCTTGCGTATGGAAAACGTGCTCCACGAGCGCATCATCGGGCAGGAGGAAGCGGTCACGGCGCTCTCGAAAGCCATACGCCGTTCGCGTTCCGGCCTGAAGGACCCCAAACGCCCTGCGGGATCCTTCATCTTCCTGGGCCCGTCGGGCGTGGGCAAGACCGAGCTGTCGAAGGCCTTGGCAGAGTTCCTCTTCAATTCAGAGGACGCGTTGCTTTCCTTCGACATGAGCGAGTACATGGAGAAGCATTCGGTCTCGCGCCTGGTCGGATCGCCTCCAGGTTATGTCGGTTTCGATGAGGGCGGCCAGCTCACCAAAGCGGTCCGGCAGCGCCCGTATTCGGTGATACTCTTCGACGAGATAGAGAAGGCACACCCCGACGTCTTCAACATCCTTCTTCAGATACTTGAGGAAGGCCGCTTGACCGATTCCCAGGGGCGGACCGTTGATTTCCGCAACACCATCATCATCATGACCTCGAACGTCGGTGCGCGCGAGATTGCGCAGAGCGCCCCCTT
>JAIRPR010000066.1 GCA_031256895.1 Coriobacteriaceae bacterium
CCGATGCCGGCTGCCGCGTCAGTGCCGCCTTCCGCCCCAAAGCCGCCATCCGCAGCCTCACCTGCGGCCGCGCCGCCCGCCGCATCGCCCGCCGCGCCGCCTGCGTCTTGCGCTGTCGCCGCATCGCCATCGGGCTCCTCGTAGGCGAGGGCGCCTGCGCTCTCCAGGTGCTGGCGCAGGAGCACGGGCGTGAAGACCGAGACGTTCGTCTTCTGCAGCTCTGCCGTGAAGGAGTCGAGCGCCTCGGGCGAGCGCGGCTCTCGGCAGTAGTCGACGATGCCGAAGAGCACCGCCTTCTGGCCGGGCATGGCGTCGAAGAGCTTCGCGATGCGCTCTGCGGGCGTGAGGTTTGCCAGCTCTTCCGCCTGCCTGCTTGCCTTCTCCGGCAGGCTGTCGGCAGATCCCAGCGTCAGTGCCTTCGATGCTCCGGGCGCCGATGTGGAGCCGTCGGCCATCTCGATGACCCATTCCTCGCCGCTGATCTCGGCAAGCATGTCGTCTGTTGCCGTATGCTGGCAGTTCTCATGAGCTTCCATTGTGAATCCCTCCAAGCTTTCGGGCGGATGCCGGCATCCGCCCCTACGGGGCTTGCGTGATGCCGCGGTTTCTAGCAGACACGGCAGGGGCGGTTTTGGCGAGACCGCAGCCGCGTGCCGGTCGAGCGGGGCCTTAAGCGATGCCGCCCTACCGGCTGGCTGCTGCCTTAAGCGATGCCCGCCCTACCGGCGGGCTGCGGCCTGTGTGTTGCTGCAAGGGGCTGCCTCATGCATTGCTGCCAGGCAGCCCCTTCCTTGCAGTGCATCAAGACAACAACATAATAATGTTATCGCCTAGTAGAACGCGTAGACGCTCACTCCGAGGATGTAGAGCGCCGCACGGAATACTACACCACCGGCCACCACGCACACAAGGGAGATGGCCGAGAACGGAACCGAGTTGTCGGTCTTGGACCATTTCAGGAACCCAAGCACCGCAGCGATGGCGCCGCCGATTATCAAGGCTCCCCAGAAATAGGAGGCCAGAGAACCAGTAAGCAGTTCGCTGCCGAAGCCCGAGGTCGAAGCGATATGCTTCGTCGGGTCGGTCGGGTCGAAATAGTAATCGAAGGCCGGCAGCGTGACCGAGCTGATGTAGGCTGCATAAGCCGCCAAGCCCACGACAACCAGCAAGCCGCCGATGGCCGTTATGCGCGCAGGGATCTGTAAGGCATCGTCTGCCTTGGTCAGCGCGGCAATCAGCCACAAGGTGGCACCGCCGCCCGCAATGGCCTGCGACAGGTAGAACACATGCAGCAAGAGGGTTGACCATACCGGACGGGCAGGCATCATGTACGAGTTCGCCGTCACCAGCACCATGGCTACCCCGCAGACGACCGCAAGCACAGCCAGCCATTTGGGGATCTCTCCCCTGCGGGAAAGGACCAGATACACGATGGCGATAACGAACAGCACCACGATGCCGATGAGCTCTTGGGTAATGCCCGAGGTGATATGCCCGAAGCCATTGAAGATACGGTCGGCATGCTCAAGATGCAAGAACGAGGCGATGCCGCCTACGGCCAGATAGGCCAAGGAAGCCACGACTGCGGGCATCTGGAGCTTCTGTCCTTTGCCCAACAGGGTCAAGATGCCCAGGCCGGCAAAGGTGCCCGCTGCCAAGCAGACACAAAGGGTGAAGATTATAAGTGGCCATTGGAGTTCCATGACTTACCCCCTCCACTTCATCTCGCGTAGGATATATTTAAAGGTTGGCTTGTTGCCGACATCGGGCAGGGAATACACCTTGCTCGGATCGGTCTCGGCCAACACCTTCGCTGCCTCGGAGGTCGGGTCGTCGAGGTCTCCGAAGTAGCGCGCACGGCCGCCGCATTGCGAGACACATTGCGGGGTGCCGCCGGTGGCGATCAGCTGCTCGCACAGAGTGCATTTCTCGACCACCTTCTCTTCTTCGTTCAGATAGCGCACGTTGTACGGACACGACATGACGCAGAACTGGCAGCCGATGCAGCGCTTCTTGTCTATCTGGACTGTGCCATCGGCCATCTTCGACGAGGCGCCGGTGGGGCAGACCTCGACACATTGGGGCTTCTCGCAGTGCTGGCATTGCACGGTCAGGTAGTACAGCTCGACATCCGGCCAATGGGCGCCTTCGGTCTTCGGGGTGGGCCCTATGCGCAGGGTCTTGTTCCAGAACTGGCCGATGGGAACGGTGTTGACCGTCTTGCAGGCAACAGAGCAGGCCAGGCATCCGACACAGCGGTCGAGGTCGGTGACTATCGCGTATTTGCTCATGGTTACTCCCTTCCCTCATAGACAGGCAGCCATTCCTTCAGGCGCGGGTCTGCGGCAGAGGTGATGATGGGCGTGCCGTCGGCAGCGCAAGGCACCACCTTGCCATCGGGGCAGTTATCCGGCGTAGCCTTGTATATCTTGCCCAGATAGGCGCGCAGGTTGGAAGCGCCGCAGATGGGGCATTGGGCATCGCGGTCGTTCACACAGTTGATGCCAGAAAGCATGAAGCCGTGTCCGGACTCGTTCAGCTCGGGGAACCACCACTGGTGCTCGCAACAGATGGTGCCCTTCTTGATGCCGTAGTACAGGTCGGCCACCTGGCGCACCTTGCCCCATTTGGTCTCTATCCAGATCCAATCGCCCTGCTCGATGCCAAGCTCAGCGGCATCTTCGGGGTTGACCTCGCAACGGGGCGCAGGCCACAGCTCGCGGCACCAGGGAAGCTGGCGATGCTCGGAATGGAAGTACACGGGGATACGGCGCCCGGTGGTCACGATCAGCGGGTATTCCTTGGCAAGCTCGGGATCGCTGATGGGCGAATGTGGCGGCTCGCTGTAATTCGGCAGGTCGAAGCGCCCATCGGGATAATGCGACTCGATGATGGTAGACCAGAGCTCGTATTTCTTGGTGGGAGTCGCCCAACCGGGGGTCGGCGGGATCGGAGGCCCACCCATCATGCCGGCGGAGCCGCCGATGATGTAGCCGGTCTCGTAGCGGCGATAGGTGCCCCAACGCATCGGCTCTTCGACCTTGGCATCCCACCAGCCGTTCTTGGTGAATTCCTCGGCGTATTCCTTCCAGCTCTTGCCCGTGCTTCTGACCGCGTTGTCCAAGATGAACTGCTCGCCCGGCTCCCAGTTGTCGGGAAGCGATCCCGGCCAGGGGTTCTGGGGATCGGGGGCATAGAAGATGCCCATGGCCTTGGCGACGCCCATGATGATCAGCGGGTCCCACAGGGTGTCTGCCGGCGGCTGGACGCAACGGATATTGGCTCCGAAGGCACCTGATGATCCCTGGCTGACACGCGAGCAGTTGACCTCAAGCCAATGCCAGGCCGGCAACAAAAGGTCGGCCACATCGGAGGAAGGAGCATGCCAGAGGTTGCATTCCAGGATGAAGTCCATCTTCTTGAGCGCGTTCCAGTTATCGACGGCATTGGTCATGTTCATGAAGTCGCCCGCCATGTTGACGCCGCCCTTGACGGGGTAAGGCTTGCCCGTTTCCATGGCCTTGTACAGGGTGTTGGCATCTGCCCAACCGCCCCACCAGCGGTTCACGGGGAACTCGTCGTCGCCTATCTCCTTGGAGCTGTCGGGGAAGTGCCCCTGCATGGCGGCGCCGGGGATCATGAAGGCAAAGGGGGTGAAACCGCCGTCCACAGGAGCCATGGTAGGCCCGCGTTGCCCGGCAGGGGTGTCATAGTTGCCGGTAAGGGCGGTGATGGCGTCGATGGCACGGCAGTTCTGGATAGCGGTCGCCGCGTGCTCGACTGCAAGCATGTACTGGATGCCGCCATTGCCATAGCCCGATTCCGGGTCGAGGCGGGTGGCATAAGCCTTGGCGGCGCCTTCAAGCTGGTCGGCAGGAATGCCGGTGATGACCGATGCCTTCTCGGGCGTGTAATCGCGGCACATCTCGGCATAGATGTCCAGCACCGGACGCACCTTGACGGCCTTGCCGTCTTTCAGGGTGACCTCGAACTCGCCATAGAGGGCGGGGTCTATCTCGGGGTTGAAGGGGGTCGGGTCAGGCACGAAGCCTTGGGCGACACCGGGCATCAGGTTGGGCTGACGGGCTTCTTTGCCCTTCTTCGGCACCGTGAAGGGCGGCTCGTTTTCCCACAGGCCACTTTCGGAATCGAAGTAGGTCAGCTTGTCGGCCAGCTCGTCCCATACCATGAAGCGGGTGGGGCTGCCGTCCTCGATGAGGTCTGATTCCTTGAGCAGCTTGGTCTTGAGGTCCCAGGTGCGTCCAGGCCCATAGCTCTGCACGCTCGACAGGGTGGCTTTCCCTGGCATGACCAAGAAGGGGGCGTTCGTCCAACGCTTGACGAACAGGTGGTCGATAAGATCGTTTTCCAGGATCACGTTGGTCCAGCACATGGCCACAGCGGCGTCGGTGCCCGGGCGCAGGTGCATCCAGTAATCAGCCTGGCGCCCGATGCCTGCCATACGGGGGTCCACCACGATGTGCTTGTCGGCCTTGACGGCACAGTCCACCGTGGTACGGCATGAGTCGTCATAATTGGATATCTCGGACGCGCCGCCCCACTGCACGAACACGCGCGGACGGTCTACCGTTGCCATCCAGCTGAACGCCCGGTTGGAAGCAAGCCTGGTGGCGTAGTGGCGAGGCCCCTTGCAGATCTGGTAGGCCTGCAAGGTATTGGGGGTGCCCAGGATCTGTGGCCAGGCCATAAGGCCGCCCATAGCCCAGACGCGGCTGGTGCCGACCATCGAATAGAAGGTCTCGCCGCCGTATTGCTCCTTGAGCCTGGTGATGTTCTGCGCGGCCAGCGTGAATGCCTCATCCCAGCTGATGCGTACCCAACCAGGGTCGATGGCATCCTTGGGGTTGGTGCGCTTCATCGGGTACATCAGGCGGTCGGGATGATAGCAGGCCTGTATGGAAGCCTGCGACTTGGAACAGCAGTTGGCATCGCTCATAAAGGCGTTGGGGTCTCCCTCGACCTTCACCGCGCGCCCGTTCTGGACGGTCACCAGAACACCGCATTCCATCTTCCCGCAACCCCGGCACGCGGTACGGATGACTTTGACATCGTCAGCGGTGCTGACGGTATCGTCCTGGGCCAAGGCCTGGGACAAGCCCGTTTGCGTGAGAGCGGTTGCCGCGCCGAGCACAGCGGTCGCCTTCAAAAAGCTCCGTCGTGTCATAGCTGACAATTTCATGTGTTAGCCTCCTTGTCTCTTTCTTCGTTTGTTGAGAGGTCTTTTGTTGGCCTTTGGCAAGCTTGCCATGGCCGTTCGTGTTATCAGGCTGTGCAAGTCGGCTGTCGGCTGCTTCGGGCAGCCGTGCCACCGGCTTTCGGCTTTCGGCTGTCGTTTTATCGGCTGCCGTCCGATCCCCGCATGCCACGGTGCCAAGGCATTTGGGCATGGGGGTTGCTCGCTGTGCACAGGTGAGACACGCGCCTGTCTTCGTCTCGTCTTCATTCCCCCTTTCTGCGCGTATCCTGAAACACCTTTGCCGCACAGAATAGCAAGGGGCGGGGGCGCCTGCATCTTTCGCAACACATGATTTGTTTGAAAAGCGTGTCATCAAGAAGCATGATATACTGTATCCTTGCAGGGCGGGTGTCTTTGACCCCCTGGTTGCCGCATTATCGACCACCTATACCGACCGAGGCTTCCATGAAAGACGTTGCAGATTTCTTCACATCGAGCTTTTCAGCGATACGCGACCCGAAGGTCTTGGGTCTCGCGTTCCATCGCGCATGGATAGCGACCTTCTTCTTTTCCGCGAACGTGTTCGTCTCCAACACCTCTCCCAACGCCCATGCACCCATCGTGTACCCGCTTTCGCTCCTGGCCTTGATAGCGGTCCTGATAAGCGGGGTGTTGGCGCCGCAGCGGGTGCAGCAGTTCATGAGGCTCAGAGCGACCCGCATCTTGAGCCCTATCCTTATGGCAGCGGGTTCTTTGCTGCTGGCAGCTTTGGAGTTCTCCGGAACACCCGCAATCCCTGTGCTGTGCGGGCTGTTGACCGGCTTCGGGTCGGGATTGCTCCTGTTCTATTGGGCAGAGCAGTATGGCCGCATCGAGCCCGCTGCGGCACAGCTCCAGTCGGCGTTGGCCTTCATGGTGGCGATCGTCATCTACGCCATCTTCTTGTTCTTCTCTTCCAATCTCTTCTATGTGATGGGCGGTGTGGCCATGGCGCTGCTTTCCGGCGTGGCGCTCAGGCAGGCGCATCGAAGCCCTGCCCAGCCTGCCCCCAAGACGCACCTTATTCCTAAAGGCGAGCTGGGCGCCCTGCGCATCGGGGCGGCAGCCTTGGTCATCAGCTTCGTGAATAGCGCCACCATGGGTTTGCGGCAAGAATTCTTGCAGGTCACCAGCCTCACTTCAGCCAGCTCATCCACCATGGGCGCCAGCGGCTTGGCTGCGGTGGCCCCCCTCGCGGCCAACCATCCTGCTACTTTGGAGTTCACCTTTGCCATGACCCAGCTTGGGTCGACCTTTATCCTGCTTGTTCTCATTGCCGCGACAATCTTTATCTTCAAACGTTCTGACCTGGGTTTCATCTATCGTTTTGTGCTGGTCTTCCTGATAGCCAGCGTTTTGTTCATCGTTTGGCCGATAGGCTTTGCCGGCGATGCCGCATCCATCATGATAAATGTGGGGTACAGCTGTTTCGAGCTCATCTTCTGGATAGCGCTCTCGAACATCAGCTACCGCTACCATACCCCCTCGCTGCGCGTGTTCGGCCTGGGGCGCACCGGCTGGGTGGTGGGCGTTTTCCTGGGAGGCCTGTATCCCCCCTTCCCCTTCATGGAATCGGTGGGTGAAGGCCCCGCATCGCCCTTCCTCACCCTTTCCCTGCTTATCATCCTGCTTGTCGTCACCTACACCTTCATACTGCCTGAACGCAGCATTGTCGACATCACCACGGGCTTCGGGCGGAGAATGGGCAGCCTGCATTCACGGTGCGAGAAGCTTGCCAAAGAGCTCGCACTGACGCAGCGCGAGACCGAGGTGCTCATGCATCTGGTGAAGGGAAGGGACACCTCGCACATCCAGCAGGCACTCAACATCTCCGCCGGCACGGTGAGCACCCATCGCCAGCGCATCTACCAGAAGGCCGGCGTCCATTCCCGCCAGGAGATATTGGACCTGCTGGAACAGACGAATTCCGACAAGCCCTGGGCTTGGGAGAACAAGGATCGCGAGACGGATTCCCCGGGATAGGGGATCGCACAGAGGCGGACCGCCCTGGGGGGGTTGGCATCGCTCATATATCGATACGGTTCAGCCGCCTCGGAGCCTACGGGCATGCAAGCATCGTCAATGCTGCCGTTCAAGATGAAGGCGGCAACGTGGGTTCAGCCGCCTAGGAGCCTACGGGCATGCATGCGGGCTTGGGCATCCACTGCCTCAAGCTGTTCGATGCTTTCCACCCTTTCTTTGACGTGGCCTTCCATGACCGCCTCGACACATGAGGCAATCTGGAGGAAGCCACACTCACCAGCAAGAAAGGCTGCCACCGCAACCTCGTTCGCCGCGTTCATGGCACAGGGCAGCGTGCCGCCGGCACGCCCGGCCTCCTCTGCCAAGGCAAGGCAGCGGAAGGTGTGGCGGTCGGGGGCTTCAAAACCCAAGCTGCCCAAGGTGCTAAAATCAAGGGGGGGCACCGGCGCTTCCCACCGTTGCGGATAGGAGAGGGCGAATTGGATGGGGATGCGCATATCGGTCGTGCCCAGATGGGCTTTCACACTGCCGTCTTTGAACTCGACCATGGAATGGATGGCGCTTTGGGGCTGCACCACCACCTTGATGCGGTCATAGTCCATGGCGAACAAATGATGCGCCTCGATGACCTCCAGGCCTTTGTTCATGAGCGTCGAAGAGTCCACGCTGATCTTCTTGCCCATATTCCAGGTGGGATGCGCCAGCGCGTCTTCGGGCTTGATATCGCGCAGCTTTGAGATTCCCTTGCCTCGAAACGGGCCACCCGAAGCGGTCACCCAAAGGCGGCTCACCTCGTTTCGGTCCTCGCCCAGAAGGCATTGGTACAAGGCGCCATGCTCTGAATCGATGGGCAGCAAGGTATCGTGGCTTGCCAGGGGCATGAGCAGGTCGCCACCGACCACCAGGGATTCCTTGTTGGCAAGCGCCAGCACCTTTCCCGCCTTGAGCGTCTCATGGCTCGCCTTCAGCCCTGCCGCGCCCACCAGGGCGTTCACCACCACATCGACTTCCGGTAACTGTACCAGGCTGCATAAGGCCTCTGGGCCATCTGCCCCTGTGGCCACATGGCGCACACCGAACTCGCGGGCTTGGTGCGCCAGCACCTCGACACGGGTGCCCGCCGCCAATGCCACCAGTTCAAGCCTGTCGGCGTGGCGGCGCACCACATCGAGGGTCTGGGTGCCGATCGAGCCGGTAGAGCCCAGCACCGCGATGCGTTTTTTGGGGGAGGCAGGATCCATAAGGTCAGAAGCCATAGGGTATGCAGCCTCCCGCCACTAGCAGGATGGCAGACGTGGCCGCCACCAGGAACAGCGAATCGCACCTATCGAGAAGGCCGCCATGGCCGGGCATGATGGTGCCCGAGTCCTTGAAGCCCGAATTGCGCTTGATGCGGCTTTCCGCAAGATCGCCCAACACGCCCATAAGCCCGCATACAAGGCCGAAGGCCAGGGCTTGAAGAAGGCTCATGGACAGGCCAGGGATGAACACCATTGCCGCCCAGACCAACATCGAGGCGGCCAAGCCCGCGATGAAGCCTTCCCAGCTTTTTGCCGGCGAGGTGCGCGGGGCAAGCTTGTGCCTGCCTATCTTGCGTCCCACCAGATAGGCAAAGACATCGTTGGCCCAAACGCTGAGGAATATCGCCAAGATCACGATGCCGTCCCAGGGGAACTCAAGGGAATCAGACATCCGTATCACCATGAAACCCGATATCAGAAGGCCGGTGTATGCTGCTCCGAACAGGCTTACCCCCACATCCGCCACACGGGCGCGCATCCAGAACACGTACCAGACCAACAGGCTGATGAGCAGCCCAAGGGTAACAAGCATTGCTCCTATCAGCCCAAACAACCAAACACTGACAGGGTAGAGCATGGCCCCCACAATGCCGAGCAGCTCGTTGGGCAGCTTGGCATCGCTCCGTAACATATAATAGAACTCCCCCGCGCAGATCCCTGCCGTGGCAACCAGCAAGACCATGGTGCTTATGTCGTTCACCAGGACACAGACAAGGGTGATGGCGATATAGATAAAGCCGGTGCGGAAGCGCACCTGCAGGTCATTGGGGTTCTTGAGTTTCTGGGGCGTCTTTTCGCGGGCGAATTCCTTGAGGGATTCCTTGCGGCTCTTCTTGTTCATCAGCCCACACCCCCGAAGCGTCTTTCTCGGCCCTGGTAATCGAGCAGGGCGCGCAGAAGCTCATAGCGGTCGAAGTCAGGCCAGAACACTTCGGTACAGTAGAACTCGGTATAGGCAAGCTGCCACAACAGGAAGTTCGATATGCGCATCTCGCCGCTGGTACGGATCAGGAGGTCTGGATCGGGGATGTCCGCTGTATAGAGGTAGTGCGAAAAGGCTTCCTCACTCAAAGGCTTCGGCACTTCCCCCGCCCGCAAGGCCTGATGCATCGCTTCAGCATATGCCGCTATCGCATCGATTATCTCAAGGCGTCCGCCGTAGTTCACCGCCACCACCAGCGTCATGCCGGTGTTTTCCTTCGTCATCTCCCAGGCGTCATCGAATTCCTTACGTGTCTTCTTGGGCAGGCCGTCCTTGTGCCCTATGGTCATGACGCGCACGTTTTCTGCATGGAGGCCTTCGACTTCGGCAAGCATGGTCTTCGCGAAGAGGTTCATGAGGCCTTTCACCTCGTCTTCGGGGCGCTTCCAGTTCTCGGATGAGAAGGAATAGATGGTAAGGTAACGTATTCCTAGGTCAGAAGCACAACGGATGCTTTCCCGCACCGCTTCGATGCCCGCCTGGTGCCCGGCAAGCCGGTTCTTCCCCCGCTGTTTCGCCCAACGCCCGTTGCCGTCCATGATGATGGCCACATGGGAAGGCACCCGGGAGGCATCGAACAAGGCAAGGTCGATGCCTTGGGGGGGATGGGGGAATATGTCTTCCAGCGTTCTGTTCATGGTCCAGCGAGGCGCTTGGGATTGGTGGGGCTGGAACCGAAGGTCGTTCCAGCTGGCCTCGGAAGCCTTCCTATATCTCCATTACCTCGGCTTCCTTCTTCTTGAAAAGCTCCTCCACTTCGGCGATGAACTTGTCAGTGAGCTTCTGTGTGTCGGCCTCGGCACGCTTCGCCTCGTCTTCGGAGATATCGGAATCCTTCTTGAGCTTCTCGGTGGCAGTGTTGGCGTCGCGGCGGGCATTGCGTATGCTCACCCGTGCCTCCTCTGCATAGGCCTTGCATTGTTTTACCAGCTCGCGGCGGCGTTCCTCGGTCAGTTGCGGAAAAGGCAGGCGGATGACCGTGCCATCGTTCGAAGGGGTCACCCCCAGATCGCTCGACTGGATGGCGTGCACGATTGCCGAAAGCGTGCTTTTGTCCCACGGTTCGATGACCAACATATGGGCATCGGGCGTCTTGACGGCGGCCATCTGGTTGATGGGTGTTGCAACCCCGTAGTAATCCACTTTGATGCGGTCGAGCAACAACGCGCTGGCCCGCCCCGTCCGGACCGATCCGAAGGCATCGCCAAGATTGGTGATCGCCTTGTGCATGTGCTCTTCGGCATGGAGCATGATATCATCAAGCATTCTGTGTTCCTTCCCTCGTTTTTTACGCTTATTGTACCGTGGTTCCGACGTTTTCGCCACGCAGGGCACGGGCGATATTGCCCGTTACGGTCAAATCGAACACTATCATGGGCAGGTTGTTGTCCATGCATAGGGATGTCGCGGTCGAATCCATCACGTTCAAGCCCCGCGAGAGCACCTCGAGGTAACTGATGGTGTCGAATTTCTTGGCTTCAGGGTTCATTCGAGGGTCGCTGTCGTAGATGCCGTCTACCTTGGTTGCTTTGAGCAGGCATTCCGCATCTAGCTCGCAGGCACGCAGGGCAGCGGTGGTATCGGTGGTGAAGTAGGGGTTGCCCGTGCCTGCCGCCAAAATGACTATCCTGCCCTTCTCGAGGTGACGGATCGCCCGACGGCGGATATAGGGCTCAGAGACCTCTTGCATCGAGATGGCGCTTTGGACGCGGGTATAGAGGCCATGGCGCTCGAAGGCGTCTTGCAGGGCAAGGGCGTTCATGATGGTTGCCAACATGCCGATATAGTCTGCCTGGGACCGGTCCATGCCTTCGGCGCTGGCGGCCATCCCCCTGAAGATGTTGCCGCCGCCGACCACGATGGCCAGCTCTATCCCGTCCTTGACAAAGGCCTTGATCTGCAAGGCCAGGTCCTCGACGACCTTCGGGTCGATGCCATAGCCGACATCCCCCGCAAGGGCCTCCCCCGACAACTTGAGAAGCACCCGCTTGTACTTGTATCCGTTAGCCACAGACTCACCTTCTTTCTGTTGGTTGTCAAAAGCTATCTTACCCGAAAAGGGAAAGGCCGTGCAGTCCGCACGGCCTTTCTTGTTGCGCTTCACTTAATGAGCAGAGATGGGACGGGCAAAAGCGAGGCCTTCAGCCGCGCTAAGAGCTTTGCCGCTTCGATTGCTGTGTCTCGCCATCCGACCCGAGCACCACTTCCAGCGTGATGACCTCTCCCGAGCGATCGATCTCAAGGGACACCTTGTCGCCTGGGTTCTTGGATCGGACGCCCAGGATAAGGTCGGTTGCCGATTTGACGGCCTTGCCATCGATCTTCGTGATGACGTCGCCCTTCAGAACGCCCGCCTGCTCGGCACCCGACCCGCCGTAGATCTGGGTCACATAGGCGCCGGCATCGACCGCCAAGTCATAACGCTGCTTCGTTGATGAGTTCACCGTGGAAAGCGATACGCCGAGCTGTGCATGGGTGGGGTTCTTGCCGTCGATGATCTGCTGGGCGATGTTCACCGCATAATCAGAGGGGATGGCGAAGCCGACGCCGGAAGAGCTGCCAGAAGACGAGCTTATCAGGGTGTTGATGCCTATGAGCCTGCCGTTTGCATCGACCAGCGCCCCGCCGGAATTGCCGGGGTTGATGGCCGCATCGGTCTGAATCAGGTTGGTATAGATGGCATTGGCTCCCGTTGTCGTTTGCATTATCTCAGAGCGGCTTGTGGCTGACACGATGCCGGTCGCGACTGACTGTTCCAGGCCGAAGGGGCTGCCGATGGCCATGACCCATTGGCCGATCACCAATTCTGACGAGTTGCCTATGTCGATGGGCGTCAGGCCTTTTGCGTCCTTCACCTTGATGACCGCCAGATCGGAACTGGGGTCGGTGCCGATGACGTCGGCCTTATAGGTCTCATCGCCTATGGTCACCTCAAGGGCGTCCGCCCCTTCGATGACATGGTAGTTGGTTATGATGTAGCCGTCCTCGGAAAGGATGACCCCACTTCCCAGCGAGGTCTCGACCAGGGTGCCCGAAGAGCCCCCTCCCCCGAAGAAGCCCGAACCCGATTGCGTGTAGACATCGATGTTGACGACCGACGGAAGCGCTTTTCGCGCTACCGCCTCTGCCAGGCCGGTATCGGTGTCCTCGGCGTTGATGATGCTGGGGTTCGATGAGCCGAGAACGGTGGTCGTCGAGGGGGCCTGTGGCGCCGTTCCCTGGCTTCCCGTCACCATGTTGAAGATGCCGAAGCCTGAAAGGCCGAGCACCACGGCAAGCGCCGCACCGCAAAACGCAAGGAGGAAGGTCTTTGCGCCGCCGCCCGACGCAACCGGCCTATGCGATGCGGGCGGGGGGCCTTGCACTTTCAGAGCGCCGGTCGAGCCTGCCCTGCCTGCGAGGGGCGCGGCGGCGGGGGCGGGTGCTGTGCCAGGCTCGTTTCTTGCACCTGTGGCGGTTGCCGCAGCGGAAGAAGAGGGAACTGCCTGGTAGATAGGCGAATAGCCTTGCCGGGGGGTCTGCCCGGGGGCAGCGTGCTGGGCGTGGGAGCCCAAGGATGCAGAGGGGACAACCGGCTGCGTCGGTTGCGGTGGCTGGGTCGGTTGTTGCCAGGAAGGCTGCGCTGCTTGCGGCCGTGGGGTTTGCTGCTGGTACGCCTGTTGCTGTTGCCAGGAAGGCTGCTGCTGGGCTTGCTGCGGGTACGCCTGCTGCTGCTGCTGGGCTTGCTGCGGGTACGCCTGCTGCTGTTGTTGGGCTTGATGTTGCTGCTGCCAGGAAGGCTGCGCGGCTTGCGGCCGTGGGGTTTGTTGCTGCTGCCAGGTCGGCTGCGGCTGGGCCTGCTGCTGTTGTTGCTGTTGCTGCCAGGTCGGCTGTTGTTGGACCTGTTGCGGCTGTTGCTGGGCTGCTGCCTGAGCCTGCTGCGCCTGTTGCGCCCGTTGGGCTGTTGCTTGCGCCTGTTGTGCCTGTTGGGCTGTTGCCTGGCTGGCAGCCTCACGGCCAGGCTCTTCCTTGTGCGCTGGTTCCTGTGGGGGAATATCCGGATGCCCGTAAGGGCTCTTCTCGTTCATCGTATCCATAACCTTCAAGACTCCTCGATCAAAATGCCAGAATCAATGTGCTGCGAAGCACTTTAGCACTGAAAGTCTTGGCCAAGCTGAGAAATTAACAATTTGTCAACGTTGTGTCACCGAATTACATCATTTGGTGTATGGCTTTATCGTGGCTGCTTGCATGATGCGGAACAATCGTGATACTTTATACCTGACAAGAATACCACTACGAGAAGGGTCTTTCGCAATGGAAGCATCAGGACCGTTTTCGAGCGTCGGCGGTGCAGAGGAATGTGGGGGCGATAGGGCACGGAGGCGGCCGGGGCTTGGCCTTTGGTGCAAGGCCTTTTATGTGAACCTGCTCCTTAAGCTGCTCCCAACCCTCATCAACCTGGGCATGTGTGTCTCAAAGAGCATCCGGGCAGAAGTCGCCTATCTTCAAGGCTATTCCCCCCGAGGCTACGTGTTCCAAATCAAGGTCGATCGCACGGCAATCGAATGCGTCTGCCATATCAATCAAAGGGGCAGGCTGCACAGGGTGCCCAAGTCCCAACAAGCCCTTGACGTCCCCTTTGGAAGCGGCCTTTCCAGCGCAGACCCCTCTGCCTTCACGGTCGATTATGTGATTGCCTTCCGATCGCTCGAATACGCCTTTTCTTGCTTCTGTGGTGCATCTTCCCTCAAAGAGGCCCTTGCCCAACGCGCCTTCACCACCCGCGGGCCAAACGATACCGGGGTCGCGCTCACCTACCTTTGTGCGGCATTGCTGCGCGGCTTCTTCTTCTGGCGCCGCCCCTACCGCACCCGCTAGCACTGCCCCTGTACATGACTGCCAAAGGAGAACACATGCAAGGATTCGAGTTCTGTTGCCCTACCAAGATAGTCTGTGGCAAGGATGCCCTCATGAAGATAGGCGACGAGCTGAAGGGGCTCAAGGTGTCAAAGCCGCTTGTCGTCACCGACCAAGGCCTGGTGAAGTTCGGCATTGCCCACAGGCTCTTCCAGATATTGGACAGCCAAGGCATCTGCTACCAGGTGTTCGACCAAGTGCCGCCCGATTCCTCGCTTTCCGTTGTCAACGGGCTTGCCGCCTTGTACGAACAGAACGCCTGTGACGGCTTCGTTGCCTTGGGGGGCGGGTCGGTCATCGACACCACCAAAGGCGCGGCTGCCTCCCTTTCCTGCAAGGGGGTTGACTTCGCCACCTTACAGGGGTCGGAGATCCTTGATGCCACGCTTGCACCCATCATCGCCATCCCCACCACTGCCGGCACCGGTTCGGAAGTCACCCTTGTCGCCGTGGTTGCCGACACCGAAAGGCAGGTGAAGCTTTCCTTCACTTCTTATAGGCTTGTCCCCCCGGTGGCCATCCTTGACCCAGCGCTCACATCCACCTTGCCGCCGAAGCTGACCGCGACAACCGGCATGGACGCGCTCACCCACGCCATCGAGGCCTATACCTCCATCCAGAAGAACCCCGTGAGCGATGCCTTTGCCCTGGGCGCCATAGCGCTCATCAAGGAGAACATCTTCATTGCCTGCGCAGAAGGGGGCAACGCCGATGCCCGAAGCGCCCTTGCCCTTGGCTCACTCATGGCAGGCGCCGCTTTCAGCAACGCCATGGTGGGCATCATACATGCCATCGGGCATTCATTGGGAGGCTTGTGCCACATACCCCATGGGCAGGCCATGATGCTCTTGCTTCCCCATTGTATCGATCACAACATCGCACGAGGCCTTCACGTGGGCCTTTATGGCGATCTTTTGCACAGCTTGGACGAAGCGCTCTACCTTGCGACCCCTGCTGAAGAACGTGCCACAGCCTTCGCCCAGCTGATCCACCGCATGAACGCACGCTTCCATCAGGAATACGAGGTTCCTATAAACCTTGGCGATCTGGGCGTCGAACGTTCGCAGTTCGCGGCTATCGCCAAGCAAGCCCGCTACGACGGCGCTGCCCTGTACAATGCCCAAGAGATAAGCTTGGATGACGTGCTGGGCATCCTTGAGGCTGCATATTGATCCCTGTTCTTCCCCGCCAACATCGACCCCGGTAAGGAGACCCTTCATGAACGATGCTACCCCTTATGACCACGTAGGGGATGTCGAAGCCGCTATCGCCCGGATGCGCAGCTTCCACCAAAGCGGCACTACCCTGCCCCTTGCTTATCGCCGCCAAGCCTTGGTCCGTATGAGGGAGTACCTGCGCGCGCACGAGGCCGAGGTGCTTGAGGCCTTACGGCAGGATCTGGGGAAGGCGCCTTTCGAGGCCTATGGCACAGAGCTTGGCATCGTCTACGACGAGATACGGCTTTGTCTGGCTAAGCTAGGCTCTTGGGCCCGGCCACGCCGTGTGAGCACCCCCCTTGTGCATTTCCGCTCCAACTCGAAGGTCTATCCTGGGCCCCTTGGCGTCGTGCTGGTCCTCTCACCTTGGAACTACCCCCTGCAGCTTGCCTTGGTGCCCCTGGTCGATGCGCTTGCCGCCGGCAACTGCGTTGCCCTGAAGCCGTCCCGAGCCTCGCAGGCCACCTCTGCCTTCCTGCTGAAGATGATTGCGGAACTGTTCCCCAGCACCTATGTCTGCGGCTTTCCCGGATCGGCGGATATGAACGATTGGCTCTTGCAGGTGCGCTTCGACCACATCTTCTTCACCGGGAGCACCCGGATCGGACGTGCTGTCATGGAAGCGGCGGCACGCTATCTTACCCCCGTCACCTTGGAACTAGGGGGTAAAAGCCCTTGCATCGTTGATAAAAGCGCCCACATCAAACGGGCAGCCCAGCGTATAGCCTGGGGCAAGGGCATCAACAGCGGCCAAACCTGCGTGGCACCTGATTATTTCCTGGTCCACGAAAACGTAGCAGACGAACTGATAAAGCAGCTTGACCTGTGCTTCCACCGTTATTATGGACAAGACATACTGGCATGCGAGGAATGGCCGCGCATCATCAACCGGCATCATTTCGACCGCCTGAGAGGGCTTATCGACACCCATAGCCCTGCAGCCAGCATTGCCTTCGGGGGGCGAAGCGATGAAGGCAGCCTGCGCATCGAACCCACCTGCATGGTAGGCGTGGGCCTTAACGACCCGGTCATGAAGGAAGAGATATTCGGCCCGCTCCTGCCCATCCTGACATTCAAGACGCTCGACGAGGCCTTTGAGATTATCCGCTGCTTTGAGAAGCCCCTTGCCACCTATGTGTTCGCCGAGGACAAGGCCGTATGGCACCGGGTTATCGCCGAGGTCCCCTTCGGCGGCGCCACCATCAACGATGTGGTCATCCACCTGGCCAACAACCATATGGGGTTTGGCGGTGTCGGACATTCAGGCATGGGTTCTTATCATGGAAAAGCAGGCTTCGACTGCTTCAGCCACTATAAATCCACGCTGCGGAAAGGCACCCTGCTTGAGATACCCGTGCGCACCCCACCCTTCCGCGACAAGATCAAGCTGCTCCGCCTGCTCATGAGGTAGGATGGCAGCAGGCAGGCAGCCTGACGGTCGGTGGCGGTTGCTTGCTGCCTGACTGACGGCCGGTGGCGGTTGCCGGGCTGCCTGCCTGACGGCCGGTGGCGGTTGCTGGCTGCCTGCCTGCTTGCCTGCCTGACACTGGTGGCGGTTGCTGGCGGTTGCCGGGCTGGCTGCCTGACGGCAGGAGGCGGTTGCCGGGCTGCTTGACGGCCGGTGGTGGCTGCCTGGCTGACACTGGTGGCGGTTGCTGGGCTGCCTGACGCGGACTGACCCCTGCACCGTGAGGCTGAAGGCGTTGAGTTAACGGATAAGTCGGCAGCAGGTGGTTCACCCGCAAGTTCCTCTGCCCAATCGACTGAGGGCATTCGGGGCACCGTATTGTCACTGGCTGACCCATGAACTATAACGAAGGCATGGAGTTCCCCGAAAAGCCCGCAAAAAATGCTTGACCTGATGGCGATATTTGTTAGACTGTAACACGCACTTTTTAATGGGGCTTTAGCTCAGCTGGGAGAACCGATTGTTCGGTAAGCCACTTCTCAGGTTTGCCCCACTTGTCTGGCGTTGATAATTGAATATCTCCTACGTAATGTGGGGCTTTAGCTCAGCTGGGAGAGCGCATGGCTGGCAGCCATGAGGTCAGGGGTTCGATCCCCCTAAGCTCCACCAATCACTTATCACACGAACCGCATTTACGGTAAGTCGGCTGGTTCGTTGCAACACTATAATTCTGCTACAGGCGGTTCATCCCCCTCATCGACATAGTCTGACCGCTTTACGGAAAGCGGCAGTACACTATATGATACTTGGTTGCCACAGGAATGCGTTACCCTACCCGATGGGAACTGATGATACGATGATTAAGATGCAGATTGTCATGGACGATGACAAGATTGCCCGTGAAGGCACATACAATGTGGGCAAACTCCACACCTCAATAGATGACTTCATGGTGAAAAAGCTTGGCTTTGAGAAGGGCGACGAAGGCTTTTACTATGGGCGCGGCACACGCAGCGATTATTCCCACTTTGGCATAGCCATGACTACGCTTGGCAAAAAGCGGTGGTTCATGGACAACGTGGATACCTGGCTCTACTTCAACAACGATGACGCGGCAGATCCGGAGGACTTCGATATCGAGGACTTCAAGGAGTTCTGTCAGCGGCGCTACTTTGCCACAGCATAGCTATGGCGCAGCAACGCCACCGCAAAGCCGTCAACTTTGATTTGGACTCAGCCAGTCTGCGCGAGGTGTTTGGAGAGGCTGGCAGGCGGAAAGCCTATAGTCGCATCGGCTCGTTTCTCCACAAGGAGGGTTTTGAGCACAGGCAGTGGTCTGGCTACGTCTCCGCACGACCGATAAGCAACGCCGAAATGTATGACATCATCGACCGTCTGGCACAGAGCAACCTCTGGCTCAACCAATGCGTCAACAGGTTTGATGTTACCAATGTCGGCAGCCAATCCGATATGCTCGACGAAATCCGCCTCGCGACCGAATCGGTCTTCGAGACGGAACCGATTATCAATGAAGATTTCATGGTGTGATGTGACCACTGCCCGCTCAACTTCTTCAGATTTTCCCCCCTCATTATTGACGATTCGTCTGCGTTTTCTTAAAACCTTACTTTGGCTTTCTTGCTCAGAGCGCTCGCATCGCGATGAGTTGAATGTGCCAGCGTACTGGTCTTTGACAGACGAGCCGTCGGTCCGTGTCCGCTTCCAAACCCGAGGCGGCACATTCAATGCGCTGAACCGCACCCACTGGGCAATCAAGGGGCTCAATTCGATAGGAGCATTGAAGGAGGCAGGGGCAAGCGTGCTTGCACCTCCTTACACCCAAGCAAACCGCATTAATTATCTGCTCATAACAAATATGCCGAATAAAGTTTGCTACAATAGATGAGCGAGAAACGGAGGCTTCCACAATGAATAGCGCAAATGAGGATGCCACGCCAGAAAAGTAGGTAAATCTTGAAGACATAGCCGTCCGCCTCAGCATGAGTAAAAACACGGTGAGGCCATGGATAAAGGCTCAGAAGCTCCCCCTTTACAAAGTAGGCAAGCGCTCCAAGTTCAAGACATCTGAAGTGGACGAGTGGATTCGCACAGGCAAGATTGGCAACTAAAGCAAGGCAAGAGAAACAGGCTCTCAATTAAGCCGAGGAGACTACCCTATGCAAATGCCGGAGATGCTCGACAATGTGAGCAAAACCGTTAAAGACGATTTGACGGTCACCATCAAGAAAGGCGATAAGCTGTCCGTAGCGGCGGCGTGTTTCTCTATATATGCATATCAGGCACTCAAAAAACAGCTTGATGGCATTGCCGAGTTACGCTTTATTTTTACCTCTCCGACTTTTCTGCAAGAGAAGGCACCCAAGGAAAAACGGGAGTTCTACATCCCCCGCTTAGACCGTGAGCGTTCCCTTTATGGCACGGAATTCGAGGTCAGGCTGCGCAACGAACTCACCCAAAAGGCCATTTCCCGCGAATGCGCCGACTGGATACGCAAAAAGGTTCAATTCCGCTCGAACCTAACCGGAGGCAATATCAGCGCATTCATGAATGTGGCCGGCTCGGAGACGCTGACATATATCCCTCTTCACGGTTTCACTACCGCAGACATAGGCTGCGAACGCGGGAACAACATCATCAATCCAGTGAATAAGCTGTTTGCCCCTATGTCAGAGCAGTACCTCCAATTGTTTGACCAAGTTTGGAACGACAAGAACCTGTTGGAAGACGTGACAGACCAAGTCATCGACGGCATCACTGCCGCCTACAACGAGAATGCGCCAGAGTTCATTTATTTCGTCGCCCTCTATAACATCTTCAGCGAGTTTTTGGAAGACATATCCGAAGACGTGCTACCAAACGAGGCAACAGGCTTTAAGGAATCGAAGATATGGAACAAGCTGTATGATTTTCAACAAGACGCGACTCTTGCCATCATCAACAAGCTTGAAAAATACAACGGCTGTATCCTTGCCGACAGCGTGGGGCTTGGCAAAACCTTTACCGCGTTGTCGATCATTAAGTATTATGAACTTCGCAACCGCATGGTATTGGTGTTATGCCCGAAAAAACTGGGAGACAACTGGCACACATTTAAAGAGAACTACCTGAACAACACGATAGCCGCAGACCGTCTGCGCTACGATGTTCTTTACCATACCGACCTCTCGCGTGACCACGGCTTGTCTGGCGCTATCGACCTTGCTAAACTGAACTGGGGTAACTACGACCTTGTGGTCATAGACGAGAGCCACAACTTCCGCAACGGCGGCGATTATTCGGGGCGCGGAGACGACAGACGAGAGAACCGTTACCTGCAACTGCTGAACCGAGTCATCCGCAAAGGCGTGAAGACGAAAGTCCTCATGCTGTCGGCCACGCCCGTGAACAACGGCTTCTCCGACCTGCGCCATCAGCTGGAACTTGCCTATGAGGGCAACCCCACGCTGATAAACGACAAGCTTGACACCGCAAAGCCGATTGACGTGATTTTCCGCAACGCCCAGACCGCCTTCAATCGGTGGAGCAAACTCGAGCCAGAGGAGCGCACGACGGAAAGCCTCCTGCGCTCCCTTGACTTCGACTTCTTCACGATGCTTGACAGCGTGACAATTGCCCGCTCCCGCAAACATATAGAGAAGTATTACAACACCGAGGCGATAGGCAAATTCCCTGAACGGATGAAGCCCGTCACTCTTCGCCCCCGTATGACAGACCTCGAATCGGCGATTGACTATGACGATATTTACGACCACTTGATGAAGTTGAACCTTGCCGTCTATATCCCCACTGACTTCCTCTTGGAAAGCCGCAGGGCAAAATATGTAGACCCAAGCAAGAACATCGACCGTGCCGGGCGCGAGGCCGGTATCCGCCGCCTCATGTGCATCAACCTTTTGAAGCGACTGGAAAGTTCTGTCTACTCATTCCGTATTACCTTAGATAGGGTGCGTGCTTTGATAGACGGCACGATTGCCGACATCGACGCCTATGTGAGCGGTACACAGCGGATTATCAATACTCAAGAGTTTTCCGAGGACGATTTTGACGGCGACGACACAAACACCGACATCTTTGAAAGTATGGGCAAGAAGATGGACATCGACCTTGCTGATATGGACTATATATCTTGGCGGGCGAAGCTTGCCGAGGACACCGAGATTCTCGAACTGCTCTCCGTGCTGATTAACGATATCACGCCCGCACATGACACCAAGCTGCAAAAATTGATTGAACTGATTGCGGGCAAAGTCCAAAGCCCGTTTAACGCCGGCAACAAGAAAGTGCTGCTGTTCTCTGCGTTTTCGGATACGGTGGAATACCTTTATAAAGAAATCGCGCCGCTCGTGAAAGAACAGTTCGGGCTTGATGCGGCGATGATAACAGGCACGACCGACGGCAAGACGACTGTCAAATTAAAGCGAACAGACATGAACACCATCCTGACGCTGTTCTCGCCGCAATCAAAGGACAAGGAGCTGTTGATGCCGGATAACACCGCAGAAATCGACATTCTAATTGCCACGGACTGTATTTCGGAAGGCCAGAACCTGCAGGACTGCGACTACTGCGTCAACTACGATAT
>JAIRPR010000075.1 GCA_031256895.1 Coriobacteriaceae bacterium
GCGGTCAAAATCGGCGGCGTGGACATCAGGGATATGTCAAGCGATTATCTGATGAGCATTGTCGGCTTCGTGTTTCAAGATGTATTCCTGTTCAAGCAGAGCATTGCGGACAACATCGCCATCGGCAGAAAAGGCGCGAGCCGCGAGCAGGTGATTGCCGCCGCCCAAGCCGCCCAGTGCCACGACTTCATCGTTAATCTGCCGCAAGGTTATGACACGGTGTTCGGCTCGGACGGCATACACCTTTCCGGCGGCGAGTGCCAACGCATCGTCATCGCCCGTGCCATCCTCAAGGACGCGCCCATACTGGTATTGGACGAGGCGACCGCCTTTGCCGACCCGGAAAACGAGAATAGGATCCAGCACGCGCTGTCGGAGCTGATGAAGAACAAAACCGTCATCATCATCGCCCATCGCCTCTCCACCGTGCGCGGTGCGGACAAGATAGTGGTGATGGACAAGGGCATCAAGGTGGAGCAGGGAACACACGACACGCTTGTGGCCAAAGGCGGGCGTTACGCCGCGCTCTGGGAAAACTACACCGGTGCGCTGAACTGGACGCTTGGCGCACCGGCAGATTCCAGCCGCGCTGAGGCGCGGGAAATCCCAGAGTGGGACGTACCAGCTACATCTTGCTGCGGGGTTACGTCCGCAAAACAGGAGGTGCAATAATGATAGGAAAGCTGCTGAATCTCTCAAAAGAGGGAACAACAAGCCTGAACCGGGCGATACTTGCCTGCGTCATCAGCAACATCGCGCTGATGCTGCCGTTTTTGATAATCATTCAAACAATCATCACGCTGCTAGACCCCTTAATGAACGGCGGCGAGTTGGACACAAGCAAGCTCTGGCTGCTGCTTGCCGGCGGCGTTGTTTCAGCGCTGCTGTATCTGCTGGCGTATTACAACGAGTACCTCAAAACCTATAAGACGGCCTATGCCGAGTCGGAGAAAATCCGTGTGGAGGTGGCAGAACAGCTGCGACGACTGCCGCTCTCATTCTTCAACAACAAGGACTTGTCCGAGCTGACCGCCAACATCATGGGCGATTGCACCTCCATCGAACATACCATGAGCCATGTGGTGCCGGGACTGTTCGCCAACATCATCACGGCTACGCTGGCTTGCGCTCTGCTTGCCATCTACGACTGGCGCATGGCGTTGGCGTTGTTCGCGGCGCTGCCGCTGGCTGCCCTGCTGATTCTCACCTCCAGGCGCCTGCAGGCGCGGCTGGGCGAGAAGCACGTCAAGGCGAAACTTGCCGTCTCAGAACAGGTACAGGAATATCTAGAGGGCGTCAAGGTGGTCAAAGCCTTTGGGCTTGCGGGAGAGAAGTCCGCGGCGCTGCAAGGCTCCTTGCAAAACATGATGAAGTCTGCGATTCGCTTCGAGGGCATCACGGGCATCTTCATCACCCTTGGCATGATGGTATTGCAGGTGGGCATCGGGCTTGTGACGCTGGTGGGCGTGCTGCTTTTGTCGGGCGGGTCGGTCGATACAATCAAGCTGTTGGCCTTCGTGCTCATCAGCGCGAGGATCTATTCACCGCTTATCATCATCCTTACGTTGCTGACAGAGTTCTTCTATATGCTCATCTCCACGCGCCGGATGCAGGCGCTGCGCAATGAGCCACTGATGGGCGGCAGCGAGACCGCGGAACTGATCGATTACAGCATCGAGCTGAATAGTGTGAGCTTTGCCTATAAGGGCGGCGACGTCATATCTGACCTCAGCCTGACCATCCCGCAAAATGCCGTAACTGCCCTAGTTGGCCCTTCTGGAAGCGGTAAGACCACATTGTCGCGCTTGATTGCCCGCTTTTGGGACGTGCGAGAGGGAGAGATCAAAATCGGAGGCAGGGACATCCGCGAAATCGACCCAGAGCGGCTGATGCGCTACATAAGCTTCGTGTTCCAGGATGTGGTGCTGTTCAACGACACGGTGATGAACAACATCCGCATCGGCAAGCAAGGCGCCACTGACGAAGAGGTCTTTGCTGCGGCAAGGCAGGCGCGCTGCGACGACTTCATCCGCGAGATGCCGCAGGGCTATGACACAGTCATCGGCGAGAACGGCTCCACGTTATCCGGGGGCGAGCGGCAGCGCATCTCCATTGCCCGCGCCCTGCTGAAAAACGCGCCGATTGTCTTGCTCGACGAGGCCACCGCAAGCCTTGACCCCGAGAACGAGACGCAGATCCAGGCGGCGGTTTCCGAGCTTGTCAAAGGCCGTACGGTCATAGTGATAGCCCACAGGCTGCGCACGGTCATGGGTGCGGAGAAGATTGCCGTGCTTGATGGCGGCAGATTGGTCGAACAAGGCACAAGCGAGGAATTGCTCACGCAAAACGGGTTGTTTGCCCGCCTCCACCGGATTCAGCAGGAAAGCCTGGGGTGGACGGTTGGAACGAAGGGAGCGGTCTGATAGGAAAAGCAAGCGCGGCAATGGGGGTGCCACGGGCAGCGTGCCACTGGCACCCCCGTTTAACACTGCGCCCCATGTCTGGGTTCTCATCTCTTGCGGGGACAAGAAAGAAAAAGACCCCTTTGCGGGGTCTTTGGAGAAATCATGGTAGCTCCGACCGGATTCGAACCGGCGACCTCCGCCTTGAGAGGGCGGCGTCCTAACCGCTAGACGACGGAGCCACATACTTGTTGCGCGAAAGGTTCCCTGCACTTCCCTGGTGTGGAAGTCGCACAGGTTCCCTGTCGCTTCTGGCTGGGGTGGAAGGAGTCGCCAACCGCGCTTCGCGCGTTTGAGGCTTCGCTCCGCTCAGCCGATGACAGCCTTACGTAGGCTGTCATCCCTTTCAGGGTTCGCCTCCTTTGCGTGAGGTTCCCTGTCGCTTCTGGCTGGGGTGGAAGGAGTCGAACCCTCACATACGGCACCAGAAACCGCTGTCCTGCCATTAGACGACACCCCATCTCAAAGGGTTGCCCCCTGGCTTTGTGGGTTTCAGCTCCACAAGCTTGGGGCGCAGACGCGAATGATTATGATACGTTTATCCGCGCCGCACGTCAAGAAGATATTGGCAATCCCGTCCAAATAACATTCCTGGGTGGTCGGAGACAGCAAGGTGGCTAACGAGGGGTAAAGCTGGGACAGATGGCTCGTAGCCCAAGGCAGCTGGGGCGTGGCAACGCCAGACAACCACGCCCCAGCATAGGAAGGTTAATGCAGGTAAGCGGCGCTATAGTTCCCGCCTATCCCCAAATACACCGTTGCAGGGGCTGGGGAGCCTTTAGGTACCAGCGCGACCTGTACGGCTTCCAGAGGAGTCGATCTTCCTTCGGTGCCAGCCTTTTCGCCATTCTTGGCCCAGCCCATCCAACCGAGGCCCGCAGCATGGGCACGGTAATAGATGTCGTAGTTGTCGGCCATCTGCCCACTGAGCTGGAATTGGACTGCCTCTATCGGCAAAGCCCTGCCTGATGTCCCTGCCACCTGGCCATCAGAGAACCACACACCAGGCTGCAATGGATTTGCCTGCCAACCGATATACGCGACATGGGCGTTATAGAGGACCGAGCCGCCAAGGCCGGTGCCTGCATAATCGAGCTGCGCCGTGAAGGCTTCCAATGGCAGGGACTGGCCGGTGGTACCAGCGCTTTCGTTGAGGTTGCTGCCCAGCCATCCCTTTTTGGCAACATGGGGCGTGACCACGACAGAAGGTGCCGCACCAGACCCGGTGGAGGCTTTCAGCCAGGCAAGACGGTTCGACAGCCACTCGGTCAGAATGCCTGTCTCGGTGGCCTGATCCTTGATGCCGAAGATGCTGCTCCACCCCAATACGTCATTCATCGCAGCTGAAGCTTTGATTTCTTCGGCGTATTCATCCAGCGGCTTCAAAGCCGAGGAATTCCCTCTGCCCAACAGATCCTCTACAAGCGCGAACACCGTATCAGCAAGGTTCTTCAAGGAAGCAACGAAGGCTGTATCGGAAGTCAGGGTCAAACCAAGGTTGTCGTCAGGAAGTCGATAGCCACCATAGGTGCCAACCTGGCCATTCGCAAAGAAATTCATCCAATTGCCATAGGAAAGATCGAAATCCCATATGGGCCCCGATTTGATTTTTGGATCCCCGGCATCCTTTGTGAAATAGGCAGAAGAATAGGCGAACGATTCATTGAGGGCAAACTCGTTTATCCACATCGCCTTGCTCAACGACTCTATGTCGAAATAATCGGCGGTCATCTTCCCGGTGGTGGCATTGATGCCGCCGGCCTCTATGCAGTCTATTGCTTCCTGCATAAGGCAACTGAGATAATTTGCCTGCTCATACGACCAATACTCGGGGCTTTTCGAGACAAAGAAAAGAGTGCCCCGCTTGGTGTGCACACTGAACCACGCATTCTCGGCCTGAAAGTACGCCTGATCGTATTCAAACAGGTATCCCCCGGTGATGTCTGGTGGGTTGTTCAAGCCTTGTGAATACTTGATCGGCATCCCAAAGGAATTCAAGCCTACGACCAAAGGCAAGGTCTCAAGATTGGGGTTCAGGTTCTCGTTCGACTTTTCCAGTTCCTCTATCTCTACCCTGCCGGTACCTATCTCTATTTTCTCGCACAGCAGATAGCTGCCTCGGTATTCGCCATCATAATACAGGTCGACCGGCTTGCAGCTTGTCGTGCCTTCAAGCTCAAGCACCTTTGCCATTTCCAGAGAGATACGGTTTCGCTGAAGGGACCTGTCGGTGGTGTTGGCAAGCAGCACCCAGGTCTTGTTGCGCTCGGCGCTCGATCCCGATTCCATGAGGTCGGTCTTCTTGTCAAGCTTTATCTGATAAGGCTTCTTGTCAAGTTTCCATGTCAAGTTGCCCCTGCCTTTTATCTGTGTCAGCCTGCCATCGTATAGTTTTGACCCATCGCTTTTTATAAGCAACATTGAACCTGTTGCTGCCAAGGTATGGTCAGGGCTTGACTCAACATAGGGTCTTCCTTGGCTCACGGGGTCGTCACTGACCAAGAACATCGCGTCGACCGTTTGGGACTGCATGATGGTCAAAGGAGGCAAGGCCAGCCCATCGATCGTCTTCATCCGAAGCTGCCAGGTCATACTGCAAGAGGGCTAGCAAGCGATACAAGGTCTACGACATCCCCATTCGATACCAGGGTGCCCTGTAGGCCAAGCCTCAAGGCTGCACCGACATCCTGTGTGGGGAATGCGACTTTCACGGCAGTGAGGTCGGCGGAAGAGGGGAAGAACACATAAGGCGCACCCCCGACCTTCTGCATGATGAAGGTTCCCGTCTTCTCGGTCGACAAAGCAACATCGAAACGGAAGTCAACGGGCATCGAGGAACCGGTGCTGACAAAGTGATTCCCCGTCGGAAGAGTGGAAATCCCCTTTTCGACAAGCACTATCTGGATGGCTTCCATCCGATACGAATATCCCGTCGACCCGGCAGCCTCGCCGTTCTTTGCCCATCCCAACCAGCCGAGGTTCTGGGAATGTGCCCGATAGTAGAGGTCATAGGAAGCGGCTATCGCACCGGTCAAGTTGATGCGGACAGCCTCGACCCGCTTCGATTGCCCCCGTGTCCCGGCAAAAGCGGGCGCATCGACCGCGCTCATCCAACCGATGCCCTCAACATGCACCTGATAGCTCAGTCCAGCATCTAAGGCAGCCGAGGAAAGCTCTAGGCTCAAACCCTCCATGCGCAAGGCATAGCCTGTTGTCCCCAAGGTCAACCCCGTGAAGGCATTGCTCGATAGGGGGGCTGTGTCACCAATCATGCCGATGTGCGCACTACCCTTCAGCACGAAAGTACCTACAGAATGGTCGATGAGGCTTTCGGGGTAAGCCCCCGGCTCAACCGGTGGAGCAGCTTGGCCGACCGGCTTCAACAAGACCTGTATCGCATAGACTGGACGGGTGCAGCCGACCGTACCCGACGATAGCCCGTTCGATGCCCAAGCCATCCAACCGATGCCAGAGACATAGCTGCGATAATAGAGGTCATAGGATGCCTCAAGCCCGCCTTCCAACCTGAACTCCATTGCCTCAAGCTGAAGGTTCCTTCCACTTGTTCCTGTAAAAGCCCCATCGTTTGACCAGGTGGTCCATCCCAGGTTCTGCACATGGGCACGGTAGCGAAGGGTACCTGGATACAAGGATGGGTCCAGCTGCAAAGCAAAACCCTCCATCTGCAACGCATCAGAGGGTCTCCCCAGCATGGCGCCTTCGAAGGAGGGATCCTCCCAGGCATCGACATCACCTCTCCGAGAGACATGGGCACTGCCGATGAAGCCTGAAAGCGATGAGGCTGCTGGCGAAATCCCGGATTCCCCTGAAGCCCCCGTCTGAAACGCGCCATCCTCAAGTCCAAGCTCCCCGTTTCCCGATCCACTGGCCGTGGCATCACTCTGGGTATCAGGTACTTCCTCATCATGGTCGCTTCCCTCTTCGGCAACAAGCCCCTCAGACACCCCTTCCTGCCCTTCAGGAAGGTTCAGGGCAAGGGCATCCTGTGCCGAACCCCCGTATGCCGGAGACGCCTCACCCAAAGATGAATACCGCTCATCGCCCTGTGAGGAAGGCGTATCCGCATAAGCCATCGGCACCCCACCCGTCAGCAATACGCACGTCAACAACAAAGCCATAGCTTGGCGGAAATAACGCCCCATCTTGCCCATATTACTCATATCTCTCTTTCTGTCGCTGCCAACCTGAAATATCCACTCAGGTTGGCGAGTGCCATTACTCAACCTGGCACTCTGTTATTCAGTGCATTGTACCCCCATTCCACCAAACGGGGAACTCCATCAGTATGAATACACGGTTGTTCCACTCGGAATGGTGTCGTAGATCCACTTGGCATTGGCCAGATCCAGCCGCACACAGCCATGGGATCCGGCTACCCCCATGGTACCCTCCATGAAATTGTAGGTACCAGGATAATAGAGGACCGAATGAAAAAGGTAGTCGCCGTAGAATTGCGTCCAATAATAGCAGGTAAAGCCAGACCCAAAGGAATACCCCCTGCTACCCACTCTGAAATAGCCTCTCACAGTGGGCGTCGCCCAAGTTCCCGGAGAGCAAAGCCAATAGGCATAGTTCTGCCAATTCCCTTGTGAGCCATAGTATACTCCCACAACACAATTCACATTGTCGATCAACAATAACCAGCCCGTGGGGCTTGAGATACCGAAGGCACGGCCATCCATGGCTTGTAGGTGAACAGGTGTCTCGAAGTATGCCCTTGAGGTAGATCCGGGGGCGGGCGCCCCTTTGGGCACCAGCCTGACCTCGACGGCCTCCATCCGGATGCCGCAGCGGCTGGACCCCGCGTCTGCGCCGTTGGCCGCCCAGCCCAGCCAGCCGTAGCCCGCGATGTGGGCGCGGTAGTACAGGTCGAAGGCGCTCGCCAGGTCGCCCGTGAGGCGCATCCTCACGGCCTCGAGCTGGCGCGCCTGGCCGGTGGTGCCGGCCATCGCCCCGTCGGCCTCCCAGGCCATCCAGCCGATGTTGGCCGCATGGACCGCGTACTCGACGCCGCCTGAGGCAAGGGGGCTTGCGACCTCGAGGCGCATGGCCTCCATGC
>JAIRPR010000111.1 GCA_031256895.1 Coriobacteriaceae bacterium
CGTATGGCCGTCCAGCCGTATGGCCGTCCAGCCGTATGGCCGTCCAGCCGTATGGCCGTCCAGCCGGATAAGGGCAGATTACTGCCTTTGTCTCCCGTATGGCCAAGGTGCTTCCCCTGGGTGTTATACTTTTCTGGCACTTTACGGTAAATGGCCACAAGTTGGGTTCTCGGCTTCCTGTCTGAGTGGCTGGGCGGGCAGGCCGCCCTCAACTGCGGGAAGCTCTGATTGAGGGAGCAGACGAATGCGGTTTCTGAGACAGACGGTATCGATTGCGCTGGCTTGCCTTTTGCTTCTTTTCGGGCTTGCCTCATGCAGTCCGAAAGAAAGAACGGAAACAGGATCGGCGCCTTACGGGTATGGCAGCGCGGAATCCGGTGCATCGGCAGGTCAGGGCATCAAAGGCAACCAGGGCAGCGGTGAAGACGGCAATGACTTAGCCACAGAGGGCGTGGGCTCGAAGCTGCGGGTACGCTTCCTCGACGTCGGCCAGGCAGATGCAGCCTTGCTGGAAAGCGAGGGGCACTTTGTCTTGATTGACGGCGGCAACAGGGCGGATTCCCAACTGGTCTACACCGTGCTGAAGAACGAGGGAGTCACTGTTCTGGATGCCGTCATTGCCACCCATCCCGATGAGGACCATATCGGGGGGCTTGCCGGGGCGCTCAAAGCCGCAGGCGCGCAGCGGGCATATTGTTCGAAGACGAGCAGCGACACCAAGACGTTCAGCAATTTCGTAGCGGCCTTGGAAGAAAGCGGCATTTCCCTCAGCGTTCCACAAGCGGGGAAGACATCCTTCGATTTCGGGTCGGCGCATCTCGAGTTCTTGGGCCCCCTCCAGGACTACGGCGACGAGAACGAAGGCTCGTTAGTGGCAAAGGTGAGTTACGGGGAAGTTTCTTTCCTGTTCACGGGCGATATCGGTCAGAAGTCTGAAGCAGATCTGGCTCAACTTGCGAACATCGAATCGACCGTGTTGAAGATACCCCATCATGGCTCGAGGTATTCTTCCACCTATCGGTTCTTGCGGGCAGTGGACCCGCAATATGCGGTCATATCGGTGGGCAGCGACAATTCCTACGGGCATCCCACATCCGAGGCCCTGGGTCGGTTGAAGGACCAAGGCTGCAAGCTCTACCGCACAGACCTGCAGGGAGACGTCACGATGACCACTGACGGGAAAACGGTGGCTGTTGATGTTGCGAGGAACCAGTCTGCGGACGTCTATCAGCAAAACGACCAAAGGGACGAGCCCGATCCCTCTGCTTCCCCATCAGGCAATGCCGCAGGTTCCGCTGGCGCTGCCGGTATCGGTGCCGGCGGTGCGGGACCAGGTGCGGGAGCCTCGGGGGAAGGCACGGCCATGCCCACAGCACCGCCTTCTGCCGGTTCTTCCCCGCCTGCTGCCCAAAGCCCTGGGGATGAGATTGTTTACGTAACCGATACCGGGGAGAAGTACCACCTTGACGGATGTAGGTATCTCGCCAAATCACAGCACCCTATGACCCGCTCAGATGCACAAAGGCATGGCTACACCCCTTGCAGCGTCTGCAGGCCTGGCTGAACAAGCCCAAGCCTGCAGGTGCCCTTCGTACCAGTTGCCACTGTGCCCCTTGTTGTTTGCCCGCATGGCTCCCGGTGCTGCTTTTCGGAAGTGCCTTACTTCTTCAGGTCATCCAGGGACGCCAGCTTGCCGGGATACAGGGAAAGCGGCTCGAAGTGGATCTTCGCGACCGAGATCAGGTCGGTCCTGTTCTCCTTGTTGTAATCTTCCAGATAGGGAAGGTGCTGGAAGTAGTTGGCATCCAGCTCGCCTTCGCTCAAGGCCACGTTGGGCTGGATATAATCGGAATACTCGATTATCTGCAAGGTGTAGCCCTTTGCGGCAAGGAGCGGCTTGGCGAACTCGAGTATCTCTGCATGGGGGGCAGGGGAGGCGCCTACCTTGATGACCTTATCGGCTGCGGCCTTGCCGTCCGACTTGAGGTTCGAGGGCACCGTGACCGGAACGACTGCGCCGCTATAGCTCTGCGCAATGAAATCCTGCACCTCGGTGCTTTGGAGCACCTCGACCAAGGCACGCGTCTTGTCCGAGCCTTCGTTGCCCGACTTGCCGGCAATGATGTTCGCGTATTCCAAGGCTGCATCTGAAGCGGCGCTCTCGCCCACCAGCACCGAAGACGCATCAAGCCCAGCGCTTAGGGCATAGTTCCCATTGATTACGGCAAAGTCCACATCAGGAAGGGTGCGCGGCAAGGCTGCCGCCTCGGTCTCGATGATCTTCACGTTATAAGGGTTCTCTATGATGTCGTTGGCAGTCGCCGTCAGGCCTGCGCCGTCTTTCAGCTTGATGATGCCGTTTGCCTCTAAAAGCAGCAAGGCGCGCGCCTCATTGGTGGTATCCGAGGGAACCGCAATGGTGTGTTCCTGGCCAGTGCCGCCTTTGTCGCCGCCGCAGGCTGCCAAGACCCCGGAAACGGAGCCGAGCAAAACAACGGCCAAGGCAATCTGTATGAACGATCTTCTTTTCATCTGTCAATCCTTCCCCTGAGGTCTCATGGTTCGATCATGGTATCTTAGCTTCGATTCTAGGATTGGTCCTCGAACAGGGCGGTCGAAAGGTAGCGCTCGCCGGTGTCCGGCAGGATGACCACGATGACCTTGCCTTTGTTTTCAGGACGTTTTGCCAAAGACGTCGCTGCCCAGGCGGCAGCTCCAGAGGAAATGCCTACCAGCAGGCCCTCTGTCTGCGCGATGTCACGGCTTGCCTGGAAGGCTTCCTCGGTCTTCACCGTGATTATCTCGTCGTAGACCGCGGTATCCAATATGTCGGGAACGAAGCCTGCGCCGATGCCCTGTATCTTATGCGGGCCTGCCTTGCCTTCTGAGAGCACCGGTGAATCGGCGGGTTCCACCGCGATCACCTTGATGTCGGGGTTCTGGGACTTCAGGTATTCGCCTGCGCCGGTGATGGTGCCGCCTGTGCCGATGCCCGAGACGAAGATATCGATCTTGCCGCCCGTGTCCTCCCAGATCTCTGGGCCGGTGGTCTCACGATGGATCTGAGGGTTGGCAGGGTTGACGAACTGGCCGGGTATGAAGGAGTTCGGGGTCTCGGCGGCAAGTTCGTCTGCCTTGGCTATGGCGCCTTTCATGCCTTTGGCGCCTTCGGTCAGCACCAGTTCGGCGCCCAATGCGGCAAGGAGCTTGCGACGTTCGACGCTCATGGTCTCAGGCATGGTCAAGATGAGGCGATACCCGCGTGAGGCAGCGACAGATGCCAAGCCGATACCAGTGTTTCCGCTGGTCGGTTCAATAATGACGGAATCAGGCTTCAGTGCGCCCTTCTTTTCGGCATCGTCTATCATGGCCAGGGCGATACGGTCTTTGACGCTGCCAGCGGGGTTGAAATACTCCAGCTTCCCCACGATGTCTGCCTCAAGCTGAAGCTTTGCTGCATATCCGTTGAGCTTGAGAAGGGGTGTGTTCCCAATAAGGTCGGTCAAACTGTTTGCGAGTTTTGGCATGTTTCCTCCTTTTGATAAAACATACTAAGTCTATATGTATAATATGGATTGTAAGGTATTTTGTTGCGGAAGTCAAATCCTTATTTGCCGAATCTCAAAAAAGCGGTATAGTCGTTACCGTTCAGACCCAAGCAACAAAGCGAAGCATCCACAAATACGACCGCCATTTTGGGATTGTCCCGGGTTCGAGCAACGATTGAGCCCGGGTTCGAGCAACGATGGAGCCCGGGTTTGGACAACGATGGAGAACCGTTGCCATCCACACCTCAGCCGACCATTTGCCAGGCGGGAACTGCGGAAACGTCGGAATGAAAGAAAGGACTGCACATATGATACGCATCCAGACAGACCGGGCGCCTGCCGCCATCGGGCCTTATTCGCAGGCGGTCGTGGAAGGTTCCCTTCTGTACACTTCGGGCCAGATCCCTCTTTCGCCCCTTGACGGAAGCCTTATCGGATCGACTGTTGCAGAACAGACCGAGGCAGCAATCGCTAACCTCAATGAAGTGCTGATTGCGGGTGGCAGCGCACTTGACCAGGTGATAAAGACGACTTGCTATGTGCGCGACATGGCCGCCTTCGCAGAGTTCAATGAAGTGTACGCACG
Organism: Coriobacteriaceae bacterium; assembly: GCA_031256895.1. Classification (GTDB taxonomy): domain Bacteria; phylum Actinomycetota; class Coriobacteriia; order Coriobacteriales; family Eggerthellaceae; genus WRIS01. Next base: position 4,135 of record JAIRPR010000111.1, read on the forward strand.
CCATTTCACCTCGTGTCCTGCCCGTTCGTGCGTGGAGGTATCTGCGTTGCCCAAAGGCGCCCTGGTCGAGATCGAAGCTGTTGCAAAGCTGAAGAAAAGGAAGTGAGAAGGTGCGTGTTTCCGCCAAGGGGCGCTACGCCCTGGCAGCCATGATAGAGATAGCCAGGCAGACACGGACAGAGGAATCTGTCCCGGTGGTCGTCATCTCTAAGACCTTGGGCATATCGAAGATCTTCTTGGAACAGACCGTCTCGCAGTTGAAGAAGGACGGCCTGCTGTATTCCATCAAAGGGAAGAAGGGGGGCTATCAGCTGGCACGCGAAGCCAACAACATCACCGTCTATGATGTGTTGGCGGCTATCGAGAGCGGCCTTTTGGAGAAGGCGGGCGAAACAGTGCCGCATCAATCCCCTTCGATAGAGGCAACGTTGGCTTTGCGGGTCTGGGAAACCTTAGACGATGCAATCGAGGCTGCCCTTCAAGGGATAAGCATACAAGACCTCCTGGATCAGAGCGAGCAGCTCGGCAACGACCAGGCCTTTATGATGAATATGTGAGCATGGTGTCGATGCTTGGGAAAAAGAAAGCCCTCATAGCCATGAGCGGCGGCGTCGATAGCTCGGTGGCTGCTTACCTGATGAGCCAGGAAGGCTATGCCTGCGTCGGTGCCATGATGAAGCTTTTAGGGGAAAAGGCAGAGGGGAGGGCCGGTTCCGGGGGCTTCGGCGAACAAGCCTTGGATGGGGCAGATAGTCCATCTGCCCACAACGCCGCCAGCCCGAGCGCCCCAAACGCCGCCAACCCGAGCGCCCTCGGGGCCGCAAACCCGAATGCCCCTGGGGCCGCAAACCCGAATGCCCCAAAGGCCGCCAGCCCGAGCGCCCCCGGGGCCGCAAACTCGAATGCCCGCGAAAGCAAGGCCTGTTGCACCCTTGATGATGCCGAAGATGCGCGGGCAGTGGCGCACCGCTTGGGGATGCCCTTCTACGTGTTCAACATGAGCGACCTTTTCGATCGCGAGGTGATCGGGCGTTTTGTGGAAGCCTATCAGACAGGCAGGACCCCTAACCCCTGCATTGCCTGCAACCGCTTCATGAAGTTCGGGCACCTTATTCGAAAGGCCGACCAGATCGGGCAGGAATACCTTGCAACCGGCCATTACGTGCGCACCGAATATGACAAGGGAAGCGGGCGCCATCTTCTTCTCAAAGGCGTCGATGAGACGAAGGACCAGAGCTATGTGCTGTATGCATTGACGCAACAGCAATTGGGTCGGGCAGTCTTTCCGTTGGGGGGGCTTCGTAAGGCGCACGTGCGCGAGATAGCCCAGGAACTCGGCTTCGTCAACGCGAAGAAACGGGAAAGCCAGGATATCTGTTTTGTGGCCGACGGCGATTACGCAGGCTTCCTCAAGTCATATACCGGATGTGAGGAAAGGTGTGGCCAGTTCGTCGATGCTGCAGGGGTCGTCTTGGGGCAGCACCAGGGGATCTTGCATTACACCATAGGACAGCGCAAAGGCTTAGGGCTCGCAGGCCCTGCGCCGCATTATGTGTGCGACATCATCCCCGAGACTGACACCGTGGTGGTAGGAGAGGAACGCGACCTGTATACGGACACGTTGGTCGCCCATGACATCAACCTGATCCCCTTCGAACGGCTTGACGCGCCCTTGCGCGTATGCGCAAAGACGCGTTACAAGCAGAAGGAACAGCCCGCGACCTTGGTGCAGCTTGACGAGGACACCATTCAGGTGGTGTTCGACGAACCCCAGCGAGCCATCGCGAAAGGGCAGGCCGTTGTGGCCTATCTGGGGGAAATGGTGATCGGCGGGGGAACCATCGCTTAAGACGATGTGGGCGATGGTTCGAGGCGTGGGGAAACCAGGGGCGAAACCCAGGGGCGAAACCAGGGGGCTCCCCGCAAGGTAACCGTGAACCGCAATCCCGGACTGCCACGCCGAGACGGCACCCTTGGACGACACCCCTCGGCGGCATCTTCGGCCTGTGCCCCTCTTATGGTGAGCGGCGAACGATTCGTATAAAAGGCTCCATGAATGATACAATGAGTGCAAGAGTGTAATGGCGGAGAGCTAGGGATTCGAACCCTAGATACGCTTGTGGCGTATACTCGCTTAGCAGGCGAGCACCTTCGGCCTCTCGGTCAGCTCTCCGGAAAACAGAAACACAAATGCGACTTGCAATGATACCCTGATGCCCTTCATCTGGCAAGGAGGATTACCATGCAAAACAGAGCCTATCGGCAAAAAACCCATCTTTGGATGCTGCTCTTGGCAGGTATCGTGGGCATCTGCGCCCTGGGGGGCGTGGCAGCAGCGCCGCAGGAGGCTTACGCCAAGAGCTATACCATGCCCCAGACCACCATAAACGCCCAGGCACAAAACGATGGGTCCTTGCGCGTGGTCGAAGAACGGGTGTTCGACTTCGACGGGAGCTTCTCTGCCGTCTGGTGGGATCTGGGCATCCTTCCCGATGGCGGCAGCACGAAGATAAACGGCGTCTCTTTGGCCCGCGCCAACACTTCAGGAGGGTTCGCCAAAGGCTTACCAGAAGGCACGACGGGCAATGCGGCTGGATCTCTGGCCGAACGGCCGGTTGCTCTGGCGGCAAACGCGAGGGAAGGCGCTGCGACATCGCTTCCGGAACTGCCCTTTGTGCTTTCATGGCGCGATTCGGGCGGGCCTTCACAAGAGGCGTACTCATTCGATTCCCCCCAAAACACCGTCTATGTCTTTTTCCGCGCCTCCGACGAGAAGGTCAAGGTAACCCTGGATTACACGGTAACCAACGGCGTCCAGGCATACAAGGACGTAGCCGAGGTCTACTGGAAGTACATCGGCGACCAATGGGCTGCGGCCTCTGAGGACGTCACCATGACCCTTACCTTGCCTGCCCCTGATAATGCCGTGGTCACGCCTGGTAGCAATGTGCGTGCCTGGGGGCATGGCCCCCTGGATGGTACGGTGGCCTTCAATTCCGATGCCTCCATCACTTACAAGGTCCCTCGGGTCGGCGAGGGGCAGTTTGCAGAGGCCCGGGTGGTCTTTCCGGTATCATGGCTTACCGGACTTTCCGGCAAGGACGCGCTTGCCCATGCAGACCAGCTTCGTTTGGACAGCGTGCTGAAAGAGGAACAGGCCTGGGCGGATCGGGCGAACCAGGAACGCATACTTGCCTTGGCGCAGATAATCGTTTGTGTGCTGGTCTCGGTGCTGCTTTTGCTGTGGGCGATTCGGGCATACTTCAAGCACGGGAAGGAACATGCCCCGGACTTCACCGATCAGTATTGGCGCGACGTGCCTTCCGAGACAGACCACCCCGCGGTCATCGCCCGTCTCTGGCGTTGGAACCGGGAAAGCACGAACGACCTTGCGGCCACGCTCATGTATCTATCGCATCGCGGCGCCATCAAGATAAGCAAAGGCAGCTATGAGAAACCAGGTGCCTTCGGCAAGAAGACCGTGGACGATTATTACATGACACGGGTTGCCGCGGTCGCCGATACTTTGACCAACCCCATCGACAAGAAAACGATGAAGTTCCTTTTTGAGGAAATCGGTGCAGGCGCTGATTCCGTGTGGTTCGGGTCGATTGCGAAATATGGGAAGGAAGACGCAAGGGGCTTTATGGGCTTGATGTTGAATTGGCAAGGTGCCGTGACCGCCGAAACGAACAAACGCTCATTCTTCGAGCCCAAGGGCAAGAGCCTACAGCTGGTGATGGCTGCGCTCGCCGGTATCTGGATAGTGCTGGGTTTGGCGGCTGATGCCATTCTTGAGAACTTTTTCCCCACCATCATCTGTGTGCCGACCGGTATCGCCCTGTTCGTCATCGCGAAGTACATGCCAAGACGAAGCCCGGAGGGCAGCACCATCGAAGCAAAGTGCAAGGCCTTACGCAATTGGTTGAAGGATTTTTCCGCTTTGGACGAGCGGCCGGTGACCGATGTGCTGGTATGGGGGGAGCTCATGGTCTATGCCTCCCTATTCGGCGTTGCGGAACAGGTCATACGGGACCTGCGGATAAAGATGCCGGAACTCTTTCAGGAAGATATGCAGATGACAGGTTTTGTGCCTTGGTGGTTCTGGTATACGCCCTCACGGGGTGCGACCGGATCGGTCATGCCCTCGATCACTGATATGCTACAGACATCCGTTGCGAACACGGTGCGGACGGCACAGGCAGCCACCTCGGCTGCGTCCGGTAGTTTCAGCAGCGGCGGAGGAGGAGGAGGCGGCTTTTCCGGCGGCGGCGGCGGCGGCTTTGGCGGCGGCGGCGGCGGAGCGAGGTAGCACCGTGGAAGAAGAAAAGGGAATCGTGGCTCCAAAGCCTGGAAGGGAGACACGAGGCATCCAGGACGTACAGGCGCCACGGGAAGCGCCGATGTCGCTGGTGTCACAGGCGCCACGGGAAGCGCCGGTGTCGCAGGTGTCACAGGCGCCACGGGAAGCGCTGGTGTCGCAGGAGCCACGGGAAGCGCTGGTGTCACAGGCGCCACGGGAAGCGCCGGTGTCGCAGGTGTCACAGCCTTCTTGGGACGTACAGGCATCGCTTCCCGCGCAACCTGTGCAGATTCCGCAGACAGGGAAGCCCGAAAGAAGGCTTCCGGTAGCTGTTTACAAGCTTCTGCTGGTATGTGCCTCGCTCATTTGGGGTTTCGGATTCGTCGTTATGAAGGACACGGTAGACATGATGCCCCCGTCCTGTCTTCTGGGGGTCCGTTTCCTCATCACCGGGCTTATCCTTGGTCTGGTCTTCTTCAAGCGGATGCGCCATGCCTTCGATCGCGATCACCTCTTGTTCGGAAGCGTCATCGGCGTGATGCTGTTCCTGGGCTTCTGGATGCAGACATTGGGGCTCATCGGAACAACGCCCGGGAAGAACGCCTTCCTCACGGCTACGTATGTGGTGGTCGTCCCCTTCATCGCTTGGCTGGTCATCCGTCGCCGTCCCAGCGTTTACAACATCATAGCTGCGCTGGTCTGTATCGGCGGAATGGGATTCGTTTCTTTGCAAGGCACGCTCTCCATCGAAGCCGGGGACGCATTGACCATGGTATCCGCCCTGTTCTTCGCAGTTCATATCGTCTACGTGGCGCGCTGGTCGCAAGGCCGCGATGTGTTCGTGCTCACGGTGTACCAATTCCTGGCTGCCGGCATATGCGGACTGGCTATAGGCTTGCCGACTGAAGCCTTTCCCCCTGTCGAGGCTGTATTTGCACCGGCCTTCTTAGGGAATATGGCCTATCTCATCGTATTCGGGTCCTGTCTTGCCTTGCTCTTCCAGAACATGGCACTCGTCCATGTCCCGCCTGCCCAAAGCTCGCTGTTCCTCAGCCTTGAGGCTGTGTTCGGCGTCTTGTTCTCGGTGTTGTTGTATAATGAGTCCTTGAGCCTTCGCCTGATAGCGGGATTCGCCCTCATCTTTGCCTCCATTGTCATCAGCGAGACCTTCCCCTTGAAGCTCAGGCGGTCGGGCACTGGCCCCGACATGAGGCGCACCACTTGACGAGAGGATCGGACATGGAAGAACGGGGAAGCATGACAGGCATACCGGCAGAATCAGCCGCGACTGCAACAAGAGCCTCGGCCGCTCGGCAGGAAGAAGGCACCTTTGCCCCTGAGGCCACACCGGCAGCTCGACACGACAAGGCCGCCGCTGCCTTGGCTCGGGTCGTGCCAGGGGAAGGCAAGGGCCCAAAAGGGGACAACATCATCCTCATCGGCATGCCGGGCGCGGGCAAATCCACCCTAGGCATCGTGTTGGCAAAGATCATCAATTTCAATTTCCTTGATGCCGACCTGGTCATCCAGAACCGCTGCGATAAGACCTTGCAGAAGATAATTGATGCCTGCGGCCCCGAAGGCTTCATCGAGCTTGAGAACGAGATCCTCCAAGACCTTACGGCTTCAAGCACCATCATAGCCACGGGGGGGAGCGCCGTGTACTCCTCCGAGGCAATGGGCCATCTCAAGACCTTGGGTACCGTGGTCTACCTCCAGATATCCTACGACGAGATGGTCAAGCGCCTGCACGACCTCCATGAGCGCGGTGTGGTGCTGAAGGGCGGTATCAGCATGAGCCTGCGCGACCTCTATGACGAACGCAAGCCTCTCTATGAAGGATATGCAGACATCACCATCGACATCGACGACCTTTCTATAACCGCTGCGGCCCGCAAGATAGCGGCCGCCCTGCCATGCACCTTGCAATAATCTGAGATTCACCGCTATCATTACAGAATCGCAGCGGCGATAGCGCTGTTTTCTCATGGATGCATTCTGGCATAACCGAAGATTCTCCCGCCATCAGGCCAGTTCAAGCACAATCATCACTTTGCGCGACAGGGGTTTTTGCGATGGCGTTTCCAAAAGCACCTCAATTCATCATTTTGCACGATAGGCGCTCGCCCAAGGATACGAGATACTTCCGGACATCAAAAAGCAATGCAGCGCAACAAGGCGATGCATGGGAACTGAAATCACAGAAAGAGGACGTACTATGAAATTTCTTGGAATGGGTATGCCGGAGCTTTTGATAATCCTGGCAGTGGCACTGCTCATCTTTGGTCCGAAGCACCTTCCGAAGCTGGGTTCTGCGCTGGGGTCGACCGTCAAGAACCTCCGTGATGGGCTGGGCGCAGACAACAAAGAAGAGCAACATGCCGACATGGTAGAGGATGATGCCGAAGATGAGAAGGCTGCCCCCCGTAAAACTGCGAAGTCGATAGAAGGCGGGGCGAACACCAAGGGCTCAAGCAAGGCCAAGGCCAGCAGCAAATCCGTTGCGTAAATTGCGGATATGCCCCCTAAAGCGGCGCATCCTGCTATCATAGTGCCATACCTGCCGGGGCGGTTCCTGCAAAGGGGCCGCCCTTTTCGTG
>JAIRPR010000204.1 GCA_031256895.1 Coriobacteriaceae bacterium
ACCGTTCCTTGCCCAGGCTTAAGCCTTCTATGTTCGCCTTCAGCGCCCTTAAGGCCTGGCGATCCGTCTCGAAGAAGCAAGACCAAGCTGCCCCCCTGCTCAAGGCTTCTATCCCTAGTGCGCCGCTCCCCGCGAAGGCATCAAGCACCAAAGCCCCCTCAAAGCCGCCCCGTGCGCTGGTGATGCTGCTCATGGTTGCCTCACGGACACGGTCGGCAGTGGGGCGCGTCGTATCGCTTCGTGGCGCTTTCAGGGGGCGTCCTTTGAATTCCCCGGCTATGACGCGCACCTCAACCGCCCTCGCTCTTGCGTGCTTCCTTGAACACCATGCGCATCTCCCTTCCAAGCGCCCGATAGGCAGCCCCTTCAAGGAGCGGGTCACACGACAGGATGTCTGCGGCGTCGCGATGGGCGGCCTCTATCACTTTGGCATCCCGCACGACATTCACCAGCTTGAGGACCGATGCCCCATGTTGCCGGTTACCCAGGATATCCCCTTCCCTTCGCAGGCTCAGATCGAAGGAAGCCAGTTCAAAACCGTCATCAGTGCGTTCCATCGCCGCTAGGCGCTCAAGGGCTGGCGGGGCTTTCGATCCCGAGACCAAGAAGACCTCGCCCGGACGTGTCCCCCTGCCGACCCTGCCGCGCAATTGGTGGAGCTGGGCCAAGCCGAAGCGGTCGGCATCCTCGATTATCATGACCGTGGCCTCTGGCACATCGACCCCGACCTCGACCACCGTGGTAGCCACTAAGACCTGGGTCTCCCCTTCCCGGAAGCGCCTCATGGCCTCCTGCTTCTCGGCTCCGCTCATGCTGCCGTGCAAAAGCCCTACCTGGTAGTCGATGAAGGTCTTGCTTTGGAGGAAGGCTGCCTCGCGCATGGCTGCCTTGAGGTCGCCCCCCTCGAAATCGCCTTCAGACTCGATGCTGACCGAGGCATACTCATACTGGTCAAAATCCGCTCCACCGGGGCTTCCCCCCCTACCGTGGCTGCTCCCCTTACCAAGGCTTCCCGCACCACCGGGGCTTCCCGCAAAAGCCTTGGCACTCGCTGCGCTTCCCGCACTCGCTACGCACGCTGCGCTTCCCGCACTCGCTACGCTTCCCGTACTTCCCGCGCTTCCCTTCTGGGCATCCCCCTCTGTGTCGGCGTCCTTGCCTACCAAGGGGCATACCACATAGACCCTCTCGTCCCGTGCAAGGGCGGCCAAGGCAGCATCATAGGCATGCCCGCGTTCGGTACGCCGCAGCACCCGCGTCGTGTTGCCTGCCTTGTTCTGCGGCCTCGTCCGCAGGTAGGAAAGCGTGAGATCGCCATAGATGGCCAAGGCCAGGGAGCGGGGGATGGGGGTTGCCGTCAGGTACAAGGCATCGGGGGCTTCTCCTTTGGCAAGGAGCTTCGCACGCTGGCCGACTCCGAAACGATGCTGCTCATCGATGACCACGAAGGAGCATTCCTTGAGCACCACGTCGTCCTCAAGGAGTGCATGGGTACCGAACAAGACGTCCATTTCTCCTGTTCGTGCACGTGCCAACTGGGCATCCCTTTCGGCTGCCGTGGTCGATCCAGTGAGCACCGACCAAGAGATGCCCGCCAGGTCGAGCAAGGGACCCAGGTCTCGGCCGTATTGACGGGCAAGTATCTCGGTGGGCGCCATCATGATGGCTTGCGTGCCCGTATCGGCACAGGCGGCCAGGCCGAATGCCGCCACGATGGTCTTACCGGTGCCCACATCGCCAAGCAGCATGTGGTTGGCCGCCTCTGGTGCAGCCATCGCGTGCGCCAGTGCATCCCGTGCCGCTTCCTGTTCCTCGGTCAAAGTGAAAGGCAGGTTGGCCGAAAGCGCCCGGGAATGGCTGCCGTCCACACAATGGGCTTGCGGCTTCCTGCCCTGTGAGCGCGCCGCTGTCTGGGTCATGAGGTACAATTCGAGCAGGAGGAGCTCCTCGTAGGCCAGGCGCCTCCGGGCAGTTTCGGCCTCTTCTGTTCCCTGAGGGAAGTGGATCGCCCGGATGGCCGCTGAGCGGGCAGGCAGAAGGTAACGCACCCGTAGGTCAAGGGGCAAAGGATCGTAGGCGCCCTTCACAAGCTCGAGGGCGTTGGCTATGAGCCTTCTCATCCAGGCTGTCGAGATGGTCTCGGTTGCCGGATGCACAGGGATGACGAGCCCCCCCTCTTCAGGGGAATGCCCATCAAGCTCTTCGATGAAGGGGTTGGTCATGCGCTTGTAGCCGTAACCGAACTCAAGCTTCCCCGATACCGCTATCCGCGCACCAGGAGAAAGGACGTCCTTGAGCCAAGGTTGGCGAAAACAGGTGACCATCAGGGTGCCTGTCCCATCCACAAGGGTTATCTCTACCAGCACCAGGCGGGGCTTGGGCTTTTTCAGCTGGATGTCATGGATGCTGCCCACGATGGTGCCTTGGTCGCCGATGGTCGCAGACCCGATGCTCAGTATCTGCGATAGGTCGATGTAGCGGCGCGGGAAATGGCAAAGCAGGTCACGCACCGTGTGGATGCCGAGCTTCGCAAGGCTCTTTGCCCGCGCAGGGCTGACCAGCCGTACCTTTTCCACTGGCTCATCGAAGGCCATAGCGGCTCCAAGACGGTCGAAGCCGGCACCTCCCGCCGTGCCTGACTGAGGACTTGCCGCAAAAGGCCCGGACACCTTCGCCCGTACCTTTACTCAAGAGCCAAAATGATGGGATAGAGCGGCTGTCCGCCCTGGTGGGAATCTATCTCAAGATCGTCATAGCGTTCTTTGATGTCGTTGATGAGGGCTGTGAAGCGGTCTTGGGGCATCTCATCGCCGGCAAGGATGGTCAGGGTGTCGGCATCAGGGGCTTCCATAACCTCAAGCAGCCGCAGGACGGTCTCCTCGACCGATGTGGCGACCACTTCTATGGAACCGTCCGCTATGCCGATGGCATCCCCTTTCCTGATGGGGTTGTCGTGGGCGTCCTTCGCCTCTTTGATGGCATGGGTCACTTCCCCCGTCCTGACGTCCTTGAAGGCCTCGGTCATAGCCTCGACGTTCTCGGTAAGCCCAGCTGAGGCATCGAAGCCGAACAAGGCGGCGAAAGCCTGCGGCAGCGTCTTGGTGGGAACCACCGCGCAAGGCACCTCGGAAAGGCCGGCACATGCCTGGGCAGCCAGGATGATGTTCGAGTTGTTGGGAAGGATGAGCACCTCATCGGCATTCGCCGCGTTGACGGCATCCAGCAGATCCTTCGTCGAGGGGTTCATGGTCTGCCCGCCCGAGACGACCACATCGACCCCCAGGCTTTCCAATATCTTCGCGTTGCCAGCGCCGGGAGCCACTGCCACTATCCCCATGGCCTTGCGCTCCTTCGTGCGCTCTTCTGCCAAGGCGCTTGTCCGTTCCTGGCTCTGGAGCTGCATGTTGTGGATATGCACCTCAGCTATCTGCCCGTATTCGAGCATATACGCCAGCACCCGGTCAGGAGTGTTGGTATGCACGTGGACCTTGAAGTTGGGGTTCTGCCCCACCAAGAGCTCGCAATCGCCCATGGTGCCCAAGAAGTCCAGGCCGGCCTGCGCATCAAGTGTGTCAGAATCGACGAGGAACTCCGTACAGTAGCGGTATTGAGAACCCGCCCAATCGTTTATCTGCTCGATCTCGACCTTGGGGGCGCCGGTTCGCATGAGGGCGAACTCGTCGATGACGGTCTCTTTGCCAAGGAGGGCCGAAACGAAAGCGTCGAACAGGATCGCAAGGCCATAGCCGCCGGCATCGACCACATCGTTGTCTTTGAGGATCGGCAACAGCTCGGGTGTACGCTGGACAGACGCAAAGGCCTCGGCTACGATGGCTTCCAAGGCCGGGGCGGTGTCCATCTTCTTCTTCCGAGCGTGATGGGCAGCGGCTGCGGTGTCGCGCAGCACCGTGAGGATCGTTCCCTCGACCGGCTTGCGGACTGCCTGGAAGGCGACATCGACCGACCGCGAGAACATGCCATCGAGGCATTCCGGCGTGAGGCTGTCATAGCTTTCACTCCCCTCGCACAAGCCGCGGAGGATCTGCGAGGTGATGACGCCGGAGTTGCCGCGTGCCCCCATGAGTGCCCCGGTCGTGATCGCTTTGCAGATATCAGGCTTCTGCGCCCCAATAGGAAGGCGGGAAAGGTTCTCGGTTACGGACTCCAAGGTCAGCGACATATTGGTACCGGTATCGCCATCGGGCACCGGGAACACGTTCAGTCGGTTGATCTCTTCCCTGCGGGCGTTCAAGGTCCTGTTGGCAAAGGCAATCGCGTTCAAGACATCCTGGGTCGTAAAGGTTTTTGACATGGGTTCTGGCTTTCCGTTATAGCACGCGCAGTGTCTGCGCGATCACGTGGTTCGGTCAATTTAAGGGGCGGCTACTTGCGTACCTTGATGCCTTGGACATGCACATCGACACCGTCGAGCGGGATCCGGGCATATTCCTTCAAGACGAAGGACACCCGGTCTATCAGGTTCTGTGATACCGTGTTGATGTTGGTGCCATACTCGATTATCACATACAGGTCCACATGTATCCCGTTGTCCGTGGCGGTGATGACGATGCCGCGGCGCAGGCGCGAGGCCGGAAGCATCTTCGCTATGCCATCGGCCGCAGTAGGTGCGGCCATACCGACTATCCCATAAGACTCCATGGCGGCATTGCCCACCATATCGGCAATCACCTCGTTGGCAACATGAAGCCCGCCGGCTATGTTCTCATTCATGGTCGTGTCCTTTCCGCATCTTCTTCCTTCCGCGAGCCCCGGCTGCCTGTGGGCAAGCCATTGCGTTTCCTGCTTCCGCTGCCCCGTCCCGAATGCCATCGGCTTTGGGACGCCTTGCCGGCTGCCTTCGCGCATCGGTTTGAGACCTGACTAGTATACCCTAGCTGAGAGTGTTTTGCTGGCATATCCAGGAGGCCGTATGACCATAATACATGAAAAACCCGGGGCAACAGGGGACACCCGCATAAAGACAGCGTTTCTCCGGGTTTACCGACTCGCCCTGCCCTCCCCGCTCTTTGCGGATCTATGCGGCTGCCCCGGCTCGCCCTGCCCCAGGGATTGCCGGCATCCGGCTGAGGGCTTCTGCGCGACTTCTCCATACGCGACGCCTGCACACCAATGCCCTTGAACCAGCCTGAGTGATGGAGGGAATCTGTAGGGAAGGTATGAATGGGGTGATATCGGAGCCATAAACCAGAAATCCCTTGTATACCTTCAAATACCTGTGGTATAGTGTGAAGGCTTTTTGTCTTGAACGGCACACGCCGAATAGTTAATGGAGTGATTATTATGTCCAAGGTTTGTGAAATTTGCGGTAAATCCCCTGTTGCGGGACGCAACGTCAGCCACTCGCACCGGGTGACGAACCGTGTGTTCCGTCCCAATGTGCAGAAGGTTACCATCAAGCTCAACGGCAAGGTCAAGCAAGCCCATGTGTGCACGAAGTGCATGAAGGCCCAGAAGATCGAACGTGCATAAGGATCCCTTGTCCGAGTGACGTCCCGGTCTTGAGGAGCCACCGCGCAACCAGCGCTTGCATTGTTCATGTGAACTTGTTGAAAAGCCCGCACACGCGGGCTTTTGTCTTACCTGCTGGTTTTGTCTTGGAAAAAACAGACCTGTCTTCCAGAAGGGTGGTCATCCCGAGGCCAATGAAGCCGCAGACCTTCCCTTCGCTCCCATCGCTTCCCTCCGCCTTCGCTTCCTTTCCCGCCGCCTTCGCTTCCCTTCGCTTCCCTTCGCTCAGGGCGTCAGCAGCACCGATGAGTTGTTGAATATCTGCGACCCATAACAGAAGAGCACGTCGGATCCAGGAGCGAAGTCGATGAGGTCGCGAACCATCCGGTAATCTATATAGCGCAGGTCGATGAGGGTGATGCGGGAGTACCCCTGTGCCAACAAGGGTGCCAGGCTTGAACCGAAGGAGTCCCGGAAGAGGTAAAGCTCAGCAGGGTTCGATGCATGGGGATTCTCGATGCGGATCAAGGGCTGGGCACCGCGCAAGAAGAGGTCATAGGGATCGCGGCCTTGTGCGGCATCGAGGTCGTAGAGCGGACCTGGCGTGAAGGTGCCGTTCGCAGGGTCGAGATAGCTCACCCGCAGCCCTTCGATGGTTTCGTTCACCAGATAGCTGAGCCGGTCCGGTTCCAAAGGCAATGCCAGCTGCCCTCCGTAAACCCCGGTGAACGGCCCCGCATCGCGAACCTCGAATTCCCGGGCTTGCATATCCAGGCTTGTGGAGAAGCCCATCGCTTTGCCCAAGGCGTCCACGACTCCCGGCGAAAGCCCTTTTAC
>JAIRPR010000206.1 GCA_031256895.1 Coriobacteriaceae bacterium
CCACATCGCAAGAAGCGGATGCCACGGCGAAAAAAGACAGCCCTGAGGCACCCGTTCCTCCTGAGCTCCTGAACATATCGGCATCAGATGGCAACTTGGGTGCCGGAGCAGCTTCGGCAGCCCTCCCGCAATCGCCCGCGCAGCCACACTTGCAACAAGCAGCGCATACCATACCAACAGGAGCCCAACAACCGGTGAATCCTTCTTGGCAGGCACCGCCACCGCCTTCCCCCTATGCAGCACAGCAGACTGTTCCCGCAAACGCAAAGCCCAAATCGAACATCCGGGCGGTTTGGGCGGTCATCGTAGCGATACTTGCCATACCGGTCGGTCTTCCTTTGGCCGCAGTGTTGGCGGCCATTATCCTGGTGGTTCTTGCGGTCTTGTTTTCCCTCCTGGTTTCTTTGGCAGCCGTTGCAGTGTCCTTGCTCGCAGCGGGGATCTTTGCGGTGGTTTCTGGTTTCGTCTTGTTGTTCTCGCATTTTGCAACGGGGCTCTTCTACGTGGGAATCGGCCTTGCAGCCATCGGTTTCTTTTTGCTCATAGGCTTTGCTGCTGGAAAGTTCGGACATCTTTGCATCGGATGGGTTGCCAAGTTCTTCAACTCGATCCGGAAAAGGCTGATGGCTAAAGAAAGGGTGGCATCATGAACAAAAAAATTCGTCCATTATTGGTGGTTTCGGCAATACTGGTCATTGTTGGCGGCATCTTGGCTGGTGGCGGTTTGGCGCTCGGGGGGATGAACCCGGTCGTCTTGACCAGCAAGGGGTTGCTGGTCATCGAAGGGGATGGAAAAGGCCTGACCCAGGTTGATAGGCATTTTGACAAGATAAACAGCGTTGTTGTGGATGTCGGTTTGGCGGATCTGACCTTCCAGGAAGGCGATTCCTTTTCGCTTGAAGGAGCTTATGCCGCCGAGATAGCAAGCCTCGAGATCTCGGAGGCAAACGGTGTCCTGACCATATCAGGGAACCGCTATCCCAGCATCAGCCTGGGCATTGGCTTCAATCCTCATGATAGGCTGGTGTTCACCTATCCCAAAGGCACCTCTTTCGAAAAGGTCACCATCAAGAATTCCTTGGGGTCATTGAACATTTCTGGCCTGAATGCCAAGTTGCTCGAGGCCTCGCTGAACGCAGGCAGCCTGACCGGGTCGAATGCCTCGATAGGCACGCTCAGCATAGAAATGGACCTGGGGAGCTGCTTCTTCGATGGCCTCTCGGTGAAGGAAGGGGCGCGCATCACCATGAACATGGGAGGGCTTTCCCTTCGGGATGCATCGTGCCACGATCTTGTCGTGAAAAGTAACATGGGGAGCATCGATTTCGCCGGCTTGCTTTCCGGCACTGCGGATCTGCGGCTCGACTTGGGCGGGGCTGTATTGGACCTCGAGAACCCCCTGGAAACGGTGGCATACTCGCTGGAGACCGACCTGGGCTCTCTAGAAGTTTCTGGGAAGGAGCTGCGCTCACCGGCGAAGGCGGATGCGGACACGCCGACCTGCACGCTCAACATCAAGTGCAACCTGGGCAGCGTGGAACTTTCTGCCCGCTAGCCCCCTTGCCCGCTGCCCTGCCTGAAGCCGGACACGCCTTCCGGCAGCCGGGCAGGCCGGGGCGCTGTCTGTTCGTACCTTGCCGGGGCACCACCTCGCCCGTCATTGCGCTTCCTATAGGCAGGCTGTCTTTAGGTAGCCTGCCTGCCGTGGCTTCTCGACCGCTGCCCTACCCTGCCGTGGTTTCTCGACCGCTGCCCTACCCTGCCGTGGCTTCTCGACCGCTGCCCTACCCCGCAGTCGCTGCCCTACCTCACCCGGGTCAACCTGCCCTCGTCCATCTCGTGGACGGTGTCGCACAAAACATCGATGTCCTCCGTGCTGTGGCTGGCTATCAACATGGTCCTGCCTAAATCCCGGTAGGAAAGGAACAGCTCGCGCATCTCGGCAAGCCCCCTCTTGTCCAGCCCGCTCAAGGGCTCGTCCAGGATGAAGAGCGAGGGAGATTCCATGATGGCCTGGGCTATGGCAAGACGCTGTCTCATTCCCAGCGAATATTTCCTCACATGCTTCTTACTGTCGGGGTCGAGGCCTACCAGGGTTATGGCCTTGCGTATGTCGTCCCTTCCCGCGTGGCCTGTCAGGTCGGCCAGGAACTTGAGGTTCTTGTAGCCGCTGTAGTGGGGTAGGAAACCGGGGTTCTCGATGATGGCGCCGAAATCACGGGGCATCTCCGTATCCCTCCCGACGACCTCGCCCCTGACGGCAATCTCGCCGGTGTCGTAGGGCATAAGGCCGCACAGGCATTTGAACAGCACGGTCTTGCCCGATCCATTCCTCCCCACGATGCCGTGGATGGCGCCTTCCGCGAAGCTCACGGTCACGTCCTTCAGGACGCTTGCCGTCCCGAACGACTTCGACACACCCCTTATCTCTATCAGGTCCTGCATATCTCGGTCCTTTCGTCCTTGTCGTTTCCGTGCCTGTTGGGCACCTTATGCCTCGGGCGCGATGTCGATGACCGTCCTGCGCGCGACCACCGCCAGGAAGGCTACAAGCGTTGCCAGAAGGCACAGGTCGAAGCCCACCGCCCAGCCTACCGTCGGCAGGTAGGGGTTGTTCCCCGCGAAGTCAAGTACGGGCAGCCGGGCAAGCGAAACCGGCGAAAACCCATAGAGGGCGAAGGGCAGGGCGTTGGTGACCAGCAGGTCGAAGAGGGCCATCAGGCCGCCCGCAAACACCCCCGCCTTCACCGGCGCAAACAGGTTCACCGTGAACACGACCAAACCCACTATAGCCACGGCCATCCACTCGAGCATCAGCTGCAAGCCCAGCGCCGCAGCCGGCGTGAGCGAGGTCAGCACCTTTTCCGGCACCGTGAATCCCAGATGGAAGGCGGCACCTGCGTCGGTGTAGCACAGGGTGGTCAGCACCTTGCCCCAGCCCTCGGTGCCCATGGTAGAGACCGGTGCCAGAAAGATGAGAGAAAGGGCTAGCAGGACAGCCACGTAGCATGCCGAAGCCCCTGCTATGTAGAGCGCCTGACCGAGCACCCACGGCCTCCTGCCTGTACGGGCCAGCACGAAAAGCTGCGACTCGCCGACGAAGGGTGCATCGGAAAAGAGGAACAGGGCACCCACGATGATGATGAGCTGGTTCACCTCGCCTCCGGTGAGGAAGGGGAAGACGATTGGGCTGACGGCGTAGCCCGTGGCGTACGCCATCGCCTTCACGGGGTCGAGCGCCCACCACAGGAAGACCGTAATCATCGCCAGCAGCAGGGGGTAGCGCACGTCCGCGCCCCACCTCCTGAAGCCGAGCAGGGCTACCCTTGCCGCCTTAGCCGCCATTGCGAACCTCGCTTCCTGCCTTAGCGAGGAACACGCAAAAGGCAAGGGCGGTCATAGCAAGAAAGGCCGCGCAGTAGCACAGGAGCGTCAAGGGGGCCCAGCCCACGTCGGCCAGGCACTTCGAAAGCGCCATGGGGTTGACCCACACGGGCAGGCCCAGGCTCGAGCAGACCCGCATCCAGAAGAAGGCCACTATGAAGGCCGCTGTGTACCCAACGTAGCGATGGGGGAGAAAGGCCGTCACGGCCGTGCCTATCCCCGCAAGAACAGCCCCGTACAGGAACACAATGATCCCCATGCCCGCGAACCAGAGGTGGTAGCTGCCATCCCCCATCCAAGACATCATCACCAGGGTGCTGACGCCCTGCGACGAATCGGCAAGGTCGAGCTGCCCGTTGGACTCGTATGCGCAGACCAGGGTGAACAAGGCGAAGGCTACAAGAAGTGCCAGGCCAGTCGAGAGGCAGGCGGAGGCGTAGCGGCCTGCCAGGTAGCGCCGAAGCGGCACCCTGGCCAGGATCGGTCGCAGGAAGCGCGTGTTCTTCTCCTGCGCGTAGTTCGCGGCAGAACACACGCCGGCAGCCAAGGCCACCAAGCCCATGGCGTTGTTGAAGGAAACGGGGAACATGAGCAGCTTGATGACGGGATCGATCCGGGCATCGCCCCGGGCGCCCGGCTCCTGTGCGTAGAGCAGGACGAGCAGCGCCAAGGCCACACAGGCCAGGAAGCGGGACGAGGCTATGTCGCGCCTGAGCAGGGTGCGCATGGGTCTTCCGGCTCGAACGGCCGCAGGCATAGGTGCGGCTTCGGGCACAGTTTCGGACGTAGGCACAGCTTTGCCTTCAGGCATCAGAACACCTCGCCCGTGAGCGCATCGACCCGTATCGACCTGAGATATTTCTCCGCATCGAAGCCGGGGCTCAGGTACCAGGCCAACGCATAGTAGGTGTGTTCATAGCTCTCGTCATGCGGACGGGCGACGTATTCCAAGCGTATCTCGCGTATGTCGAGCATCGTGTCGGAGATGACGTCTTTGTACTTGTCGGCAGCCAGGCGCAGCGCCTCGTCCACCGGGATGATCCTTGCATCCACGCGGTCGAACTCCGGGTCGGTTATGCCCTCAAACACGCTGAGGCGCACGACCCCATTGCGGGTTACCCAGGCCTCTATCGAGCTGCCCGCATGGTAACGGCCGCTCTTGGAGTCCTCGTAGGAAGACATGGTCACGGGCACCCCGCCAGCCCCCACCCGCATCCGCACGACATAGGCCTCGTCGGCGGCGGTATAGACGTGGTCGTAATCTTCCCGGCTTATCTTGAACAGGTCCTCGAAGGGGGTGCTTTTCCTGTTCTCTTCCGCCAACCTATTGAGGGCTTGAGCCGACAGGGCATAAGCCTCCGGTGTGCCCACAGTGCTTATGCCAAGCTCTTTTATACGGCTTGCTACCTCGCTTGTTGCTTCCATTGGTGATGCAAACGAAACCGTTTCTTGACCGAATGCGTCTGCATACGACCGATTGCCATTGATGCTCAGAAGGGCGATTTCGTATCTCTTCTTTGAGAAAGCCGCCGAGCAATAGTATAAGCTTCCTGTCCCGAAGCTCAAATCCCCTTCCTCTGAATTACAGATATAACGGGGCAGATCTGGTTTTTCGAGATCCTTAAGGCTTGGAGTAGTCTCTTTATAATAGAGGGGGATAACCTGTTCAGGCTTCAACGGTATTCTTTGACAAGCGAATCCTGCTACGTTTTCTATCCTTGAGGGCATTATCACAGACGCTTCGATGTTCAAGATGCCTTCTATCTCTCCCTTTATGTGGGAAGGAGTAGTTTCCAGCAAAGACTCATAAGTTGAAGCGTCTATGCTCAAGGCCAGGGTTTGATTGTCAGCAGGTTGTTGCACATTTGTCCCCAAATATTCTGTGGCTGAACAACCTAGCAGGAATGCGGTCAAAACGAGAGAGATGGCGCAGATTGTTTGATTTTTATGCATGAGCTTGCTCCAGTCCTTTTAGGTTAGGACGCGGCTATGCCACGCCCTAACCTGCTTCACTTGCCTAGGCGTTAAGGGCACCAATATCCCCAGATGCGGATCCATTGAGTTCCGCTGCTTTCGTCTACCATCCCATACAGCATATAAGTCCCATTTGTGTATCCGTAGCCGGGATAATAGGGCTTTGCGTAGGTGCCGTAATAATTATAGACGGCATATGTTGTCGCATATTCTCCTGCTGCTGTTCGTATTCTGTTCCCGAACGCAGACGACCCTTCGATAAAATAAGTATCACCCGGTCTTACGCTAATGTATGCATATTGCTCGTTATCGTCTTTATAGCCGGGACCACAGATATGAAGGTCTCCCTTTTGGAAGTCAAAGTAATATTGCGTGTTTCCCGCAAATGCTGGGGTTGCGAAGATCGCTGTCCCAAGAACTGCTGCGAGGCAAGCAATGATAACTCTTCCTTTTAGTTTGCCATATAAGGCTTCTTTCATTCTCATGATTCCTTTCATGTCTCAGGCTTGCTGTTATAAAGCGGATGCACCCAATGAAAGAAGAGTATCACACCAATGCATCAAGAACCATCAACTCATAATGTGCTTTTATCAATAAATTTCTTATGAAAATTATGTCCATTGCGGTTCTTTTTGTTATATTACTCTGCGCAATAATAGTGTGACTAGGGGTATTACTCATATGGCTCTTCTCGGGTGAGCCCTTCGTTGAACTGTTTCGTTGGTATCTATTGAGGCAGCTTAAGCATGAAGCGCAAATTCGCAGGGTTCGACTTTGCTGTGATGATTGATTTGTGCCGCCGCAGGGCGACGGAAGGAGTAATTTATGCAAACAGATGATCTCAGACACTTTATGACAACCTTTCGGCAAGGCGGCTATACTTCAGCAGCTAAAGATTCTTATATAACTCCCCAAGCGCTCTGTGGAGCCGTAAAAAGGCTGGAAAAGGATATAGGTGTGCCCCTTTTCACGAAAGTGGGCAGAAACATCGAGCCGACAGAGGCAGGCATGATAGTCTTTGAGAAAGCAGTACAGATACTAGATGGCCAGGATGAAATGGTTAGGCTTGCTCGAAACACACGAGAGCAGCCTCAAGAAGATCCACACAAAGAGGAAGCCAGTGAACCAAGTTGTCAGAACTGCCCTCATTCCCCATTGCGGGAAAAGAACCTTGCCGATATCGAGATTACCTTGAGATTCGGGGCCGAGGAGAGCCATCTTCCGAAACTTGATGCCAAGTTTGTTGAGGTCGTAACCGCATCGCTTCAACAGCCCCTTTCGGATGTGCCCCTTCTTTTAAAGGGTGTCAATCTCTGTGCTGTGTCTTGATTGCGCAACAACGGCTGACGGCAGTGAGTGCCCATGGCCGACAGCTTTCCTGATGCATTGCCGATGCATGGCTCCAGACGCAAGCCTGTCCCATGCCTTTCTTGTAAATCACAAGCGTGGCCAGGTAGGATGCGAAACTTAACCTTCTTTGTCACGCTCGATGGAAGATTGTCGTTCTTTCGTTGACTGTCTTTTCTTCTACCATAGGGTTGATATCCAAGAAAAATTTCTCCGTTAAATCGCGTTTCCCTTTACACTCGCCGCGGCGCACCTATTATGGCATCGTAAAGATTATTCTTGACATCGTATAATTAAAAGACTATTCTGTTCCTTGGAAAGTATCTTGCAAACACTTTCTCCTCGTCTTTAGCAAAAGCCGTCTGCCCCGGACGGCTTTTGCTTCTCCCCTTGTGTTCACGTCCTTCCGTTTTTCTGCGCCCCTCTTTTTCCTGCTTATCTATGCCTCCCTTTTCCTGAGTGCTACCTGCGCTTCTCTATCCCCTACCGGTTTTTCTGCACCTCCCCTTCCCTGCCCGCCTTCCTGGCATCTTTTATTCTCTGCTTACCTGCGCCCCTTTGTTCTCTGTTTTCTGTGCCTCCTTTTCCCTGCCTGCCTTCCTGGTGTCCTCTTTCCCCTTCTTTTCTGCTCCCCTCTGTTCTCTGCTTTTCTGCTCCTCTTTTCCTGTTCTCATCCTATCTTCATGGGATTTTAGTACAATGCGGCAAGTATGCCTGCGTCGGCAGATCGTCCTCTAACGGCCCCGGTTGCAAACACCGGCAAATGCCGCGCATTATGTGCATCATTCAGGCATCACATGATGGAAGATTCCCTGTTCCCAGGGGCACGAATAGAAGGAAAGGCACACGATGACCGATACGATCCATTTTGGCACCGATGGCTGGCGCGCCATCATCGGGAAGGATTTCACCGAATCCAACCTGGCACGAGTCGTTGAAGCTGCTGCGGCAGTGTTCAAAGAGGAATCGCTGGCAGCTGGATATTCCCCGAACGCATTGCCCGTCTTGCTGGTCGGCCACGACTGTCGCCAGGATGCCCATCGCTTCGCACAATTGGCTGCAGGCATAGCTGCTGCGGCAGGTTTCACCGTGATGCTTTCCCATGATTATTGCCCTACGCCAGCCTTGTGCTGGTCCATCGCCCACAACGAAGGTGCCATTGGCGGCATCATGCTTACCAGCAGCCATAACCCTGCGGAATACCTGGGCGTGAAGCTGCGTATGGCCGATGGCGGCGCTTCCCCTAAGGATTTCACCGATCGTGTGGAAGCCCTTCTTCCTGAAAGCCCCCTCTTTGATCGGTCGCCTTTCACCGAGGTCGATTTCATTGAACCATACCTTGAAGCCCTGCGGGCACTCGTCGATGCTGAAGCCATCAACAAAGCGAAGCTCAAGGTAGTGGTCGACCCCTTGTACGGTGCGGGTCGCATCCATCTGGCAAATCTGTTGCGCGACCTTGGTGTCGAAGTGGTCGAGATCAACAATGCCGATGACCCCAGCTTCGATGGCCTCCATCCTGAACCCATCCCGCCCTGGATTGACCGGGGCATAACGAAGGTCCAAGAGCTCGGCTTCGATGCCGTCTTCATCACCGACGGCGATGCCGACCGCATCGGCGCCATCGATGCAAGGGGCCTTTTCGTCAACCCTCACCGAATCCTAACCCTGCTGGTCGCCCACCTCGCCGAAGACAAAGGGCTGCAAGGCCGCGTAGTTTCCACCATCACCTCTTCGGCACTCCTGGCCCGCCAGTGCAAGCGTCTCGGTCTTGATTTGACCAGCACACCGGTGGGATTCAAGTGGATCTATGGGGAAATGGAAAAAGGCGATGTCATGATAGGGGGGGAAGAAAGCGGCGGAATCGGCATCCCTACCCATGTGAAAGAACGTGATGGCCTACTCATGGCCTTGCTTTTGACCGAGATGATGGCAGAGCGCAAAATGGGGCTGCATGACCTGGTCGAGCAGATGTTCTCACAGATAGGCCGCTTGGAATTCCTACGACAGGGACTCACTCTTGCCGAAGAACAGATGGAGGTCTTCCGTACCGAAACGGTGACGCATTTCACCCGTGAGTCACTCTGTGGGAAAAGGGTGGTGGAGATAGATCGCCGCGATGGCATCAAGTTCTCTCTTGAAGATGATGCCTGGGTCATGATGCGCCCTTCAGGAACCGAGCCCTTGGTGCGCATCTATGCTGAAGCAGCCACAAATGAAGAAGTTGAAGCCCTGCTTGAAGCGGCAACAATCATAGTGAAAGGCCCCCTTGCCTAGTCTGGACGATACCCGCGCCACAGAAGGATACCCCGACATATCTCATAGCAAGATGTTAGCCCCCCTTATCGCCGGGGCGCCTTCCACCCCACCGAGGACGGTCGAGGCTTGCCCCTCGTATCCAGCCTTCCTCATTTGCCGCCTCACGTCGGGGCGACTTCCGCCCCGCCAAAGGAATTCTGTGCAAGAAAAGATGTTTTAAGGGAAATGATATCTGCTCGGTCTAGATCTCAGGTTTTACCGGGGCGTAAGGGGTACCCACAAGCGCTAGGTTGGGATCTTGCCCAGCTTCCACCAGTTGCATCATCTCTTCAATGACATCCATGTCGGCAATGACATAGGATGGCTCGCCTTCCGGGGCAGGGGCAAGCTCTGCCGGCAACAGTACTGAATAGATGGTCAGCTTTCCTATGTCCTTGAACTGGACGGCCAGGTCCAGTATGCCTTCGGCGGTCAAACCTTGGTCTACGGTCACACAGGCGGCGGCTTGCAAGACCACTCCGGGCAGGTTCTGCAAAGGCTGCGCGAGTATCTTTTTCACCAAGGCCTCGATAAGCAGCCTTTGGTTCGAGGTGCGCGTGAAATCGCCGTCGGCGTAAGCCCGGCTGCGGGCGAACACCAAGGCTGCCTCGCCATCGAGCGTCTGGAGCCCAGGCTTGATGATGATGTTTCCAGCATCAGGGTCGTTGATGTACTCGGGTACATCGACCTCGACACCGCCTACTGTGTCGATAAGGCGAATGAGCTGGTCGAAGTTTATCTCAGCATAATGGGCAATGGGCACGCCACAGAGCTGGCCGGCTTCCTCTATGGTGGAAGCAGCACCACCGTAATTATAGGCGGCATTGAACTTGACCGTGCCGTAGCCATCAAGGTAGATCTTGGTGTCCCGGGGGATTGATATCATGGTTACCACGCAGTTCATGGGGTCTATGCGTACCAGGATGTTCGTATCAGAGCGATGCCCCATCTCTTCTTCGTCCTCGCGCGCATCGGAGCCGATGAGCATCATGTAGAAGGGGTCCTTGTAATTCCGCACCGGTGCTAGCTTCTTCTCGATGGCCTCGATTTCCTCTTCCGTCTTGTTGGTCGTGCTATGAAGGGCTTTGTTGACCGATTCCATATAAGGCAGGTAGACCAAGCCCCAAGCCGCGACCACGCCTACTGCCAACACCAGGAAGGTCGACAATACAACGATGGCGATCTTGGTCTTGCGACCGGACTTCTTGCGGGCGGCATGGGAATAATGGGTGCTGTCACGTGAATACTGGCTTGCTCCTGCCGCTCCCGCAAAGCCTGTCGACCCGGCAGGAACGTTCGGCAGTTCGGCCAATCGTCCCGCGCCAAAGGAACCCGACGAGCGGGAGGCGCCGAAGGGAGCAGAGCTCCCCGGGATACCCGGACTGCTCGCAGCCTTTGATGTGCCCGGAGTGCCGACCGTTTTGAAGGTGCGCGAATTAGCCGCGTATACGGAAGGTTTCCTTGGACGTTTACCAGCCATTCAAACTCCTTTGGTCCTATCGGCCTTTCGATGTATTGCTCGGTGGGCCACGTCACTTGCCCGTAACGTCAGAACAGGACCCTTTATATATGTTCTACGAACCGATGTTTCACGTGAAACATTTGTTTATTCGTTGCCTTATGCCCGCTTCCAGTGCCTGTTGCTTTTGCTTGGCTTAGCCTAGCTTGGCTCATTGATGCGATGACGACACCGAACCATTTTACCATCAAATGGGATGGCTCATAAAAATGGCACTTCATTGTGAAGACGCTTGCACAAACAACTCCAGTATCTCTGATGGCTCTTTCACAATGGCATCAGCCCCTGCCTCGACCAGCTTTTCTGTGCGATAGTAGCCCCAACTCACCCCGACAGCCAAAGCCCCTATTCGGTGTGCGGTCACTATATCGTTGGGAGAATCGCCGATATAGAGGGTACGATCCGGCACGCCTCCCAGCTCATCTATGACAATCAGCAAGCCCTTGGGGTCTGGCTTTCGGGGAATGTCGGGGGCTTCTCCCCTCGCCACTTGAAACATCCCGGGGAAATGCTTGTCCATCAATTGGCGAACGCCTGCATCAAACTTATTGGACAGCACCCCTACATTCATGCCTCTGGCACACAAAGCCCTGACCAGATCGGTCATTCCAGGGAATTCCTTGGTAAGGCAATCCCCATAATCGGGATACATTTCCTTCCATGTTTCCAGTATACGCAACACACCGGCCTCATCAACGGAGGGAGGTATCGACCGGCGCAGCAATGCCGTTGCCCCATCGCCCACAAAACTTAATATCTCATCTTTCGTTCGCGGGGGAAGGCCGGCTTTCCTTAAAGCCTTGTTGGTCAGGACCACTAAATCTGGCAGGGTATCCAGCAGGGTGCCATCTAAATCGAAAACGAAGGTGTCGTAGGTCTTTTTCATGTCGGTTTGCTGTTATTCTTTTCCTGGACGAACAGCGCAAATTTGGAGCGGGTGACGGGACTCGAACCCGCGAGTGAAAGCTTGGGAAGCTTTTGCCTTACCGCTTGGCCACACCCGCATCTGAACCTACAAGCACTAGCCGCCAATCGTTGTCGTCTGTTTCGACGGCATCAGTGCGGTACAAGCATTGCGTAAAGACGCAAAGGCTATTATAGGATAAAAGATGAACCGGGGGAAGAAGATTCCACAGTGAAATCAGAAAGCCCCGGAGGGATATCTCCGGGGCTCGCTTTTTTCTTTTCATGCCCGAACTAGGCTCGTCTCACTTAAGGACAGAGCGGGGCTATTTCTTGGCAGCACCGATCCGGCATATGGTGGTTCCGCAATCAGGGCAGGTCCCCTTGGTGATTGGTTTGCCGTTCTTCGTCAGGCCTTCAGCCGGATTCACCATTTCCTTCTTTGCCTTGCATTTTACACAATATGCTTCATTAGCCATAGCAATAAGCACCTTCCTGTTTTCGGGTTTATACCCTTCCGCTTTCCCTGAACAACAGGCCTTATTGATCCTGCTGTTGTCTCTTCCTGCTATTATACCCTCAGTGCCAGGTCGCTCATGCACGATTCAGGCGTTTTCAGATATTCTTTAATAACTCCATGACAAAATCGGTGTTGGCGTACAGAATGTCCTCGTCTATCGCGTCAATCACATCGTCTGCCTGCGCAAACCGTGCTGGCTTTGCACCATCCATGCCCACTATGCTCAACACTTGAAGTCCTCGCTTTGAAAGCACCGTGGCTGCACTGTTCTTCCATCTGATGGTAGCCGGGCTGATCGTAGTCCTCGTGGCCTGAGCAGCTTTGGCAACGTAGCGCTTCATGCGTGACGTCACACCCTCTTTTCCCGATCCCTCTTTGTCAAGAAAGCTCAGGTTTCCACAACCCAATGCGCAGAGGTTGATGACCACCGATCCGCGCAGGTCTTGTTCGTGCTCAGAAAGGAAAGCGCGTGCTCCTTCGTTGTTGGAAAGCTCAGATCCCAGTGCGACGAACCATATCTCGGTGTTGAGGCCAGGGCTCCGGAACTGATTGATCAAGGCCAGGTCGCCTGAATGCTGGTCTTCCCAGGCAGTGTTGTCGTAGTCCGCAGAACCGTAGGGGGATGTTTGCATGGCGCCTTGTTCTTCCCTGCCATGATAGTGCAATACCGCATCCTGGCTCTCAAGCCCTTCGGCGTAATCGGCCCCGAAGGCATCATCGCTCATACGGCTTTTCGAGAACGCGCCACCGTTCCAGTCGTCTTCGTCGTAATCGTATTGCTGCCGCGTCTTCGCCCGACGGGCTTTCCCACTGCCTTTGCCGGTGTCTGACATCATGGGGATGTCCCTGTCATTGCCATACGCGTCATCGTAGGAATCGTCGTCTTGGCGAAAGCTCTTCCAACTGCCACGGGCGGCGCCTGCACTGCGTGCATCAAAGCCTTTATCGACATTGAGCCATTCTTGGGTGCTTACTTCCTCTTTTTTATCTTTGCGTAGCTTACCGAAGATGCGCTTTATGCGCGATCTGGGCATATCGACATAACCTGGACCGGCAAATGCCCCCGTTTCCGTAAAGCCTTCCTCATAGGCAGAATCGTCCACGTCGTCGACATAGATCTCATCGGGGTGTACGTTTGCCAGTATCTCGTTTCCAACAGGAGCGAAAGCCCCGGTAGCCCCAGCTGGCACGAATGAGGCGGCCACATTGACAGAGGCTTTCCCCACGGTGTGCCCGCTTCGGGAAGGCAGTCCTTCGTTGAAGGGGCCGCTTAACGAGGGCAGCATGTCTTTCAGGCTTGCGCGGTCAGATTGGCTCTCGCCGCCAGGTGTGGCAGATCTTTTGCCAGCAAGGCCTCGGAGGTCTCGGTGGCTTTCTGGGGGTTCAAGATCCGAAGGATACGTCCCGAAGGGAGGGGCTGTTGCAAGGGATGCCTCTTCCAGATCCGGGAGGCCTTCCGGGAACCTCGTGCCCGTTGCCCGCTGTGCGGCCGTTTGGGCTTCTGCCCCCTGATGCCCTTGGCCGCGGTGTGTGGCTGAAGCCATCCGGACTTCGGTGCCCGCACCTGCAAGCATAGCCTGGCCTAAAGGTCTACCTGCCGAGGCATGCCCGCCCACAGGGGCAGATCCATCGTATCGTTCATCCGTCATACCGATAGAGGGTAGTGCGGTGACAAGGCCTTTTGTCGCCAGTTGTGAAGGGCCTTCCGTAGCCGCTAAAGGTGCCCTTTGTTGCATCGCCGTCCGATCCAGGGGCGGCAATGCCGGTGAGGCCACAACATCTGGCAACGACAGGGGAATCGGCCTCTTTTCGTCTTCGCGGGGCGAAGGCTGTCCACCCGATGCAGCTGGAGAACCTATGGGGGGAATTGCCCCCGCAAGGAACGTTGCGCTTTGCCCAGCAGTGAGGCCGACAAGAGGAGCCGTTTCGCTGTGGAGGGAAGCCGCCGATAGCCCGCTGGTGTCGAGGGGAGGCATCGAAAGGGTGCTTTCCCCTTCGCCCGACGAGGAAGGCGAGATGCCGGGGATGTCGTGCCTCTGCTGTGAATGCAGGGAAGTGCCTGCCTCCATGATGTTCTTCTGCAGCATTCTTATGCGGTCATCTGTTTCGCTGTCAACAGCGCCGGTCGCACGGTTCGCATGGTTGAAGTGGGTCGAGCTTTCGGCCACTGCCGCATCAAGTGCGTCGGCGTAGCGCGAACGTTGCACATCGACCGCCTGCGATCCCGTGGCTTTTTTTGCCTTTTCCTGGGCCTTCTTGAACCATTCGGGCACGTTTGAGTCTTCGGCGCCTGCATCTTCTTCTGTGTTTGCGGGCATACCGTTTGCACCTGCCGCAGCACCGGCAGCTACGGCAGCGCCACCAGCTATGGCAGCGCTGGCCGCGCCTGCGCTGCCCACAACAGTTGCAATGCCTTGACCAGCCGCAACATCAGCACCCATGCCGATTGCCGTACCGACCACGGCACCAGCAGCTCCCGAGATGCCGGTCGGACCAAGAGGTGCAGCCGTAAGCAGCTCGTTGGAGGTGCCCGCTGAAGCAGCGGGGTCATAGCCCCACAATTCCCTTTCTTCCTCGCTGAGCCATGCTGCCCGGGAAGCGTCCTTGGCTTGAACCAAGCTCTCCGCGACAGATGCTTGCGGCCTGTGCGGGACAGGCTTGCCCGTCAGCGCAGCAATGGCAGCCTTTGCAGCTGCCAGCCTTTCTTCTTCGGTCTGCGGGAGCGGCTCAGGTGGTCTCACATGTGTCGCCTCATATACCAGACGGGCCCCTTCGGGAACCAGTCCTGCAGAACGGGCAGCTTCTTCACCAAATATCGCCACAGCACCACCTTCCACATCCAAAGCCGCACGAGGCAGGCCTACTTTGCTGCGCCCGATCCTGCGAGCCAGTTCCAAAAGCACTGCCACTCCCGAGGCGTTGCAGTTGGCAGCCTCGCTGTAGGCAGAAAACCGATGGATGAAGGCGAAAAGGGCCGGAAGCGCAACAAACACCAAGGCGATGCCTACGATAACGTTGAGCACGATAAGCAAGATGCCATCGGCATGAAGGAACAAAAGATAGCGGATCAGCATGAACGAGGGGACGAAGATCATCGACCACAGACTGACCTTTTGTAAGGTGGGCAGGATATGCACAAGCGGCGTGTTGAGCTCGAAACGAACCTTTCCACTATCGTAGTGTGCCATAATGACTATCTTGCGGCGCCTCATGCCCCCCGCTTCGGGGGAATAGGTCGGCTCATAACGCGCCACGACATTTTGACTTATACCCCTCTTCAAGAACTTCGTGATGACGGGGTGATCGTAGGCTTCCAGGGTATAAAGGATTGCCGTTATGATGGATATAAGGAGTGCGGGGATCTCTACGACCGGAAGGAAAAGCGCTAAGACCGTGACGATGAGGGAAAGGAAGGCGCAGACTGCTTTGGGTGTCTCTTCGTTCGCAGCACTGTTGAAATCCTCTATCAGGGCAGAAAGACCGGCTTCCCTTTGCAGCTGCTCGGTGATGTAGAGAGCCGCCTGCTGCTCTTCTTCGGTTCCCGCCGGCCTTAACCCGACGTCCTGGGATAAGAACGCAATGTGGTCTAATAATCCCGGCATACCTTAACCTTTCGCCTTTTCTTGGTACCAGCATTCATGTGGGCGCTCCTAATGTGAAGTATACGCCATTTGCGTCAAGTTCCCAAATAATCACGAAGAAAAGCATCAGCCGTGCTTGCCCGAAGGCGCATCTGTTCATAGGAATCCCGCGTTTTTGCCGTATACATGCTATAGGCGGCAAGCACTGGCGTCTCCACATCGCTGGGAAGTCGCTTTGCCATGCCTGCCGCCTCAGCATCTGTGTTCTTCCAAGCCTCATGAAAATCCTGTGCCTCTTGGCGGTTCTGTGCCAAGAGGGCGTCATCAGAAGCCATGGCATACTGTATCGATTCCGTCCTTTTGTCGACATAGTCGATCAAGGGCTGCATATCAGGCGAAAGGGCAGAGGCCTCCAACTGGCCCAACAGATACCGCGCATCGCTGAAAAGCGCTTGGGCTTGCCCTGATTTCTCCTTGGAGGCACGCACGTTGTCTTCGGTCGTATCGGTCACCATCATGTCTGCCTCGCGTGCAAGCGCATCTGCTTGAAGCACGGTGTCCCATACCTGATTGATGGTCTCTATGTCCTGCTTTACCTGGATCTTCGCATAGAGCAGGCTGACCCCTGTCTCCAACATCTCGCGACGGGCCTCTATTGCCGCGAGCGCTTGGTCAGCGGCTTCCTTGCTTGCTGCATCCCCATTGTTTTGGCTGACGGGCAATGCGAGGGCCTTTGCCTCGTCCAGGCGTTGCTCTGTTTCCGGCAGTTTCGCGACAAGGGCGTTTATCTCATCGATTGTCTCTGCTTCGGGGGCAGATGCTACCATCTGGTTCATCTCCTGGATGGTCTTGTCCGACTTTGTCAGTACGCCGAGCGATTGATCCAGCAAAGAGACCTGCTCTTCGTGGTTGGTCACCACTCCATACAGGATATAGGCTCCGACACCGGCTACGCAAAGGGTGAACACAAGGGTGAAGAAGCTCATGAACAGGCGCCGATGCCGACGCCGCGTCTTTCGTCTCATCACCTCTTCCTCGGATGAGGCGTGGGACTTCGTGGCTGCGGGAGCTGCGGATGCCTTTGCGGTGCTGACGCCTTTTCCGAGAAGATCCGCCCCTATGGCTGAAGCACTATGGTAGACGTTCGCGGCCACATCGCTTACAGCAGCATTCGTTGCTGACACTGCGCTGCCGTCGGGAAGCAGCAATACGCTTTCCTTGTTGGGGGTGGAAACGGCCTTCTTCCTTGCAGAGGGCAGGGAAAACAGGGGTATCTTTCCAAAGTCGGGGAATGCCGGGGCGTTGCCTTTGCCCACTTCGGCATCGGCGCGCATCTTTGCGGCATCAAGCACGCTGAACGAAAGCTCGTTCGATGTCCCCACCGTATGCCGCTTTATATGCGCGGCGTGGTTCAGCTTTGTCTCTCTTTTTCCCATAGTGTTATTTTACGATAATTGCCGGGTGCTGTCTTGTGTCTTGTCTTGCTTGTTGCCACAGATGTCATCCGGGCTGCCGTCCCAAGCGCCAGCCGGGCTGCCGTCCGGGGTGTCCTTGTCAGCCGGGCTGCCGGCCGGGGCATCGGCCGGGCTGCCATCCGCGGCGTCCTCGCCGGCCCCTTGGCCGTGCGCGTGGCGTCTCATGTTGGATGCGTAACCCTTGCCCGAGCTGCCCTTTGATGCCTTTGGCAGTTGTTCGGCAAGTTCTTTTGCTATATCGGCACTGGGGCATACCTTGATGGTGCGGCTTGGCATCGATTTGAGGAACACCTTACCGTAGCTTTTGGTAAGCAGGCGTTGATCGGCCAATATCAAGACCCCCTTATCGTCGGCCTTGCGTATGAGCCGACCTGCTGCCTGCTTGGTCTCAAGAACCGCAGCAGGCAAGACGTAATGTGCCCACGCCTGACTGTCGTGTAGGGCACGTTCACAAGAAAGCGGGTCGGTCGGCTTTGCAAAGGGCAGCTTGGGAATGACGACCCCCCTGAGCGTTGCCCCCGGGGCATCGAAGCCTTCCCAGAAGCTTTTCAGGGCGAACAACGAGAGCTTCTCGTCTGCCAGGAAGTCATCGCGCAGGCCTTTTGATGAAACGCCCCATTTCTGGCATACCACGCGCAAGCCGTCTTCCTTCAACGCCGCCGAGACAAAGTCGAAACAAGACTCCATTTCCTTGCGGTTGGTGAAAAGCGTGAGCAAAGAGCCCTGTTGGGCGCGATGTACCAGCACAAGAAGGCGCTGGAGTGCAGCCAGATAGGTTGGGTCGTTGGGTTCGGGAATATCGTTTGCCACATAGATCGTCATGTTCTTGTCGAAGTCATAGCTCGATCGCAATTGACAGCTTGCGGTACGGGAGCCTTCGCTCTCGTTGAGTCCCAGTGCCGCCTCTAACGAATCGAACTTGTCTGCCACGGTAAGGGTTGCTGAGGTGAACACGACCGAATGGGTGGTAGCGAACAGGGTCTCATTCAGCGCTTCGCCAACATTGACCAACACGGCTTCTAGTTTCTCGGTCGTCCTGTCCTGCTTTTTCGAGAACGTAGCAGAATAGACGTATTGCGGCGGAGCCGTGAAAAGAATGGTCTCGGCAGTGTTCAGCAGGTCTTTGAGTGCTATGGCGGTGGTCGCTATCTCCCGTTGCACCTCGGCCGCCTCTTCGGCACCTTCCAGAATGGCAACCACGTCCTGAGCGGCGCGTATGAGGGCATTGGTCTTGTCGCAAAGTACTCGTCCGAATCCTGCGAGCGCCTTGAAGGTCTGACTTGCCCGGATATCCTCGTTTATCCAAAGCTCGACATTCTCGTAGCCCTTGTTCTTCTTGCCTGAGTTGAAGAAGGCAAGGTCCCTGATATGGGAGAGGAAGTCTTTCAGGGCTTCCTCGAAATCAAGGCCTGCTGCACGCGCCTTGGTGGTGAGGGCGAACAGAAGGGTGGCATTGTCCAGTGCATTGCCTGCCTGGCGTTCGGCCCGAACGAACACATTGTGGGCTGCCTCGCTGGAAGCAACACGTCGGGCAAGACGCAAGGTCTCATCACCGGAAAGCACGAGCGAGAACGCGTCTCGCGCCTCGGCTTCTGCACCATGCGCTTCGTCGATGACCCAATAACGAATGGGTGGCAGCAGGCTTCTTTCAGCCATGAGGTCACAGAAGAGAAGGCTGTGGTTGGTGACGACGATGTCTGCCGCCTCAGCACGGCGCCGCGCACCATGGACGAAGCAAAGGGCACCATAGAAGGGGCATTTCCTCCGCAGACATTCGTTGCTCGATGTAGTGATGGTGTAACGCGGCAAAGCGCGGTAGTCTATCTTGAGTGCATCGATATCGTCGTACTCGCTTTGTTCTACATAAGAAAGCAACGCCGCCAGGGCAGGAGCCTGTTGTGGGGCAAATGACTCCTTGCCGATGCTCTGGGCTAGCCGGTTTATCTGCCGCAGGCACGGATAATGCGAAAACCCTTTAAGGGCGACCACTTCCAGTGGCTTGTCGGGCATTGCGCGGGAAAGCAAGGGCAGTTCTTTGAACACCAGCTGGTCAAGGAGTGCATTGGTCTTGGTGGCAACCCCCACGGTTACCCCGTTTCTCTTTGCGACAAGGGCAGACGGCAAAAGATAGGCCATGGACTTGCCCACACCTGTTCCCGCCTCGACAGCAAGGTTGGTGGAAGATGCGTAGGCCTTGAGGACCCATTCGGACATCTGCACCTGCTCTGTGCGAAGCTCGTAATGATGATAGAGCTTTCCTATCAGTCCGCCCCTATCGAAGGCTGCCACAATCTCTTGCGAAGAAGGGAAAGTCAGGGGTTTTTGGGGGTCTGCCGCCATCGCGTCTGCATCAGGCCTTGCCTTCAAGGAAAGCCTTCCCACGCGGGCTTGCCTCAAGCTTCTGAGGCTGAAAGGCCGGTCGTCCAAGGAAGCCTCTTGGCCAAGGTGTGTATTCCTTGGCGAAGATGGGGCAAACGCACCCCCTTCTTCTTCCTTCGCCGGCAGGAAGCCTTCTTCGCCCGATAATGGGTTGTCCGCAAAATGCCGAAACACCTTTACCGTCGGCCATTCCTGGGCTTCGGCCATGTCTGCTATAGCTTTCAGCAGGGAATGCGGCATCGTGGCTACTGCCGCGAGAAGGATACGGTACACCACACACAATGCCTCGACATCTGCGTCGGCACGATGGGTCGAAAGCGGTGCCTTGAAGGTATGCACCAGGTCAAGGAGACGATGTGACTTGAGTCGTGGCAAGGCGATACGCGCCAGATCCAATGAGTCGATCCACGTGTTCTTTTTAAGTGGTTCGCCTGCGATGCTCTTGGTTATAAAGGAGAAGTCGAAATCTGCATTATGGGCGACAAGGTCTGAATCGCCCACAAAAGCAACCAGCCGGGCACGCGCTTCCTCGGGGTCAGGGGCATCGGCAACGTCTTTGTCGCAGATGCCGGTGAGGTGGGTGATGTCTTCAGGGATGGGATGCCCGGGGTTCACGAAACATACGAACCACTCGCTTATCCTGCCTTTATCCATCCGGGCGGCAGCAATCTGGATAAGCTCGTCATGGTTCAGGGAAAAGCCTGTGGTCTCGGTGTCAATGACCACGACATCGCGGTCAAGGGCTCCGAAATCCTTCGCTTGCGCACAGGCGATAAGGCCCGCATAGCGGTTTCTTATTGTCTGGCAGGTGCCTTCGATTATGGCAGGTTGTAGGGTGTCTCCCTTTTCCACAGTCCGTTCTCTCAATGCGGTTGATCGATCGCCGGGTGTTTGGACGGCTTCCGTTTGATTGCCGAGCGTGGGTGCTCCGTCTGGCTGAGTGCCGGGCGTTGAGGCATCGTCTGGTTGATTGCCGGGCGTTGGGACTGCATCCGGTTGTCCGTCGGGCGTTGATAGGGTATCTGGTTGCGGGCCAACAGTCTGCGCATCTTCTAACCATGCGCCGATAGGCTTATAATCTGTCGGTTGTTCCTGCTGTTTCTCCATGCTATCAGCCTACCATCTATCGCTTGGTTCAGGAGCCAGGATCAAGAGATAACGCAAGTTCTCCCAAGGCAAAGCCGTCATTCGTGCCGGTCGTCTCACACAACTTCACTGTCTCCCGCAGTGCTTATTTGACGTGCTGGCCATCTCGTGAAGGGCTAACGCCAGCAAGACCTGGCACCAGTGGTACAATGGCAGGGAGGTTGTCCGTTCGACGGCTGCCGTTTGGCAGCCGCACGTCCGACGGCTGCCGTTTGGCGGCCGTGCGTTAGGTGGTTGCCGTTTGGCAGCCGTGCGTGCGTCAGCCGCCCACCAGGCAGCCGTGTGTGTGTCAGCCGCCCACCAGGCAGCCGCGCGTGCGTCAGACGCCCACCAGACAACCGCCCATAAGACAGCTGACACGAGAACGCTTAAGACCCCGAAGGAGGATGCACTTGGAAAACCCGCATTATTATGGTTGCTACGCCCGGTTCGAGACCTCATCGAAGAAAGACGCAGGGCAGCTGCTTGGTGCCGACAACTTGGTGGGTGACGCCTTCGAGATAGTCTTCATCACCGAAAAGAGCGACCGCATTGCTTGGATGAAGAACCGTTTCGGTGCCCTGGTCGGCTTCTTCGATAAGGCCACAAGCCGCAAGCTGAGCCTTTATGAAGCCAAGGGATGGGTGCTCTGTGCCCTGCTTTCCTTTGTCGCGTATAGCGAAAGCCCTGCTCCTGGCCTTTATTGGGGAGAAGCAGCCTTGATGTGCTACGATCCTCGACAAAAGGACGCCTTCCTTCGCTTCGTCACGAACACTGCATCCCGTTTGTCCGACGGCATCAGGCCGGCTATTGATTTGGGCGAAGGTGGAATATCGCAACTCTTAGAAAGCGGGGGGGAATGGATGCCGGCAAAGCGTATTCCTTTTCCAGCCAAAGAGGCTGGAACCGCCATCCTTAAATCGCGCAGGGCTTTTTCTGAGAAGATGATAGAGCAGGCAAGGGCAGGCAACAAAGGCTGTTACGTTGCTGGCTGGGCTTTCCTCCTGGCCATTGTTGCTGCACTCCTCTTCGGCTTGAAAGCCTGCGGCGTCTTCTAAATCATCCTTCCCGTTTTGCTCCCATAAGGTCGCGCTTCCTGAAACATATGACACCCGCAAAAACCACGAAGACGATAAGGACGGCATAGCTGAGGAAAACCTGCGTGTTGGAAATTCCATCAGGGTTGAACAGGCTGTTTCGCAACAGCATCCCGTAAGCACCCACAAGAAAGGGGTTTGTGAAGTAGGTCGAGACTATCGCATAGGAAAGCAGCAGGACAAGCCCCACGGCTCGGCCTACCACAAATGACAAAAGCACTTGGGCAAGACCCAAGCCCAGCGAAACAACAAAAGGCAAGCAAAGCGCTGCGGCCAATGCCGGAAACAGTGTTTCTGGAGCATCCTGGAGCTGCATGGTCTCGTGCCCCAAAAACACAACCTCCGCATGAAAGTCGAAGGCGCCAGCCCCGAAGAAGCCGACCCCAAATCCAAACACCCCTGCCACCAGGTAATAGACAATTACGAGAAGCAGGCAAACCCCAAAGAACAGGAGCAGGGTCAAAAAAACCCATGTGCATTTGGAGAGCCACCACAGCAAGCGGCTCTTGGCAAGCAGAGCGGTGCGTTCCCCATTTTCGTCGAAGTCGTCTGCCGGATAAAAGCCCACCATGCCAAGCTGCGCCACCAAAAGCATAGCCCAGGGCAGATCCAGCATGAACGGAACCCCTTTCTCAACATCGAAGAACCCCATCCCCAAAGAAACGAAGGCAAAGGCATCCACCACAGTGGCCTGCCATTCCCCCTCTATGCTGTGGCTTTGGATGAGGAAACGCACAAACAGGACGGCAAACAGGGCAAAGGCCACCATAAAGCGCCATTTGACCTCTGCGAGCCCTTTGTGCAGGTCGTAGAGAAGAAGGTAAGCAAAGCGTTTGGGCATCTATGCCCCTCTCTTCGTTGCGCTTGAAGGCTCACAGTCAGTACACGCAAAATCCTCAACAACCTTGCCGTTTCTCAGGGTAACCGTGCGGTCGATGAGGCCATCCAGTTCGTAGGCATCGTGGCTTGCCACGATTATCAGCTTCTGTGCCTCCCGCTTTGCAGCCAGGATGCCCCTCGCCAGTTCTATGCCTTCGTCATCCAACGCGTTGGTCGGCTCGTCCAGCAGGATTATGTCCGGATCCTCCATGATGGAACAGGCAAGGGCAAGCCGCTGTTTCATGCCCAGGGAATACTTCCGGTAAGTCCTCCGGTCAGCCGCATCCAGACCGACCGCCTCAAGTGCGGCTTTGACATCTGTCTCGGTGATCTTCCCCCTTATCCCGGCGAGCAGTTTGAGGTTTTGCAGGCCTGTGTACTTGTCGATGAATGAGGGGCGTTCGATCAAGACGCCGATGCTTCGAGGGAACTCTCTGTCGCGGCCAATCGTCTCGCCGTCGATCATCACAAAGCCAGAACTGGCGTGGACAAGCCCGGCGATCGCCCGAAGCAGCATCGTTTTTCCCGAGCCGTTCTTGCCGCGCAAGGCATAGATGAGCCCCGGATCGAATCTCAAGCTGATATTGTCCAATACCGTGCTGCCTTTGATGCTTTTGGTATAGTTGACAATCTCAATGCTCATAGGTTCCTTCCTTTCTCAAGCCTTCTCTTTTTGGAAGCAGGTGCCCCGCAAGGAACAGCAGCCCCGAAACCCCCAGGGGAGAGAAATACAAAAGGGGCTCGAAGTCGCAGAAGGCAAAATAACCCATTTGCAGCAAGGCGCCTAGCCGCACATACACAAGGCTCAAGGAAGCCAGAGCGAGCACCACCGCAAAGGCCAAGGCATCATTTCCACAAAGCCTGCCAAGGAACAGGAACAGCATGGCCTCAAGCAGCACGATCTGAAAACCCTCGAACATACAGGTCAGCATCACCCAGGCGTTCGACGGGCTTACCGATACCTGCCAAGACGTGAGCGCCGAGCAGAGCGATCTGGCTGAATCGAAGTTCGTCGGACCGAAAAAGCCTTCGCGGGGCGGGAACAGCAGCGCAATGAGCACGATGGACGCGAAGCTCACGCTCAAAGAAAACAGGATTGCCCAAAAGCTGTGCTTGCGCCAAAGTTGTCGACAGCTTTGGAGGCGGGTCAGGCGGTTATAGGACGAATCGTGCCGTGCTATCCCATGCAGGGCCAACATCACCAGGGGGCCCAGCACCATCTGGGGCAACGAAACCGCGTGGAGTGGTGGCGACGTGGACATTATCAGGATGTCTGCAAAACCGAACCGCACGTCGTAGAGTTCGTCGGCAATGAAGCGGACAAGCTGTCTGTTCGTAAAGGCGCAAGCGATAACGATTGCCAACGCTGCTATAGGCCATCGAAGGCTGACCCGGTAATACAAGGCCAGTTCTGCTGCCCAGCATCTAACAAGTCTCATGTCTTTTTGCCATCCTGTACAGGGCGACCAGCTCCAAAGCCGCAAGCCCGCAGACGAACAAGGCCACCTGGATGCCGTCGAAGCCATAATATGGCTGGTCGGGGCGCATAAATACCGAAGGCACCAGGAACTTCAGATCGGTTGAACCAATAAGGTAGTTGGCTATGGTGTCCAGGAACAAGGAAGAACATAACACCAACACCCCATTGCCTAATAGTCGCGAAAACAGCAAGGGCACACAGGCAATCAGTCCTGAAGCACCGGCAATGAGGGCAAGGAACATGCCCGTGTATAAAAAGGCGTTGGTGTAATAGATGTCGCTCCAGGTGGAATACGGAAATATCGGAAAAAGCCCCGAAGCTGGCTCTGGCATCACCAGGGGCAGGAAGAGTGCCGTAAGATAAAAGTCAAGCACCAGGGGGACCACCGCTACGGCCATGCCGCTCAAAAAAGCGGCAGCTGCCTTGGAATAATAATAGCGCCTCCGCGAGACCCGCGTTGCCACCTGTCCGTCATACCCCGTTCTTGTGTCCGAGTAAAGTGTAGCCGAAAAAGGAAGGCACACCAGAAGGGGCAGAATGAAGAAATACAGGGTGGGAAATACCGTTCCTGGCCAACCGCCTATCCACCGATTGAACACCGACAAAGGAAATCCGACACCTTCCACATACATCTGCTGTTCTGCTGCCGCCGGCATTATGGAAAATGCCACATGAGCAACCACTATGGCAGAAGCAAGCCCCAAGGCCGCTGCAAACCAACGGTTGAGGAAGGCTCGCCCGAGCTCGATCCGCAGAATACCCATGAGCTGTCCCCTCATCCTTCGGTGAGGTTGACGATGAGCTTGTCAGGGTAGTCCAGCAACACCAGCGAATAGGGCAGATCGTAGACATTCTGCCATTGTTGTTCCGAGAAGGTCGGCTCCCACAAGGAATAGACAACCGTGAAGGTCCTGCTCTCGTGTGGCGGCACGGTAAGGCTGCCGTGGGCTGCGCTTTCCTCCCCCGTCTCCTTTTGGGCTCCCGACATTCCACTTGCCCCATTCATCAATGCCGTGAGCTGCGGGTTCACAATTGTTGACCAAGATGTCGATTCCAGCCTGAACCAAAGGGGGCTTGCTTCCTCTTCGCTGTTGTTGGTCACCGTCATTCGCACCTTCAGGTATTTCTCTGGATCGTATTTTTCGGTCGCAGAGCTGTAGTAGGGTGCCCAATCAGGAAATTCGCTCTGGATGTCATCGGCTTCGACAATCTGGTGGCTATCATAGGTGACCATATACCCTTGGGGCGCCTTCTTTTTGTCGGCCTCGTATCCTGAAAGGTCGATTTGCTCCCCGATTCTATAGAGATGCCGCAAGACAGACCCATCCTCTGTTTCCCTGGACCCCCCGGGTGCCTCGCCATATTGGATTGAGTTCACCTGGCTTATCCGAAAAGCAGACGCAACCACAACGACAAGCACAACAAGACCGGCCGCAAGAAACATAAGGGCTTTATGCTTTTTCATACGTCCAACACTTCCTTTCCTTACAACAAGGGTCGAAGGCTTCGGGATGATGCGTCCTACCCTTTATCGTGCGTCAGACGCAATCGGGGCTCCAAGGACGGAAACTACCTGGTGCTTTCCTGACACGTTCGAGCAGTCCTATTGCGCGTCAGACGCTATCGGGGCTCCAAAGCCCCTCTGTATGGATGGCTCTATAGTTGGTCTTATTATGGAAGCTGAAAAAACAATACGCGGCAACGTTTGTCTGAGGCCGGTTCTCCCATACCCAGTTCGTGAGATACTGATACCCAATGCCCACAGGATATTCGGGGCCCCACGTGTACACGGTGCCCATCTGGATGCCATTCGATTGTGCGGTTGCTGTTCCTGTGTTTGAGCTACACAGGATATACGATGATGTGGCATCGAGTTTTGGTCTTTGCATGGTATCGGCACTTTGCTGATAGTCGATATCGTAGAAGAAGGGCGTATCCGCAACATTCCCCGCAAAAGCCACAACGCTGGGGAACAGGGCAGACGCAAACGCAGTGCAGAGAACCACCGAAAACACCTTTTTGAATGTTTCCTTTTTCATTTCTCTCTCCTAGCTTACTGTTCCATCATCCCGAAGCCTGCGGTGTATTCTTACACAACAAGCTCTTCACGTCAATGAGTTTTTAGGGTATTTCTACTCACATTTGAAACCTTTCGGGTATGAGAAGGTTTATGAGAAAGGCGGGCAGGTGGGCAGCCGCGAGACCTTACATCCTGTGCTTGTTTTCTGAATGTTGGAATAGGCATTGCGAGCGTCTTGCCCTTCCCAGCAAGGCACCTTTCTCCGTCGGCTGCATTGCCTGCGTTTCGGTGCGCGCCATTTGCGAGGGTGCGCGCTCTGTGCGAGAGTGCGCGCTCTGTGCGTGGGTGCGCGCTATTTGCGTTTCGCGAGCGTCATTTGCGTCCCGCCAGCGCATAGGCAATCAGTCGCACACACAGATCGGAGAAGCCTATCTGCGCTGCCCGCCCTGCATCGGGAAGAAGGGACGTCTTGGTCATCCCAGGGATCGTGTTCGTTTCCAGTATCCAGAGCTCTCCCGCCTCATCAAGTATGAAGTCGCTCCTTGATACGCCGCTGCAGCCAAGGGCAACATGCGCGGCGATGGCCATCTGCTGGACATCCTTCGTCGCCTGTTCACCGATAGGTGCCGGGCACAGATGCTGTGAGCCGCCCGGGCTGTATTTCGACTCATAATCATAGAACTCGTTCTGGGGGATTATCTCGATGACGGGAAGCGCTTCTGGTTTTTCGTTGCCCAGGACCGCAACGGTCAGCTCCCTTCCTGACACGAACCTCTCAACCAGGGCATTGCTGGAAATGGATGACAGGTCGTTGAGTGCCTTTTGCAGCTCATCTTCGGTTTCGACGATGTATACCCCCAAGGCGCTCCCTTCGCAGACCGGCTTCACCACACAGGGAAGACCCAGATCCTCAACCACCGTACGGAGGCTTGCCTGAGCAGGATTGCCGATCGTCATGGACTCCGGTGTCTTGATGCCAGCGCTTTGATAGAACACTTTCGCCTTGGCTTTATCGATGGACAAGGCGCTCGACCATATGCCCGATCCAGTGTAAGGAAGCCCGATGACCTCCAGAAAGCCTTGCATAGCCCCATCTTCCCCACCTTTGCCATGCAAACAGAGAAAAGCGATGTCGAAATCCCCGTCTATCAGCGCCTTGAGATCGTCTTTACAAGAAGGGTCAAGCATCGTCACCAGGAATCCCGCCGCTTCGAGCGCCTGTTGCGCCCCTTTGCCTGATGCCAAAGATACTTCGCGTTCTCCGCTTGAACCACCGCTCAGAAGGGCGACCTTGCACCCCCGAGGTTCTAGCATGGGTGTTGTTTGAGCCTTTTCGGACGTTTCAAAGTCAGACATATCGGCGTTTCTCCGTTCAACTAAAACACGCGCTTTTTGTTGGAGGCTTGCGGCACGGTCGCTATTGCCCAAGACGACCGCCTGCGACCTTTGGACAACGGCTATGTTCAAACAAAGTATAGCAAATTGTTGTTTCGATGAGCCATGCGGATGGACGCTTTATTGCTAAATGTCCGGAATCTTCTTAATGTCATGCCAACCCCCCGACATAAAGCACCTATAACCGCTATAATACAAGACATGAGCTCCCTGAACAAACAAACAATCAAGCAGTTTTCCCTTGAAGGTCTCGATTCCCTCATGTCCGAGCTAAAACAGCCATCTTTTCGCACACAACAGCTTTTGAAATGGCTCTATGGTGAAGGTGTCACCGACTATGCCCTTATGACCAACCTTCCAAAAACCTTTCGGGAAGAACTTGGACATAGCTATCCCATCAATGCCCCCCGTATCGTCGATCGTCAGACCTCGGTCGATGGCACCCGAAAATACCTATTAGAATACCAGGACGGTGCCCTCGTGGAGACTGTCGCGATCCCTTCGGGGAATCCCTTGCCTGCAGGTTCGGTTCAAGCAGCGAACGCTTCTTCTGGAACAGGGATCAACGCACGTCCGGGCAGGAATAGCTCTTCTGGTTGTTCGACGAAAGATGGCGTCCTGAGAAGAGGGGCCTCAGAAGGCCTCGACAACGCTGCCTATGGTGCTTCTCGCGCAAGGCTCAACGGTTGCAATCGTCCCAACAAGGGAAAGCCAGCCGATGAGGAAGCCGAAAGAACAAACACAGAAGCAGGGGAAGAGGCAGGGGAAGGAATACCGGACGAACGCGATGTTTCCGCGCTCTCTTATTCCATCGAGAGAAAAGCAACAGGACGCCTTACGGTGTGTGTCTCAACCCAGGCGGGCTGTGCGATGGCCTGTTCCTTCTGTGCTACCGGGAAAGAAGGCTTTTTGAGGAACCTCCTGCCTGGCGAGATAGTCGATCAGGTCTTGGTGGTTCAGTCTGATATGTCTTGTCGGGTCAGCAACATCGTTACTATGGGACAGGGCGAGCCTTTCCTTAACTACGCCCACGTGCTTGCTGCGCTTCATATCATGAACAACCCGAACTGCCTTGCTATCGGGGCACGCCACATAACGTTGTCGACTTGCGGCATCATCAAGGGCATCAAAGCCCTCGCAAAGGAACCGGAGCAGTTCACTCTTGCTGTCTCCCTCCACAGCGCCGTTCAGAAGACGCGCAACAAGCTTATGCCAAAACTTGCAAGCGAGCCCCTTCCCGAACTCAGAAAGGCCATCATTGAATACATAAGACGCACGAACCGCAGAGTGAGTCTTGAGTACGTCATGCTTGATGGCGTGAACGACTCGCCCTCAGACCTTGATGCCTTGAAGCATTACTGCGTTGGCCTTCTTTGTCATGTCAACCTTATCCCCTTTAATTCAATCGTCAAGGATCAGGGAGAAGGTGTGGCGCAG
Organism: Coriobacteriaceae bacterium; assembly: GCA_031256895.1. GTDB lineage: Bacteria > Actinomycetota > Coriobacteriia > Coriobacteriales > Eggerthellaceae > WRIS01. The sequence goes on from JAIRPR010000206.1 coordinate 28,811, forward strand.
AGGAAGCGTAACGACCAGCTCATTGATCCAGGAGCATTCGGCCAAGAATACCGTGCGCCCCAGATTGACGGTTTTCGCCCCAGCCCATCAACGGTGCTTGATCGTTGGACTTCCGCTTTGGAGGCAGACAACATCCCGACAACCGTCCGCAATTCCCGTGGTTCCGACATCGCCGGAGCGTGCGGGCAACTGAAGAACACTTCCATTCTTTAAAGGCCCCTTCAAGCAACCAAGAAACACGAACCTTGGATCGACCAGCAATCATCAACCCCCAGAAGCCGTTTTGGGTGCTTTTGTGGGTTGATGGCACATCCAAGAAACACGAACCTTGGATCGACCAGCAACTGGATACGCGTCATTTCTTTGAAGGGCCCCTTTGTGTTTCGTATAATAATGAGGCTTCGGTAGTTATCACCTTTAGTCGATAACTGCCGAAGAACCTAAAAATCCCCAATCAAAACCTCAAAGGCAGAGGCCCTCATTCCTGTTCTCACTATCAAGGGCTCAGCATCTGGCAGCGTTGTCGTCCTGGGACTCGAATATGACCTGCCCCGTCCTCAGGACGTGGCCCACGAAGCCGCTCGGATTGTCTGATGAGTCAAGGAGGTGAGGCTCTATGTCCCAGCTTATGTCATAGGATATATCCCAAAGGCGGGAGCAGGCCTTTCCTATGTCCCCCGAGAAGCCGTTGAACAGGACGGCTATGTCGATGTCGCTCCCTTCGTTGGGATTTCCGTTGACATATGAGCCAAAGAGGATGACGGCATCGGGCGAGAACTCCTTTTTCACAGCCTCAGCATAGTTGGTGGCTGTTCTTATTACTGTGCTTTTATCCAACATAACAACTCCTCGGTCCTCTTTATCAAGGTGTCACACGCATCAGCCGACAAACCTTCTGATACCTGTGATCTATGTTCTGGATATCTCGCCGCAACATTCATAGGGTTGAGGCTCTTGATGAATGCCTGTTGTTCTGATGACATTTTATTGTAAAGACCGGCACGGTATTGTAAAGACCGGCACGGTCGGCCAGCTTCAGCAGGTGATGTATCTTCGGCGGGATCTCGTCTTTTTGGCAGTCTCGCGAGATGATGACCTTGAGCGCCTTTTCCACGGTCTGGTGGCACATGAATCCGACATAGAGGTAGCGCCTGCTCTCAAGCATGGCCCTTGCTGTCTCCAAGTCATATTCGGCCAAAGAGAGCTAATAATCGACGTGTTCCTTCACCTGGGCACCTTCCTTTCTGTATGATAATCCGTCCTAGGGACATTCTAACACCTTTTATGGATGTGCGCGCCTGCGGTGCGTTGGCCCTTGCCTCTCGTCGTCACGCCTGGAGAGGCGAAGCCGCGGCCTCATTGCCTTCCTCTGCTGCTCCTCGTCCTCGCCGCCGCGGCCGTCCGACAGGCCCTGCATGACGGCCAGCGAGAGCGTGGAGAGGCTTGACCACCTCCCAGCCTGGACGGCAGCGGGCGTTCCGTACACGGACCCCAGGATGAGCCTGTCGGCCATGGCGGACTTCTCCATCACGGCCGATTCGTAGGCTTCCCTGTATGGCATGGCGTAGCGCCCGGCCTTCAGGGCGGCCAGGCGCGCTGTCTCCCTCATCGCCTGCTCCGAGCCCAACAGGATGCCCCGCGCAGCCCTCAGCGCCCTCTGCGCGTCCGGGCGGCCAAGGCCTCCTCGAGCACGTGCCTGACAGCGTCGGACCTGCTCCCCAAAGAGGCAGAGCGCATGACTTCGTCGATCCCCTCGACCAGGGTGTCGCTCAGACGGACGCTTACAACCGTCCCTTTCATCAGTACTACCTCGGTTCCAGGTTGGCAAGATGTATACACCCCCGCGTAAAAGCGTATACACGAACCGTCAAAAATGCGGGTTCTGGTAACAAAGGATACACCATTTCCTTTTGCCTTTCAACCAGGGGTTTCGGCACGCCGAAACCCTAACGTTGCCGCGAAGTGGTAACAACCCTTATCCTGCTTTTCAATGGACGCTTTTCAATGGACGGCCTCTCCATTGAAAAGTCCTGGGCCTTGGGCCCAGGGGGGGCCTTGACAGCGGTTTTCCATGGCCGTCGCCTACTCTAGGGACTGTTGAGGGTTCCTAGGGCAGGCGCACGGCTATGGTAAACCGCCTTCAAGGCCCCCCGGCGCCGACGGTGCCGGGCAGGCGCTCGCACAAGGCGTGCAAAAAGCTATATTGAGCAGAAATTGACCGTTCGACGCACGGGGTTGTGGTATAATGGATACATGTATCCATTATGGCCGAAACACGAGGAAAGGGGAGCGCCATGCCCACATCGGTCAGGCTTCCAAAGCAGACGGAGGAAAGGCTCTCGCGCCTCGCCTCTAGGACAGGGAGGTCGAAGGCCTTCTACATCAACGAGGCGATAGAGTCTGCGTTGGACCGGCTCGAGTACGAGTACGGCATACTCGGCGACATCGAGGACTACCGAGCAGGCAGGATGAGGACCTACACGCTCGAAGAGGCGAGGGGCGTCCTTGGCCTGGAAGGTTGAGGTGTCGCCGAAGGCGATGAGGTCCCTCGCAAGGCTAGACAAGC